>JAZOAL010000087.1:0-3087 GCA_045595425.1 Eubacteriales bacterium
ATCTGCGAAAAGGCAAAGGCAACAGACAAGATGAAGGCTGTTGTTGAAGCAAACGGTGCTCGTCCCACACCTGAGTGGATAAGTCGGATCGTAGCCATGTCGTTCTGTGAGCCAAGGAGTTGTTCCTGAGTATTGTCTTCCTAAGACCGCTTGGCCTCCGACTTATCTGCGAAAAGGCAAAGGCAACAGACAAGATGAAGGCTGTTGTTGAAGCAAACGGTGCTCGTCCCACACCTGAGTGGATTTCTGTTGACCGTGAAAAGCTTACAGCTAAGGTTTTGAGCCTTCCCACCCGTGAGCAGATTGAAGCTCCTGTTGAGGAACAGCTCATTGTCGAATTCTATTCAAGATAATAGTTAATATTATATATATTCTGCTCACCGTGTCGGGGCGGAGTATAAAAACTATTTGCGGCACGGAGAAACGGAGCTTTTAAATGTTAGAGATTGAAAAGCCCAGAATTGAAACACTCGAATTGTCTGCTGATGGTAAGTATGGCAAGTTCGTAATGGAGCCGCTTGAGCGCGGTTATGCAACAACACTCGGCAACAGCATGAGAAGAGTTCTTCTCTCAACCCTGCCAGGCGTTGCTATAACCGATGTTAAGATAGATGGCATCGTTCACGAATTTTCCACCATTCCGGGTGTTAAGGAAGATGTAACAGAAATCGTTCTTAACCTTAAGGGACTTATAGCTAAGCTTCACGCGGCAACTGCTAAGAAGATTTATATTGAGGCAGAGGGCCCCTGTGTAGTGACAGCTGCTTCCATCAAGGCTGATTCCGAGGTTGAAATTCTTAACCCCGATATGTATATCGCTACACTTGATGAGGGTGCAAAGCTCAATATGGAGATGACACTTGACAAGGGTAGAGGATATGTATCAGCTGACCAGAATAAGCCGGCTCAGAATGTAATCGGTGTTATTCCGATAGATTCTATCTATACTCCGGTTTTGAAGGCAAACTTCAATGTTGATAACACCCGTGTGGGCAATGTTGTTGACAAGAATAAGCTTACACTTGAGGTTTGGACCGATGGCTCCATAAGAGCGGATGAGGCAGTAGCTCTCTCGGCTAAAATTCTTATTGAGCACTTCGAGCTCTTCTTAGACCTTGCAGAAGGCGTAAGCGATACCCAGAGCATTATGGCTGAAAAGGACGACAATGCTAAGGAAAAGGTTCTCGACCTTACTATCGATGAGCTTGACCTTTCAGTTCGTAGCTTTAACTGCCTTAAGCGCGCAGGTATCAACACTGTTGAAGACCTTATCAATAAGTCCGAAGAGGATATGATGAAGGTTAGAAATCTTGGACGTAAGTCTTTGGAAGAGGTTATTGCAAAGCTCGATTCATTCGGCTTCAGCCTCAAGAAGGACGACGAATAAAAGGAGTGAATATCAATGCCGGGTACTCGTAAACTTGGAAGATCCAGCGACCACAGAACTGCAATGCTCCGCGCAATGGTTACTTTTCTTCTCGAAAATGGTAAGATAGAGACAACCGTTACCAGAGCTAAGGAAGTTAGGTCAATGGCTGAGAAGTATATTACACTCGCTAAGACAAATACCCTCCACAGCAAGCGTCAGGCTATGGCTTTCATTACTAAGGAAGATGTTGTTGCAAAGCTTTACAACGAAATCGCTCCTAAGTATGCCGAGGTTAACGGCGGTTACTGCCGTATCACCAAGACAGGCCCCCGCCGCGGCGATGCTGCTGAGATGGCAATTATCGAGTTGATTTGATTCTCTTAAATTAACCCCTAAAACCATAAGGGGAATAGTGTTTAGTAGTCACATTTTCGCAAAAACGGCGGCAATTCTTCACCGTCGGACTCGCCGAAAAGTCTGTCGCATTTAGCGCTCACCACTTCGGGATGATGTGGTTACTAAAGCAAAAAGTAAAACGCGTCTGCTATTTTTAGCAGGCGCTTTTAAAATTGCCGATTGAAAATTAATATAAACTGTGGTATCATCTTTCTTGTAATTTTTATTAAGGGAGAAATTCGATGAGCTTTAATATAGCGTTCAGCAATGTTCTTTTAACACTGCTTTACATAGTACCTGGCTTTGCCGCATGCAAGGCAAAAATCGCAAAGGCAGAGCATCTGCCAACCCTTTCTTCAATACTCGTTTATATCTGCTCGCCTTGTATGATTATATCATCCTTTATGGCAACCGAGCGCACATGGCATAACACACAAAGAATTTTATTATTCTTTTTTATGGCATTTCTGCTGCAGGCGGTGTTAACAGGTATTCTTTTTTTGATTTTTCATAAAAAATACGCTGATGTAAGATATAGAATGCTCACCGTGAGCTTCGGACTTGGAAATGCGGGATTTTTCGGAATACCGATCTTAAAATCCTTGTTGCCCAATAATCCCGAGGTTGCCGCCTTTGCTTGTGTTTATGTTGTTGGAATGAATATAATTACCTTTACGGTGGGCGTTTATTGCCTTACGGGAAACAGGCGGATGATGACACTTAAAAAGGCTTTTATAAACCCATCGGTTATAAGTATGTGCATAGCGTTGATGCTCTTTGCCCTCAATGCGCAGAGCGTGATACCGCAAAACTATTTAAACGCTATAGATTTGCTTGGCAAAATAACCACTCCGCTTTGTATGATAATACTTGGCATTCGTTTAGCATCAGTGCCTTTCAAGAAGCTGTTTATGCGTCCTTTTGTTTATGCAATATGTGGCTGTAAGCTGCTCGTTTTCCCAATATTGTGCCTGATAATTATTTATTTTCTGCCACTTGATTATGTTTTCAAGGCAACAATGTTTATCCTCGGCGGCACACCCTGTGCAGCGGTTATGTTAAACCTTGCGGAAATATATCACGGCGAACGCGAGCTTGCTGCAAACTGTGTTTTGATGAGCACATTGCTTTGCATTGTGACTATTCCGATATTAACCCTCATATTAGGTGCGGTTATGTAAAACAAAAATCCTCTGTGTTAAACGGGATATGTCGTTAGTGAAGTTTTTGTTTTTGCATAGAATAATATATCGGGTTAGAACCAGCATCGCATTTGTGAGTACAAAATGCAGTCGGGCAGAAGCCCAAACCCACTTAACAAC
>JAZOAL010000088.1:0-4292 GCA_045595425.1 Eubacteriales bacterium
TTCTTTCATAAAAGCCGGCTAAGGCAACGCCTATAATGATAATAATTGCAACTGCAATAATAAAATCGAGCTTCGGCTTTGCAATTAGCAGATCACTGCCTGTGGGCAATGTGTTCTGTGCTTTGGCACGTGTCTCCAAAACGGCATTTTCAAGGGCTTCATCGTCATATTCATCGCTGTGTGCGGTAACTTTTTTCAGATAGATCTTAAAAGCGGAATCGGCATCAGCCGCTTCACCGGATATTCTGCGAACACACAAACGGATATAATCGATCTGTTTCATTTGCTCAAGATCTGCGGTGGAAACTATGATATTGCTTGAAACATCGCTTTTAACCAATTTTTTTGCTTCTATTCTGTGACCTTCTCCGCCGATTATGACCATTACCTCATATAGAGCATTTTTTCCGCCTTCGCTTATCTCAAATTCAAATTCAATATAAGGCATAAGCGAAATGTCCTCGGGATATTCGTAGCTATATACCATGTCGGAGTATCCCTCGCTAACAGAGGATAAGCTTGAAATTTCAGCGCAAAGTGCTTTTTCGCCCGTATTGGCAGTGTCGATATAGAGGGAACGGCAATTGCTGCCCTCAAACCAATCGAGAAAACCGAAGGAGGAAGAAAAATCCCAAAGTGCATAGCTTCCCTTGATAGTTTCGGGCAGAGCTTCTAAAGGGGAATTTTCATAAAAGGAACGGTAGTTTATAAGCTGCTCATCATAACCTTCTATAAGCTCGTCCCAGCTTAGAGCACCGAAAATTTCAAGAGCTGAGAGGCAGAGCGACCCTGTGCTGTTTCTCTCTGTGTCAATGTATTTCATCAGATAGCTCAGCTTTTTTGCACCAAGCTTACCTTCCTCTCCATCGGGAAGAGAAACGATAAACGCCGAGCCCTTCTCTGAAAACATTATGCTGTAATAACTATAGATATATGCCGCGGAAAGTCCTCCGCCGACTGCTGCTATATCAGGCTCCCAGCAGTAAACATAGGATTTTGGAACACTTTTGTAGGTCTTTGAAAGGTTGTCAAGCACCCTCTCAAAGGTATATAGGTTGTCGGTGCAATAATAATCGCTGTATTCTGTTGCCGAAGAGAGCGGCTCAACTTGAATGATAGTTTCCGACTCTTCCTCATAGCTTTCAGCGCTTTCGTCTATGCTGTCGATCTCTTCGGTGTTACCGCCTTCATCCCCTTCTTCTTCAGGCGCATTTTCAAACATAGACGCGTTTAGGGAATAAGGAGTGTGTGCCCCCTCAATAATAAGCGAATAATCGAGTCCGCCGCTTTGATCAAAATAGCGGCACAGTGAAATGATCAAAAGCTCAATGTCAATGTCAGAGCTCTTTGAATCCGAGATCGAAAGTAAAATTTCGATATTCGGTATAGAAATAACGGCTGTTCTCGCCATAAGATCCAGTGACTGAGCAAGGTTTTTTGCATATTGTATGAGCCCGATATCTCCTGAATAATTGTATTTTGACATCATATCGACATTTTTACCGAGGACAAGACCTGAAATTTTCCCGTTGGTTATTTGGGAATATCGTCTTGAAAGAAAATCAACGACTGCAAAAAAATGTTTCTCGGCTTCTGCGGTGCTGATAGTCACGGCGAGAAATTCCGTTTCCTCTGTTGGGATTTGAGCATTTACATAAGGTATAAGTGAAGTATCGGCATCGGCCGATATCAATAAGCGCAGATAGACCTTGCAGCCTGCCGCATGCAGATTTTTTATCTTGTTGTCAAGCTCGGACACATAGTCGGAATCAAAATATATGAAGGTATCTTCAATTGTATAGAGATGACCGCTTCGAGATGAATTTATCAAGCGGTCGAGATAAACGTCGATTATCGAATATCCAACGCCGCAGTCCACTGCCATGTATATGTATTCGGAGTTAAGTCCCTTGATATTACTGCTTCCGGAGGCGGTTTCCGTCAAACCGAAATCTCCCGAAACGCTGATGGGCGGAGATAGCAAAATGTGTTCTCCTTCAGGTGAGAGTGCGGCAATTGCATATTTTGAAACGAGGGCAAAATCGCCGAGCTTTTCAGTTTTTATCTCAAAGCTGAAATTTGAGGACATTTTCGAGGCTGCAACGGGTTTATCTCCGTTTGCCAGCACTTCTTCAAGTGTCTCTCCCGTTCTGAGCTGGTAGCAGACCAAGGTGTGATCATCATGAGATATCAGAAAATCATAATAGACACTGCCTGAAATCAAAAGGTTCTTTTGATCCGAATCGGTTTCGCAGGATGAAATGATGCCAAATTCATCATCGGTATAGCCTTCATATACACAAACGGGTTCAATTGAATGGATGGTTACTTGTCCCGAAGAATAACTGTCAAGCATTAGCGAAAAACTTGAGATCAGACTGACATCGCAAGTGCTGACAAGATATGAAAAACGGTTTGTGTGCGGCTGCAGCGGTATGGTTTTGACAGCCGAAGCATATTCTCCGCTGACACCGTTTAAATAGTTGTAATTAAACTTCAGATTTTCAAGATCGGAATTGTTTGAAAGTATTATCCTGACGGCATTGCAGTCTTCTTCTGTATAAGGAACTGCCGCGCTTCCGCTGATATTGACACGCTGAGAGTCGATAGAGACTCTAAGAGCTTCAGAGGGAGTACCACGGTTGAGAATCTCTATTTCCATTCCTGAGGCATAAAGCCCGTATGACATGAAATTTGCCATTTTCGGAAGGTCATTTTCATTGATATACGGCCCTGACAGCTTGACTTCACTTAGAGGAAGATATCCGTTTTCTCCAACAAAGCTTAGGGAAATACCTGTCAGATTTTTTCTGTATTTCCATGTGCCGATCTCAAAGGTGATAACATTCCAGCCTCCGCTTGTGACTTCTCCGACACATTCAAAGGCTTTGTCACCTGAATGAAGTGTAAGAATAACTTGACAGCTTTGCTTGAATAATTCATTGTTGCCGCAAATTATTTTTGCTGCAAAGCTGAGTTTTCTGTGAGAATAAGCATCTATGGCTTCAGACGGGGAAGAGAAGAACTGTGCGATGTTTGTGGCGGAGGTTGACTTGAGAACAATGCCCGGAAGACCATGCTCATGTCCCATTTTCGGCTCTGTTCCGTTTGAAGTCGTCCAGTTCATCGAGGAGGTACTGCTAAGTGTAACCATATCAAATTTCGACATGTCTTCATATTCGGTGACGGTGCAAATATTTGACCTCATGAAGCTATCATTTGCTCCTATCACTGCCGTGAAAAATGTTGCCGTTATCAAAATGATAATGGCGCATATCAGTGATTTTTTATGTAACACAAAAATCCCTCCTTTCTGCTCTCTTTATAGTATAGCACAAAAAACGATCATTTACAACCGTTATTTTTCCGAATATTCTTTTATAGCCGCAAAAAGGACAAATGCAAGGGCTTTTTGATAATTTTCGTCAGAAAGCTTTGCACATTCTTCTTCGTTTGAGAGAAAGCCGCATTCGATAAGTACGGAAGTTGAGACAGCCCTGTCGAGCAGATAGATAGAAGAACCGGCAGCTTTAACAGCCCTGTTATTTTCGGGTTGAAGAGTGCCTTTGACATATGCCTGGAGCGTTTCAGCCAAGACCTTGCTCCTTCCGTCATTTGGTGAATACCAAACTTGGAGACCGCTGTATTTCGAACTTGGAAAAGCGTTCATATGTATGCTCACAAATATCGAATCCGGCACACTTTTGGCAATTTCAAGCCGTGCGCGCAGATCAAGGGATTTTTTGTGCCCCATATAGTCGGCACTGCGGTCATAGAGAAGAATGTCCTCTGTTCTTGTCATAATAACATTCATTCCGGCAGCTCTCAGCATATCGCAAAGCAAAAATGAGATATTTAGATTGAGATCCTTTTCCACAGCACCGTTGTTTCCGCTTGCACCTCCATCCTCTCCTCCGTGACCTGCATCGATTATTACGGTTGGCATAGGTGACGAAAGATCTGCTTCTGTGCTTATAATATCCGTAGAGCTTTTGACCGAGGATTCTTCAAGTGCAAACACGGATATAAAGATCAAAACTGCTGCCACAAGAGCGAGAACTATGCAAAATAATGCAAAGAATAAAACGAAAAAAATCGGATTGTCTCCGCGGCTTTTTTGGGGATACATAAAAACCTCCATTATTAAATATTTAGAATCATGATATATTATAGGAATCTTAATATACAAACAATAATTTATAAGCCTTCCCCCTAGTGGCGAACCCCATCACCTCGCAAGCTCGATGATGGGAACCCCCATGGGAAGGTGTCAGCTTTGCTGACGGATGAGG
>JAZOAL010000089.1:0-3018 GCA_045595425.1 Eubacteriales bacterium
AAACTAACTTTTTGTTTATAAACCTTTATAAATCAACGAAAAATGTTACTTACTGTAACTAAATTATTGTCCTCGATATCATTTAATATCAGTGGTAATTGGATTCTACTCATCCGTCGCTCCGCGCCACCTTCCCTGCTAGGGAAGGCTTGCGTTCGTGCATCTTAATTTGTTAATTCATCACTCTACAAACAGTTCGACAAATTATTGTTTTACTTTATGTTTGATCTTAAAAAATCGGCTCGGATACCGTGAGGTAAAAGAGCCGATTTTTTTATGATCCGAACAGTGCTTTGATAGAGCCGTTTATTGCATCTTTGTTGAGAGAATAGAGCACCAGAAGTGCAGTGCCGATCACCAAAGCAGAGACGAAGATAATTATCTTTTTCTTTGATACATCGATATTCACCGAAGAGTCGCAAAGTCCCAAACGGCGAAGGCTTGGGAGCAGCGCGCGCAGAAAAACCGTCATTATAAAGACCTCAAGCGGGAACATGAGCAGATTTTTTATGCCGGAAATAACAACATAATAAAGATAGAAGCCTCCGGACATGACCATTCTCCAAACAGAGCCCAAAAGGACATTGACGAAAATATTGATGGTGAGCCGCGCCAGAGCGATTCGTTCAAAGGAAAGCTTTGTGCGATAAAGGAAAAGCGCATAGATCAAAGCTCCGAGAACTGCGGAGAGGGTATATCCGAAGAAAAATTGATATCCGTTTATGAGAGCTCCGACTATGTCGACTATTATGCCGCAGGGTACAGCCATTATAGGCCCTGTCAGAAACGAGCATAGGGAGATAACAATGAAGGAAAAGGATACCTCAAGCACACCCGGGATGATCGGGATCTGGAATTTCTCGAGCACTATAGCCATTGAACACAGCAGTGCACATATAACCAAAGACCGTGTACTTTTCAGTTCGCGGATGGCACTCTGCCAATAGTCGGATGACATGGGCAGACGGTAAATATTGAATTGTTTTTTCAAATTGCATCACTCCAAGCTAAAGTTTGGTTTAAAATCAGTTAAAGCTGTCGATCGCCATATCGCAGACGAGCATTTGGTCACCCTCGCGGACGAATATCAGAGAGAGCGTGCCCTCATAGAGCTTTTCGTTTCGGTAAAAACGGAGAAGAACCGAGAAATCCACCTCGCAGAAGAATAGATCATCTCCGAGAGGGATGAAATTTTTCGGGGATATCAGATCGATTCGGTAAACTCCCTGATTTACGAATTCAAAGCTGCTTTTCGAGCTTTTTATCTGTTTATAACCGGGGCTGGAGGGCTTCATCATTGATATCAGAGCGTTATAATTCTCTTCAATGCCCACCGCTCCGTTTGCAGCATAATGGAAATATGCTCTTGTAAATGCCTCTGCTGCTTGCTTTGCGGAGCTTTCGGGGACAGCCTCGGCAGAGCCATAGAAAACAGCCGTAAATGTCTGATTTTCCTTTGAGAGCGAACAAAGAGGCAGAGATAAACCGTTCATTTCCGCAGAAATCTGCGGCTCGCAAAGAAGCCCTGCTATTTCATAAAGTTCTCCTGAGAGCTTTTCGGGACTGCTCGAAAGATATGCAACGGCTTCAAGTAAAGGGAACGGAGCAGTACCGCTTATATATTCTTCTGATGCAGGCACCCCGTTTATATAAAGGGTCGCGCCGTGGGGCAGGATCGCCCTCACCTTATATTTGCTTTCGTCCGAATAGAGATAGACCAGCTTACTCAAGCCGTTTTCATCCTCAAACCATTCGCTCTCCAGCTCCTTTCCGTGAACGGAGACCGAAACGGAGCTTTCATCCTTCCTGCCGCTTATAAGATATGATACCGCTACAGGAAGAGCCTCACCGATATCCTTTTCAAATTCGCTTAATGCTTCTGTCAGATGGCCGCGTGTGGCAAGAGCAGGATCGGGGGTATTCCCCGAAACGGTGACGGATGCGTCGGAAGGAAGGGTCAGAATAAAAGCTCTTTCCTTTTCTGCAAACCAGTCGGCAGTGCCGTTTGCGGCAGACAATGCGCTCGTTTCTCCCATATATGTGACCGTAAGCTCGGGAAGGGTGCAAAGCCCCTCAAGCTTGTAAATATCGCACATTCCGTCATAGCCCGTCAGCACACATTTTCCACTGTACCGAACATTGCCCCAAGTGATATGCTCGGCAGAGACAGTCCTGCCGTTGGCTGAAAGCTCAGCACCGTTTGGAACGCAAAGAGTGAGGCTTATCCGCTCACCGCCTCCGGGGAGTGCTTCCTTATATAGCTCGGTACTGTCCACCTCCCAGCGCGCAAGTCCGAAGGCGGCATCCGTTTCAGCCCTTTTAAGAGATAGCTTTCCTATGTCATTTTCGCCGCAAACAAGTCGGTAGACAGGTTTTGAAGCGGTATATTCCCTTGCCAGCTTTGCCTGCTTGATCTCGCCCGAGAGATACTCTGCTCTCGATAGCAAAAGGGCACCGTCCTCAAAAACGCTGATGCTGCCGAGAGCGTTTTCCAGCAGAGCCGCCAGCTTGCTCTCCGAAAGAGAGCTGACAAATTCTTCGGCAGTCTTTTCGGGCAGGTTTGTCTCATATGTATAAAGAAATGCCGAAAGTACGCCGATGAGTATCGCCAGCAGAGCCGCGAGGGAGACGGCGTAAATGATGACAGCATTGCCGAAACGGGAGAGACGTTTTTCCTTCGGCTTTCTTTTTTTTGCATTTTCGGTAATTTCTGACACTTTGATAAGCCTTTCAATGGTTTTCAGAAAACAGAAGCCTTAAGGCTTCGGATTTTCTGCTATATATTGTATCACGGTTTGCCACTGCCGTCAAGAAATTTTAAGTATTATTCAGCAAATGGTCAAAATTTATTTTCACTTAAATATCCTTAAAGACGCTATAGTCCTGCAAAACTGCTGACTAAAATACATCAAAAGCGAGTGTTAAACAATAATTTGTCGCGCTGTTTGTAGAGTGACGAGTTAACAAATTTAGATGTACGAACGCAAGCCTTCCCTAGCAGGGAAGGTGGCGCGGAGC
>JAZOAL010000090.1:0-7603 GCA_045595425.1 Eubacteriales bacterium
TACATGAAAAAATCAGGAGATTTGCTGTAGAAAGATACACAAACGACTCACAAATGTCATCCTGAACGCAGTGAAGGATCTCATGTGGGAAAACTAACTTTTTACCTTCTAAAATCCTTTTTTCGTTATAGAAAGACGCAAAACAGTATTCACCGAAAAGTCATCCCGAGCGTAGTCGAGGAATGGCAATCGGGCTTAAAAACAAAAAAAGCAGGCTGCAAGTCTGCTTTTTTGCTTTTAAGTAATATCCAAGTATTGAAGATAATAAAATTTACTGTGAAGATTTAAAATTTTTCCTTAAGCTTTGTGATGCAGGAACGGCAGACCTTTTTTCCTTCGAAGAAGATCACATCGCCGGCATCTCCGCAAAAGATACAGGACGGCTGATATTTAATAAGAACGATTCGATCTTCTTCCGTGAAGATCTCAACAGGGTCTTTTTCCTTCAAACCAAATGTGTTCCTCATTTCTTTGGGCAAAACTATTCTTCCGAGCTCATCGATTTTACGAACAATTCCGGTTGATTTCATATTAACGATCTCCTTTACAAAAAATTCCATAAACTTACATTTATTACCACAACTATTATAAATGATATAAAGTCGATTGTCAAGGGCTTTTGACAAAAAAACTCGATATTTTGTGAAAAAAAGTCTGTTTACCACGAAATGTTGTGTCGGATTCTGTCACACCGAGGAGGAAAGAGTATGCTTGGAAGGGTATTTGGCATAATGTGTCTGATATCGATTGTTTTTGGCGCACTTAACGGAAATACGGCGGATCTTGGCGGGGCTG
This sequence comes from Eubacteriales bacterium, assembly GCA_045595425.1. Classification (GTDB taxonomy): domain Bacteria; phylum Bacillota; class Clostridia; order Oscillospirales; family CAG-272; genus SIG710. The sequence goes on from JAZOAL010000090.1 coordinate 796, forward strand.
TTTTTGAAGGTGCCGAAAGTGCGGTCACTCTAACGCTTTCTCTCTGCGGCATAATGTGCCTTTGGTGTGGGATAATGCAGGTTTTACGGGATGCGGGAGCTATCGAAATTCTCGCCCGTGCCATTTCCCCTATCCTTCGTGTATTTTTCCCCGATGCGGAAAAGAGCGGGGAGGGGAGAGAGGAGATCTCCGCCAGTATCGGTGCAAATCTGCTGGGTATCGGAAATGCCGCCACGCCGCTTGCTCTTTCCGCAATAAAAAAGCTTCATGCAAACAGTATAAAGAACGGCGGAAGATCGGACACAGCCTCGGGAGATATGATAACTCTTGCCGTTCTCAATACCGCTTCGGCAAATCTTCTCCCAACAACGATACTTGCCCTGCGACGCGCGGCAGGCTCCCAAAATCCTTTTTCGGTTGTTGCGCCGATATGGATATGTTCGGTCTCTTGTGCCGTCTTCGCGCTTGTTTTGACCCGTGCCTGCAGAATGGGAAAAGGAGTGCGCTGATGGCTTTGGTTGAAGGTGTGGCGTCGCTGTCTGTACCGCTTGTGCTCGGTATTGCCGCAGTTATTTTGCTTTTTAACCGCAAGGTCGGTTTTGATTCTTTCGTTACGGGAGCGCGGGATGGTCTTAGGTGTGCAGTGGGACTTGTGCCGTCTCTTGTGGCGATTATAGTTGGGGTTAAGATGCTGACAGCATCCGGCGTGCTTGATTTTGTAAGCACTCTGATAGAGCCTGCCACATCTGCTCTGGGAATCCCTTCCGAGCTTCTGACCTTGCTGATAACGAGACCCTTTTCGGGAAGTGCTTCAATGGCGGCATATTCAGAGCTAATGGAGACATGGGGGGCAGACAGCTTTCCGTCCTTCTGTGCCGCCGTGATCATGGGCAGCTCGGATACGATCGTTTATGTTATCGGTATCTATTTTTCCTCGGTTGGCGTTAAACATTCCCGTTATGCTTTTCCCTGCGCCTTTGCAGTGATGCTTTTCTGCATTTTTTTCGCTTGCTTTCTTTCAAGAATATTTTTCTCCCCTTAATGCTGTCCTTTCATTGTTTGGATATATCTAAAAACTCGAAAATCAACCGATAAACAATAATTTGTGGGTGCGTGAGGACGAACGCAAAATTAAAAGTTTTGATAAAACTTTTTCAAAAGTTTTCGCTGGTCAAGCGCGCGTGCGCTTGCCGCCACCGCAGTGGCGGAACTTCCCAAGCGGCATTTCTTTTTGCAAAGCTTTTTCTTTGTGCCTTTGGTGTCAAAGAAAAAGCGGGTTAAGGGTTAGAACACTTTTAATTTAGAGTGATAAATATTAAGCATGCACCCAAACTGCGCTCAAGCTAACATAAGCACAAATCGTTTATCCGCTTTTCTTTGACGAAGCAGGCGCAAAGAAAAGCTTGGCAAAAGAAAGCGCCGCAAAGAGCGTTTCGCTGTCTGCGGACAGGGACCGGCGATGTCGCCGGCTCCCACAAGCTTCCCCAAAAGCTTGACCAAAACTTTTAATTATTACGTTCGTCTCACCGATAAATTATTGTTTTGAGGGGTTATCGTTTGTTTTTGATATTAGTTTTGATCCGGGCTGAATAATGCCATGAGTGGGTGCAAAATAATAGTATAAAATTGCACGGAGGCAGGAAATGTTTAAAGGATGCCAAAAACAGATGATAGTTTTGCGCGGAACAGGGAGTGAAATATTTGATGAGGCATATTTCATACTCAAAAACGGCGGAAGAGTCCGCGAGGGATCACTGAAAAAGGATTCTGCAAGCGAACGCACCGCAATGCTTCTTGAAGCAAATCGCATCCTCGAAGAAAACCGGCTCTGCGATAACAGCCGTCCGAGAGGCTATTACGCTTTGCGTTATTCTGTACTTTTTATAATCGGATTTATACTGGGGATAGGGTCGATATTGCTCGCGCTTGCCATATCTTGACAAATTTAAAATAATATGTTATAATAGCATAGTTTAAGAGCTGCCTAGCTCTTTTATGTGTTCGATTTTTAAATTTATTTGATAAGGAAGCATAGAACAGCTCCTAAAAGGATTTGCATGGACGTGTGGACAAATCCGGACGGAGCTTGATTTATTGTACTGCTGAGCAGTACCCTTTTTCTGCGTTTATACATAATTGAACAAATATTATATGAAAGGAATTTTATATGCAAAAAAAAGCTAACGGAAAGATCCGTATTATACCCCTTGGCGGGCTTAATGAAGTTGGTAAAAACCTGACTGTCATTGAATATGAAAACGACATGATCGTGGTTGACTGCGGTCTCGGCTTTCCCGACGAGGACATGCTGGGCGTTGACCTTGTCATCCCCGATATGACATATCTTGAAAAAAACGAGAGCAGGATCAAAGGCGTATTCCTCACCCACGGACACGAGGATCACATCGGCGCAATCCCATATATGCTCAGAACCATAAATCCGCCGATCTATGGCACCAAGCTCACTCTCGGCATCATAAAAAACAAGCTGGAGGAATTCAAGCTTCCCCATGAGCCCGAGCTTTGCTGCGTTGAAGCAGGCGACGTTATAAAGGCGGGGAATATAAGCGTTGAATTTATCCATGCAAACCATTCGATCGCAGACGCTTGCTGTCTCGCTATCGGCACACCCATCGGAACAATAGTGCACACGGGAGATTTCAAGCTGGATCTGACTCCGATCGACGGCGAAATGATGAATATCACACGTCTGGGCGAGCTTGGCAAAAAAGGTGTTCTTATGCTCCTTTGCGAGTCCACAAATGCCGAGCGCCCCGGATATACCCCCTCCGAAAAAGAGGTTGGAAAATCGCTTGAACACATTTTTTCCACAAATAAGGAGAAAAGGATCGTTATTGCAACCTTTTCCTCAAATGTCCACAGAGTTCAGCAGATCATTGATATCAGCGCATCTCACGGCAGAAAGGTCGCTGTAACCGGGCGAAGCATGCTCAACATAGTCAGCGCGGCTGTTGAGCTCGGATATATGCACGTGCCCGAAGGGGTTCTCATCGATATTTCGGAGATCAGGCGGTATAAGCCGCAGGAGCTGACTCTTATCACGACCGGAAGCCAGGGCGAGCCTATGTCAGCACTTTACAGAATGGCTTTTTCCGATCATGACAAGGTTAAGCTCGATTCCAGTGATCTCGTTATTCTTTCTTCGAGTGCTATCCCCGGCAACGAAAAATTGGTTGGCAGGATCATAAACGAGCTGACAAAAAAAGGCGTCAGCGTTCTTCACGATGCAGTTGTTGCTGTGCATGTTTCAGGACATGCCTGCCGTGAGGAGCTGAAGCTTATGCAGGCACTGACAAAGCCGAAATATTTCATGCCGATACACGGTGAATTTCGCCATATGAGCGCAAATCGCGAGATAGCACTCACAATGGGACTAAGTCCAAGCAATATTTTTATCTCTGATATCGGCAAGGTTCTGGAGATCGACCGAAAGGGCGCAAGATGGGCAGGAACTGTTCCTGCGGGCAATGTGCTTGTCGACGGTCTCGGGGTCGGAGACGTTGGAAATATAGTTTTGCGAGACCGCAGACATCTTGCTCAGGACGGTCTTATCGTGGTCGTTGCTTCGGTCGACGCAGAGGACAGACTTCTTCTCTCGGGACCCGATATAGTTTCGCGCGGATTTGTCTATGTGCGCGAATCAGAAGCTCTTATGGATGAAGTTCGGGCTTTGGCGATGGATGCAATTATAGACTGCCTTGACAATGCGGAAATATATGACCGAATGCAGCTCAAAACGAGGGTAAAGGATGAGCTTTCGAAATTCCTTTATTCGAAGACAAAAAGGAAACCAATGGTTCTTCCGGTCATCATGAATGTGTAAATCCGAAAAATTTTCAACAAAATCAAAGAAAACAGCAAAGGTTTTGCTATCGTTCAAAAACGCTTCATAAAATGAACACATATAGTAGGTATAATAATGGTGGCGTGTTTTGACAAACGACAATAGTATTTAAGCGCAGGAGTCATAAATGCGCCGAAAATAAATTATATTAAAAGATAAGGACGGTATTCTCAAAATGGGAAAAGGACAAAGAGCCAGAGAAGCAAGGGCTCAGGAGAAAATTGACAATCCGCAGAAATATGCTGCGAAAAAGAAAAAGGGGAAGAGCTGGGTAGCGCCTCTTATAATTGCGCTGGCGGTAGTTCTGATCGTCGTAGCTTTTGCATACACATATTTGAATGACAACGGTATTCTTCTGCGCGGCAAGACCGTTATGAAAACCGACAATTTCAAGGTAACCGGCACAATGATGCAGTATGCTACAATGACCACCTATCAGAATTATGTAGATCAGCTTGGCGATTATATTTCATATACCGGTCTCGACACCTCAAAGGCTCTCGCCGATCAGGCATATGGAGAAGACGGCGGTACATGGCTTGACTATTTCAGAGACAGTGCTGAAACAATGCTTTCCGAAATGCTTGTTTATGCCGAGGCGGCAAAGGCTGCAGGAGTTTCTCTCGATGAGGACGAGCTTGATATCATTAAGAAAAATGTGGATTCTATAGATTCCGCAGCTCTTATTGGCGGCTATTATTCCGCAGACGCATACATTTGGGCTCTCTACGGCAAGGGCGTGACAAAGACTGACATCCGCGATTTCTATGAGCTTTCAACGCTCGCAAGCAAATATGAGGCTCAGATAAATGACAATACAGAGGCTGCTGTGACTGCCGAAGAGCTTGATGCTTATTATAAGGAACATATCGATGACTACTCTGTTGCGGACGTTATCACATATTCCGACACATTGACTCTCCCCGCAGACCTTTCCGATGAGGAGAAATCGGTAAAGAAGGCAGAATTCCTTGCAAAATTCGATACCATGAAGGCGGCACTCTCCGAGCAGGAATTTAAGGACGCTCTTCTTGCTTATCTGACAGAAAAGGCAACCGCAGAGGGTACTCTTGATGATGAAGTGGCTCAAAGCCCCGAAACACAGCTTGAAAATGCACTTTCCACACTCTCAAAGGCCGATATCGATAACAGCAAAGCAGCAGATTGGGTATTCGAGCTTTCCGATACCGCCCCTGTAAGGCAGACCGGCGACATAGAGATATTTACAAGCGGTGATGAAGCTGCAAGCAGCACTGCCGAGGATGAAACGGCAGATAGCGAGGCAGAGACAACAGATGATACCGCATCTGATACTGCTGAAGCAGAGCCTGCGGCACAGTCTGAGGAGGATACAAGCACTGAACCCGCCGAATCTACAGATTCCACAGAAATAGACGCATCCGAGCTTTTGGAAACAGAGGAAGCGGGCGCAAAGGATGATTCCTATACCGTGGAGATCTATTATATCGTAAAGGCTCCCTATGCGGATGATGATAATGTAACAAAGAATGTCGGTCACATTCTCCTTGCTTTCGATTCTTATAGCTCCTCAGAGGATGCAAAGGCGGCGGCAGATGCTGTATACGCCGAGTATCTCGCAGGCGAGAAGACAAAGGACAGCTTTGAGGCTCTTGCAGAGAAGTATACAACAGACGGATCGGTATTCTATGATAATGTTACCCAGGGTTACATGGTTGAACCCTTCAACGATTGGATCTATGACGAGGCTCGTCAGGCAGGAGATACAGACATCGTTGAAACCCAATTCGGATATCATGTTATGTATTTTGTCGGCAATGGCTATCCCGTTTGGAAGGCTGAATGCCTCACAGCGATCACAAGCGAAAGATTGGCCGATCTTTTCACAGAATATCAGACAAAATATGTAGTTACTGTAGATGAAAATGCCATGAAGGCAGTCAAGGGCTGAGCAGTCTCGGGTCTGTCTTAAAACAAAAGCCAAAAACAAAAAAGCGGCATGGCTTGTCTATGCCGCTTTGATTGTCGAAAATCAAGCGTAACATAAGAAAAAATACCCCCATATAATGTTAAAAAACAGCGAGGTTTTACACAATGGTACTTGAACCGAAGAATACGACCGTTGCATACCGCTGTCCCCATTGCGGAAGCGGAGTGCTCAGTGCCGTCAGCCCCTTTGCCATAGGTGCGGACATGATAAAACTCAAATGCGAATGCGGAAAAAGCGAGATGTCTATAGTTTTCGGACGTGACGGCAAGGTCAGGCTTTCTGTTCCTTGCATGCTTTGCCCGAAGCCGCATAATTTCAGTGTGTCGAGCACGTTGTTTTTCGACCGCGATGTATTTTTGCTTCCCTGCCCCTATTCGGATGTTAACATCTGCTTTATGGGGGATATGAATAAGGTCAAGGCGGAGCTTTCAAAAACCGAGCTGGAGCTTCTCGATATGCTTGAAAAAAGCGGTATTGAAGGCGGTTTTGAAGCCCTTCATGCCGCAGACGAGGCGGAGATCTTGCCGGATCCGCAGATCTATGATATCATAATGTTTGTTATAAAGGATCTGGAGGAAGAGGGAAAGATATTCTGCCGCTGTGAGCATGGCGAGGGGGATTACGAAGCGGAGGTTCTTGATTACGGTATTAAGGTGCGCTGCACAAAATGCGGGGCGGAGCGTAAAATTCCTACAGACAGCCTTCTCGCGGCAAACGCATTTCTCAATGCCGACAGTCTTCATCTTGAATAGCAAAAAACGGATGCCGTTAAAAACGGCATCCGTTTTTTGCATTGTGAAAGATATTCTTTTCGCTCTAAAACTAACTTTTCAAAAACAAACAAAGCGAACTGCGATTATCACACTAAATAATCGAATACCACTGACGAAAGCAGTTCGCTCTGCACTGACCCTTTTTGCCCCCGTGCTCTTTGGGGGCAAAAAGGGAATGGCGGTGTGATCTTTAGCACCCTT
>JAZOAL010000091.1:0-8769 GCA_045595425.1 Eubacteriales bacterium
CTATAAGCCTACAGGCGGCGAGATATATTACCGCGGTCAAAGGATCCAAACAGAAAAAGACATAAAGGAATTCAGAAAAAAGGCAGCGATGGTATTTCAGGACCCATATTCTTCCCTGAATCCCCGCATGACCGTTTCGGATATCATAGGAGAGCCCCTCGATGTCCACAAAATGTATGCAAACCGCAAGGAAAGAGAAGAACGCATCCTTGAGCTTATGAGCAATGTTGGGCTTAACAGCGAGCATGCCTCCCGATATGCACATGAATTTTCCGGCGGTCAGCGTCAAAGAATCGGTATTGCCAGAGCGCTTGCCATAAATCCCGACTTTATCGTTTGCGATGAGCCTGTATCTGCACTTGACGTTTCAATTCAGGCGCAGGTTATCAATATGTTTGATGAATTGCAGGATAAGATAGGTCTTTCTTATCTCTTTATCGCGCATGATTTGTTGGTTGTTCGCCATATCAGTGATCGCATTGCGGTTATGTACCTTGGAAAAATGGTTGAAATGGCTGATGCACATGAGATATATAATCATCCGTTGCATCCCTATTCAAAGGCTCTTATGTCGGCAGTTCCCGTGCCGGATCCGCAGATCGCAAGGGCTAATCAGCGTATAGCGCTTGAGGGTGATATCCCCAGTCCTTTGAATGCTCCTTCGGGCTGTCCTTTCCGCACTCGCTGCCCTTATGCAACAGAGGCGTGTGCTCTCGAAATGCCCGAATTTAAGGAAGTTACAAAGGGACACTTCGTTGCATGCCACCATGTGGCAGATGCCAACTGATATATTTCATTTGTTCAATATTTGTCAGCAAAAGGTTGTGCAATACTTTTGCGGATAATTTTGAAATAAAACAAAAAATTCGTTTCGAAAGGAAAGAAAGACATGAAAAAGTTTTTATCGCTTCTTCTTGTTTGTGTAATGCTTCTCAGTATCTTTGCTTGCGGCAAAGAGGATGACGGCGCAAAGGCTGATGATGGCAAGATCACAAATTTCCCCACAATGACCTATCTTTATAACACCAGCGACAGCCACAAGGCAATCGGCGAATATCTGCAGGCTGCTCTTGCAAATGTCGGCATCACTATGACTCTCGAGAACCAGGAATGGAACACCTTCCTTGAGACTCGTAAGAATGGTGATTATTCCATCGCTCGTAACGGTTGGGTTGCAGACTATACAGACCCGATCTGCTTCCTTGACATGTGGACCAGTATTTCCGGTAACAACGATGTTCAGTACGGCAAGGGCGAGCACAAGGATCTTAAGATGTACAACCTTGATCTGACCTCTCTCGGTTATGAAACAAAGGTTGAGAACGGCACATGGGCTGAAACCTATGATGTGCTTATCTCTACAATTAAGTCCTGCACAGATAACGAAAAACGTTATACCATGATGCACATGGCAGAAGATATGCTCATGGATACCGGCTGTATCGTTCCTCTGTACTACTATACTGACCTTTACATGATCGATGAGTCCGGTGAAGGCTTCTTCTCTAACCCACTCGGATATAAGTATTTCATGGGCACCACTATCGAAGGTAAGGACACAATCGATGTTTGCCTTGCTTCCGAGCCTAACTCTCTTGACCCTGCTCTGAACTCTGCTGTAGACGGCGCTACAATGCTGGCTCACCTGTTCTCAGGTCTTGCAAAGTGGTCTCAGGATGCTGACGGCAAGCTTGTCATCGTTCCTGACCTTGCTGTAGAGCTTCCCGAGGGTGTTGTAAATGAGGACGGCACAGTTACTTACACTTACACACTTAAGGACGGTCTGAAGTGGAGCAACGGTGAAGATCTCACAGCTGAGGACTTCGTTTATTCTTGGAACCGCGCTGCTTCCGCTGCACTCGGTGCAGACTACGGTTACATGTTTGAGGTCGTTAAGGGTTATGCAGATGTAGCAGGCGGTGTCGAAGGCGCAGCACTTGCTGTTGAAGCAGTTGATGCACAGACTCTGACCGTTACTCTTTCCAATGCAATTTCTTATTGGAATGAGCTTCTCGCATTCCCAACCTACTTCCCCGTACATGAGGCTACAGTTGCAAACGAGGCTTGGGCAACCGATCCTTCCACATATGTTTGCAACGGTCCTTACACTATGACCGGTTGGGAGCACAACAGTGTTATAACTCTTACAAAGAATGAGAGCTACTACGGTGCGGCTGATGTTACTATGAACACCATCAAGTGCCACCTCTCCGATGATGCAAACAATATGCTCACAAACTTCAAGAACGGCACATGGCTGCTGATCGATGATGTTCCTACAAACGAGATTGCTGATCTGAAGGCTAATTATGCAAACGAATTCGTAGTTGCAGGTCAGATCGGTACCTACTATGTATGCTGGAACATCAACGAAAAGATTCTTCCCGCAGACAGCACTCTTACCGGTGTTGAGGCTGAAAAGGCTCAGGCTGAGATCCGTAAGGCTATCGGTCTCCTCTTCGACCGTAACTACCTCATCGATGAGATCGCACAGGGCGGTCAGGTTCCCGCATCTTCCTTTGTTGCTATGGGTATGACTAACCCTGATGGCTCGCAGTTCTATCAGACATCTAACAGCACCGAGGATGCTTTCGACGGTTACTATGATGTAAGCGCAGAAGCATTTGAGGCAAATGTAACAGCTGCTAAGGAAACTCTTGCTAAGTACTACAAATAATTTGTAGATACTGCTTTTGAAAAATCGGCATATTAAATTATTGCACAATTGTTTTTCCGTCGAATTTTCATAGAGCAATAAACAAACGCACCAAGGCATTAGCCTTGGTGCGTTTGTGTTATAACAATATATTTTGTAAATAAAATTAAAGATCGACCCTGTTTCTGATCTGACCGTCCTTAAAAGCGGCTATATTTTCGATCATTTCACCGATAAGACGGATTCGGGTTTCATAAGCGCCCCAAGCAATATGTGGAGTCATACAAACATTCGGCAAAGCGGCAATTTTTCTGTAAGGGTGATCCTCAGGGAAGGGTTCTATAGAATAAACGTCACAGCCGAAGCCTCCGATTCTGCCGGAAATTATCGCCTCCGAAACTGCGCCTTCATCAACAACAGCTCCTCTGGCAACATTTATAAGGATAGCATTTTTCTTCATAAGCTTCAGTTGTTTTTCGCCTATCAGAGAGCGAGTGGCGTCGGTTAACGGTGTATGCAGTGAAATGATATCGGAATTTTTGCAGAGGGTATCTATGTCGGTACATTCAATGTCGGAAATTGGTGAACGTTTGCAGGCAATGATCTTACATCCGAAAACCTTGGCAATATCCGCAACCTTTCTGCCGATATTTCCAAGTCCGACTACCCCCCATGTTTTTCCGCGCAGCTCATGGAACTGCGGAATGAGCCTGTTGGCTATTCCTGAAACTGTATATGAACCGTTAGCCACAAATTCTGTGTACTCAGGCAGGTGCATAATGATCTGCAGAGCCATCGCCAGAGTCAATTGCGCAACGCAGTCTGTGGAATATCCGGGGACATTCGTCACAGCTATTCCGTGAGCGCGGCAATATTCGATATCAATATTGTCAAATCCCGTTGCCGCTTCGCAAACCAGCTTCAGCCGGGGGGCATGTATCAGACTCGATTTATTCAGCTTGTATTTATTCTGCACAATAACATCTGCATCAGCGGCTCTGAGGGGAAATTCTTCGGGAGATGTCGTTTCATAGACTTCGACCGAGCCGCATGCCTCGAAAACGGAAAAATCGATATCTGAACCAATTGAAGCAGAGTCGAGAACAACTATTTTAAAATTATCCATAGGATACCTCGGTATTAAAAATTGAAGGTAGTTTGATCAGAAGCGCTTTTGCTCTGAGCAGGAGTGAAGGGAATACCCAAATGCTCATAAGCCATACGAGTGACCACTCTTCCGCGTGGCGTGCGGCTCAGGTAACCTATCTGCATAAGATAAGGTTCGTAAACATCTTCAAGGGTCACAGCCTCCTCGCCAACGGTTGCCGCAAGGGTCTCAAGACCGACAGGACCGCCGTCATAAAACTTAATGATGGTCTCAAGCATTCTTCTGTCGGTGTTGTCCAGTCCAAGCTCATCAATTTCAAGCTTTCCGAGGGCAAAATTTGCAATCCTTGAATCTATTTCTCCGCTTCCTTTTACCTGTGCAAAATCGCGAACACGTTTCAGAAGTCTGTTGGCGATTCGGGGTGTTCCTCTTGAACGGGAGGCTATTTCATATGCACCGTCATCGGTTATCTTCATTTCAAGTATGCCCGCACTGCGTTTAACGATCTTGGCAAGCTCTTCGGGAGTATAAAGCTCCAGCTTCAGCATAACTCCGAAACGGTCGCGCAAAGGCGTAGAGAGCTGTCCTGCACGGGTGGTTGCCCCTATAAGTGTGAATTTCGGAAGATCAATTCGAATACTTCTCGCCGCAGGACCTTTGCCGATGATAATATCAAGAGCAAAATCCTCCATTGCGGGATAGAGTATCTCCTCAACATTGCGGGAGAGACGATGTATCTCATCGATAAAAAGCACGTCGCCTTCATTCAGATTTGTCAACAGAGCGGCAAGGTCACCTTGTTTTTCAATGGCAGGACCGCTGGTAACTCTCATGTTAACGCCCATTTCGTTTGCAATAATGCCCGAAAGAGTGGTTTTTCCAAGACCGGGAGGGCCGTAAAGCAGCACATGGTCGAGAGAATCGCCGCGAACCTTTGCCGCCTCAATATAAACCTTAAGATTTTCCTTTGCTTTTTCCTGACCGATGTAGTCACCGAGCTCTTTGGGACGAAGGGAATTCTCGCTGTCTGCCGAGCCTTCGCTGTCCTCGGGGGAAGCTGAGGTCGCCATCAGTCGGTTTTCGAAATCAAATTCATTGTCGGAGTCGAACATTTAAGCCTCCTGTTATTTCATTAGTTTTTTCAGTGCAACACGAATGATATCTTCAAGCTCAAGATTCGAGGTGTCGATGCTCTTTAAAACCGTCACAGCTTCGCTTCTGGAATAGCCAAGCACAACAAGGGCATCCTGCGCCTCCGAAAGTCGGTTTTTGGGTGCCTCTGCAAAAGCTTCGGAAGAGCCGCCGGAGGTCATAACCGAAGCACTTTCCTTTGTCAGCTTGTCCTTCAGCTCAAGAACGATTCTTGCCGCGGTTTTTGCGCCCACTCCGCTTGCTTTTGAAAGGGCTTTTGTATCCTCTGAGCAAACTGCAAGTGCAAATTTTTCGGGGGTGAGCAGGGTGAGGATGGCCATTGCCGCCTTTGGACCAACTCCGGAAACAGAGATCAGCAGCTTGAATGACGAAAGCTCCTCTGAGGAATAAAAACCGAAAAGCTCTATATCGTCCTCTCTGACTGCCAGATAGGTATAAAGCTTGACAGTAGGTGCTTCTGAGGTATTCAGCTTTGGCGCGGGCAGGGAATCATGGGTAGTGCCGCTGACAGTAAGCTTGTAGCCGATACCGCCAACGTCTATAACAGCTACTGTGCTTTCAAGTACGGTCAGTTTTCCGTTAAGATAATAAAACATATCAGTTTTCCTCGTTTTTGTCTGTTTCTTTGATGTTTTCACTAACCGAAATCTGTATTCCGGGATCATCTATCGGCAGTATATCGATCTCATTGGTATTGGCTTGGGCATTTTCCGAGCAACTTTCATCCGGAATTCTTGATCCACCATTCTTTTTCTTCCTAACAGTGTCCAGAACGCAGAGCAGAACAAACAGGATCACGCAAACCGCAGAGCAGCTTGCACCTATCACAAATGCTTTTGGCATATATCGCATTTCAAGAGTATGCTCGCCCGTGCCTTCGATATCAAAAGCGATAAGGGCATTCAATGTCTTGTAATATTCGATCTCCTCGCCGTCAAGATAAACCTGCCAGCCCTCGTCATAGGGGATAGTTGTAAGAATGGTCTGATCTGCTGTTTTTGTGGTGATCGTTCCGTTAAAAGTGGTTTCGGTATAATCTGAGATGTTATATTGGGTTTCGGCAAGCTTTGCAATTGCGGCTTTAAAGACTTCCATATCCAGATAATAAAGGCAGGGAGCATCTGCTTTTACATAAATCTCGTTTTTGGCAACGGTCAGTGCAATGCGCATTGTATCCCCTTCATTATAAGTGGTGCCGACAGTCACGATCCTCGAAGTTTCATTGCCGTAGAAGGTATCAAACGGAACGCCGTCGACCTTCATTTCAACCTCACGCGGATAGTCGCTTGGGAGATAGAAATAATATTCAACGCCGGATTTCGGAACGTCAAAATAGTAATAAAGGATGGAATCTTGAGAGGTGTTTTGAGGATAATACTTGTAGTGACCTGAAATATATGTTTCCTCCATATTGTACATTGAATAATCGGAATATTCAACAGGCACGAAAACCTCAACTTCCTCACCGATCATTGCACTGAGGAGCTGATTGAGCTGAAGCGGGGGTGTTTCGCAGTCCTCCATGTCAACAGCATTTACAGCGCTGTTTACTCCATAAGCAAGAGAAAGCGCATAGGGATTCAGATAAGCTGTATAGCGGTCGTCATCCTCAAGGGTAAATGCTTCCTCATAATAGCGATCCCAGCTGTCCTCGGAAATAATATACTTGATTCCGAGCAAAGAATCGTTTACGGGATTTCCGCCGAGATATTTTGACCAATGGGATTTTGAAGCATAACCCATTCTGTTCAGAAATCTGATCGTTTCCGCATTGAGCGTTGATGTGGAGTTGGAAAGACCTCTTATACCGAGCGCCATATTGTCGTTTGTTTTTCTGTGCTTCGTCTTTTCGAAGCGATAGAATGAGGTGTCATTTTCTTTGATCTCTTCGACCATTGGGCGCAGACCGGAAATGAAATTGTTATAGGAGCTGTATTTTGAATAATAAACATCATCGTGGAGATCAAGACAGTTTGAAAGGCCATTACAGAAGGTTTCAAGGCAGATGAAAATTACCATGATGGTGGCAATATTCTCCTTGAAATCTTTTTTCTTCATGAGACAGAGCAATATCAGCGTTAGACCGACAAAGAAGAGCGAGAGCCATATTCCGTAGAAATCATCCATGTTCTCATATTCAAATTTTTGAATGAAGAATAGAAATCCGGTGAGTACAGCGGCAATGCCTATGAACAGATTCGATGAGGCGTTTTCGATCTCGTCGAAGGCCTTGTGCGCCAAGGTGAGAAGGAAAAAGCAGAGCATAAAGCTGTAGCGGTAATTGAGCCAGTTGGGACGCTGAAAACCGTGCCAGACGAGATCTGCAGTGCTGAGAGAGAAGCTTAGCACAAAGAAGATGATAAAAACACCTGCGAGGACCTTTTCCCGAATCGAAAATTTCTTTGAAACAAAGAAGAGGGGAACAAGGAAAAGCGTTATCACGCCGCAATAGACAAAGGGCCAGCCTTCGGGTCTTACGGTGTCATAGGAGCCGGGGAAGAATTTTGTCAAAAGATCAATAAAGTCAAATTTCGATGTTGGTGAGAAGTTAGGATTTGAGAAGGTCGTTTTTCCCATGGTAAGGGAATAGTATGCTGTGAGAATTATTACCATTGCCATGCCGCAAGCAAGGGCTGAATAAAGCACCGTTCTCGAAAGGGAAGCGATAAAATGGTGCTTTTCTTTCAGCGGATTATTTTCTTTGCATGCGAAATAGTAATAAAAGAAATAAACTGCAACATAAATGCAGACCATATAGCCGATGTAGAAGTTGCTGAAAACGCTGAGGGCAAGGAAAAAGGTGAACATCTTGAATTTCTTATATTTGATCAGCGATTCAAGCCCGAGAGTGATCAGAGGGAGCCACATAACGCAGTCGATCCACATGGTATTGTGCTGCTGGACGATGCAATAAGCCGAGAGAGCATAGAGCATGGAGAAGCAGATTATCGATATGCGATTCAGCTTTTTGCTTGTTTTGTGCAGATAATAGCCAAAGGTAAGACCGCATCCGCCTGTTTTCAGCAGGAACAGGCAGAGAAGAGCTTCAAGGATCCGCTCTTGAGGAAACAGAGCAACAATGTATGAAAGAGGGCTTGCGATATAATACGCGTAAATGCCCATAAATTCGCCGCCGAGAGCACGGGAAAAGGAATAGAGCAGACTTGCATCTCCGTGCACAAAATTGCGGAGAGCCTCAAAAAAATACACATATTGACCGTTCAGGTCAAGCACGAGCACAGAACCATCGCCGAAAGGATGTATCTGCATTGCAAGATAGATGAGATACATTACGACCACAGGAAGTATAAAGCAGAGTGAAAGATAAAGATAAGGACTTTTCAGAATTTTCCCGAGCTTGTCCGGCTTTTTTGAGGGCTGAATTTCTTCAGAAACTGCCACTGCAGCTTCTTCGTTTTCCACTTCCGCTGTATCTGCCGATTCTGTATTTATAATATTTTCGTTATCCATTATTATCTTCTCCTTTTACGATCTTTTTAATCGATTTTTCCAGCTTGAGACGGTCGAGAACCATGTCGCGTCCGCATCCATCACAAATAATCCTAACGTCACTACCGACGCGAAGTATCTTGAAAAGCTTCGCCCCACAGGGGTGAATTTTTTTCATTTCAATGATGTCGCCCACGGAAATTTTGAGTATATTCGGCTTCATTGCGCCCTCCCGAAAGACAATATATATTTAGTATAACATATTTTTCCGATTTTGTAAACCGGAATTTAATAATATAGGTTAAAAATATAATATAATTATCCATCAAAAATCAATTTGATGCCGAAAATAATAATTTGGCGGGGATAAGTAATTTACGACTTATGAGATCCTTCACTGCGT
>JAZOAL010000092.1:0-12275 GCA_045595425.1 Eubacteriales bacterium
TCGGTATTGCTCAGATATCGTAATCATAGACGGGGCTTCTACTCATCCGTCGCTCCGCGCCACCTTCTCTGATAGAGAAGGCTAACTCTTGTCATCATCTGCCATAGTTCACCTTTCTACTCACCGACAAATTATTGTTTGTTTCAAATTTAAAAGCAGTAAGCATCCTTCCTCTTTGATCGGATGCTTACTGCTTTTAAATTATGAACTGTTTTTTACATTCCGCTTTTATGTTAAGCTTTTTTCTTTTATATATGCTTATGATGCCGTAAATGGCAAGAACCGCAAGTCCGCCGACAAGTGAGCCGGCAAAATCCTTGAGCACATCTATAACCTCGGCGGCGCGATCTGTTGTCAATTGCAGACATTCATCGGCAAGCCCGAGAATAAGGCAAAAGAAGAACGGCAGAAAGGCGGAAAGTGAGAGGGGCCTCAGTCTTACGAGAAGGAGCAGAAGCATTGCTTCTATTCCAAGCGCGCAAAATTCTATTGCGTGAGCAAAGGAACGGATGATTCCAGTCAGATCGTTTTTAGTGATTTTATTATTTTGGATAGCGTTTTGAACCGGCGGCAGCTTTTCAACCATCTCTGTCACGCTGTCGCTGGCGTTTGTAGATTGCTTCACATCCATAAGGGAATTGCCGAGTATGAATGAGATAGTCAGCAGTATCAGTATAGAATCTATGATGATAGCCGCCATTCTTTTCTTTGTCATATGCTCTCCTTCGGTTTTATGTTATTTTAGGATTTGCTCGATTCTGAGGAGCTTTCTGTATTTAAGAAGATAAAGCCTTATAAGCATAGAAAGTGCGATATCGTAAGCGACAAAGGTTATATTTCCGAGCACAAAGAGAGCGATGATATATTCTTTTTTCATTTCGGAAAGCGAGAGAACGAGCACTGCAAGCAAAATCATTGCCCCCATTGCCGCATTAAAAATCAATATTTTAAGAAACCATTCGGCTATGCGGCTGCCAATCCTTTCGATATGGCATTTCAGCATGGGATAATATCCTGCAAGGCAGACATATATGAGAGCGGCAAATTTTTGAGGCAGAAGAAGGAAGGAAAGCGTTCCCGTTACGGCGAAAATGAGCCAAGGGTATGCGCCTCCGATCTCTATAACGGCAACGACACATATCATTGATGCAATGCAAGCCATTGAGATGTCAAGAACCTCGATGATTGCCCCCAGATACATGAGAACGACTCCAAGTGCACTGAAAAGCGCGCAAAATGCGATCTTTTTGCTGTTTTTGATCCTTCTTTTCGGCAGAATACTGCCATAGTCCATCTTGATTTCAAAAGTTTTTTTTGGCAAAACAGTACTCTCCTCTCAAAAATATTGTATTTACGGTCTTTAACAACATCTGATAAGGTCTCCGCCGAGACATTCACAGCAGCAGTCTGCACAGATGAGGGATGAGCAGATGTCGCAGCCCGAGCAGCCGCTGGCGTAAGTGCCGGTGTTCATACCGCCCGTATTTCCGAAGGAGCGCATACGCATACGCATGGTAGCGTATTCCGCGTTTGAAGGATCCATTGAGCAGGCTGTGTCAAAATATCGCGAAGCGTCAAAGCTGTTGCCGCGTTTGAGCTCTATACAGCCCATTAGAAAATTCCATTCTGCGGCACGGTCGTTTGCGTCGGTTTTTAAAAGGATCTCTTCTGCTTCTCGGATATTTCCTTGATTTATAAGAATTCGCACCTGCGCAAATTTTGAGCTGCCGCTTCCGGTGCTGTAAGAGCTCTGCCCGTAGGAACCGTAAGAGCCGTATCCGCTTTGCGAATATGAAGTGCCGTTTGCACGCATTTTTTGGATTTCTTCATAGGCGGCGTTGACTTCCTTCATCTTTTCGTTTGCAACATCGGCAAGGTCGCTGTCCCGATATTTGTCGGGATGGTATTTTCTCGCCAGCTCTCGGTAGGCTTTTTTTATATCCTCGTCCGAGGCATCCGGCGAAACGCCGAGTATTTTATAGGGGTCGCTCATTATTATGACCGTGCCTTTGACGAAAACAAAGGCTTCCTTTCTTTTACCTATTTTGAAAATTGGATGGCGATATCTAAAAAACTCGAAATCGAATAGCTAAACGATAATTTATCGAACTGTTTGTAGAGTGATGAATTAACAGATTATGATGCACGAACGTAAGCCTTCCCTAGCAGGGAAGGTGTCGCATAGCGACGAATGAGTAGAGCACCGTTTTTTGATGATTTAAAATGATAAAATATACTTTCTTTTGTTGCTGGATGTTACTATTTTTATTATCATTCCTACGTTTTAACTATATGTAGTATGATCTACTCATCCACCGCTGAGCGGTCCCCCTTCTCTGATAGAGACGGCTTATAAACGTACCGCTAAATTATTGTTTATAATTCTAAAATTGAGTTTTTAGAGGTTGCCGGATATTTATATTTTGCCGCTTTCAAAAAGAACGGCATGGGTCATTCTGGGAAGACCCTCTGTAAGTACATTGCATATCAGCCCTTCAAGATCGCGTCTGCCGTCAAAATCAACAAGGTCAAAAGCGGCTGAGGCTTTTTTCAGAACGGCAAGCATTGCCGCCTCGATATCAAGCTTTTTTTCACCGTCAAGTACCGCATCATCGAAAAGGAGCAGGAATGGATTGTAGCTTTTCTTCTTTCTGTCCTCGTCTATGTCGTCAAGGGCATCGATCAGGTATATCCAGCGGCCTATCGCACTGCCGACGGAGGCGGCTATAAGCTTTTTCTCTTCGTCTTCAATGCCCAAGGACAATATGTCTGCCATAAGCTCTCCGAAGAGTGCCGCAGGGCGGTCGGCGGAGCGGATCTTTTCCCGCTCAAGGGTGCGAAGCTTTTCAAGATGGTCTTTGATTTTTCCGTCAAACTCGTTATATCCTTTTTTTGCCTTTTTGTATGCGCCGCAGAAGAAGAGCTTCATAAACAAAGCCCTGATTTTTTTGAGCCCTTTTTCATCGGTCATGTCATCCGAGATCTTGTGCCTTGTGAGCAGTGCACCCGTGTGTGCGGAGAAAACCAGCGCGTCATTTGGCTTCATCACAAGCTTTTTTTTGAAGGGATGTACAAAACAGCGTTTTTTATAAAATTCGGGAATTTCGCCTGTCAGTGCAAGACGGGCAAGAACGAGGAAGGTGATGTCATAGCTGAGAGTCATTCGGGAGAGTATGCCGCTTTCATTTTTCATGGTGCGGCAAAGACCGCAGTATGCGGCTTGATAGTATTGATTTTCGATGATCTTCAGCTCCGGTGTATAGGGTTTAACATATCCGAACATGGCTTCACCTCGATTATATCATTTAATTGTACTACATATTATAAAATTTTACATCAATTATTTGTAAACATTAAATTTTACTTTTTCTTTATGAATCCCGGCACTTGCGCCACAATGATTGCAACAAAGACCAGACAACAGCCGATAAGCTCACGCTCCGACAGTCTTTCCTCAAGTATCAGCCATCCGCCGATAACTGCAAATACGCTCTCAAGACTCATTAGAATAGAGGCAATGGTTGGTTCGGTATGCTTTTGTCCGATAACCTGAAGGGTATAAGCCACGCCGCTTGACATGATTCCGAGATACAATATCGGAAGCATTGAATCGAGCACTGCATTAAGATCCGGTGATTCAAAAATCAGCATTGAGATAAGAGAAAGAGTTCCCATGGTGAAGAATTGAATACATGACAGAAGGATGCCGTTGCTTTTTTTGGCGAAATGGTCAACAACGAGAATATGACCGCAAAAGCTGAGTGCACAAAGGAAAATCATTATATCTCCAATGTAAATCTTCGAAATTCCGCCGCCGAAGCAAAGCAGATACATTCCGATAACAGACACAAGAACACCGCACCATACAAGGGGATGTATAGCACGGCGGAAGATCAGCGCGCTGAAGCAGGGAACGAGAACGACATATAGAGCCGTGATAAACCCGGAACGTCCGGAAGCTCCCGCCCCCTCGGGATAAAGGCTGATGCCGTATTGCTGGAAGCTTGTTGCCACAAAGAGGGCGATGCCGCAGCAGACCCCTCCGATTATAAGAGCCTTTTTAGAAGCCTTGGTCTTAGGTATAATGTCCTGCCTCTTTACCGATGCCAAAGCAATAAAAATGCCCAGAAAGATAAAAGCGATATATGATCTTAAAAAGTTAAATGTAAAGGTAGGGATGCTTGCCGCCCCCGAGGTCTGCGCAACAAATGCAAAGCCCCAGATTATCGCGGCGATCAGGAGCGATATACTGCCAAATGCCTTTTTTAAATTCATAATGAGTCCTTTTTTGCTCTGCAAAAATTTTAAAAATATTAAAAAGTAATTAAAAATTTAAAATACTGCTTGAAATACAGTTGATTTTCGGTTATTATAATAGCTATAAAGTTTTCCGAATTTATAATATTATATAACAAAGCTTGAGTGATGTCAAGGGGGATGGGAAATGCAAATTTATCATGACAGACAGGACAGCGAACGTAGTGAGCTTGAGCTTAATACATATAAAATGCTTGATTTTCTTGGGATAGAATACGAACGGGTTGATCACGATGCGGCGGCGACTATCGCAGACTGTGAGCTTGTTGACAGTGAGCTTGGCACAAGGATGTGCAAGAATCTTTTCCTATGCAACTCCGGTAAAACCAATTTTTATCTGCTTCTGATGCCTGGAGAGAAGCGTTTTAAGACAAAAGAGGTCTCTCATGCTCTCGGAATCTCACGCCTCTCCTTCGCTCCAGATGAATATCTTGAGGAGCTTTTGGGCTTGCGCCCCGGAGCAGTTACCGTTCTCGGGCTTATGAATGATAGGGAAAAGCGCGTGAAGCTTCTGATAGATAAGGATATTCTCTTCGAGGAATATCTCGGATGCCACCCATGCGTTAATACCTCCAGCCTTAAAATCAAAATGAGCGATATAATCGAAATATTCCTTCCGCACACCGGGCATAATCCCACGGCTATTGAGCTAAAGGGAGAATGACCGCATTTGCGGATCTCGAAGAAAGGAGAAACGATGTTTGACATACTTGTTGTTGAGGACGACAGAAGTACAAGACTTTTGATGGAGGCTGTACTGCGCCGGGGAGGATATAACCCTATTCTTGCCTGTGATGGGATGGAGGCACTGGAAATAATGGATCACAAGCATGTTGATCTTGTGCTTCTTGACGTGATGATGCCGAGAATGGACGGCTATGAATTTACCCGCACCTTGCGCGAGGGCGGTTCCGAGCTGCCGATACTTATGGTAACGGCGAAGGAAGCGCCTGCGGACAAAAAGATGGGATTTATTGCAGGGACAGATGACTATATGGTGAAGCCTGTGGATGAGGAGGAGATGCTTCTTCGGATCGCGGCACTTCTCCGCCGTGCTCATATCTCCGCCGAGCATAGGCTCACGGTGGGTGGAACGGTGCTGGATTATGATAAGCTTACCGTAAGCACGCCCGAGAGCGAAATCGCGCTTCCGCCAAAGGAGTTCTTGCTTCTATATAAGCTTCTCTCATATCAGGGAAAAATTTTCACCAGAGCCACTCTTATGGATGAGATATGGGATATGGACAGTGAGTCGGATCCTCATACTGTGGATGTTCATGTGAACCGTTTGCGTGAAAAATTCAGTCAAAATCCGGATTTTGAGATAGTTACGGTACGCGGACTTGGTTATAAGGCGGTAAAGAAACAATGAATCGCTTTAAAAGCTTGCGAAATAAAAGCACTATACTGGTTCTTTCGATAATCACGCTTTCGGCGTTGCTTGTGGGCGGCACTCTGCTTTTGTTTATATGGCTTGGAGTTATTCCCAGTGCCCTCATGGCAACTCTTTGGATGGCACCGATAACGGTTTGTGTCGGCTGCCTCATCGGGGCAATACTTGCCGCTCTTGCCATGCGTTTTTTCATAAAGCCCGTGGATCAGATCGTGGAGGCAACGAAGAGGATAGCCGAAGGGGATTTTTCTGTCAGAATAGAGGATAAAACCCATGTTGCCGAGCTTGGTATGCTGGTCGAAAATTTTAACAGAATGGCGCATGAGCTTGAAGGAACGGAGATGTTTCGCTCGGATTTCATAAACAATTTTTCCCATGAGTTCAAAACACCGATAGTTTCGATAAGGGGCTTTGCCAGACAGCTTCAGAGCGAAAACCTGACGGATGATGAGCGCCTGCAGTATACCGAGATCATCGCCTATGAAAGCGAGAGGCTTGCCACGATGGCTACGAATGTCCTGCTCCTTTCAAAGCTTGAAAATCAACAGCTTATACCCGAACGTACCGCATATTCTCTTGATGAGCAGATCCGCCGCTGTATCCTTCTTTTTGCAAAAGAGTGGGAGAAGAAAAATGTGGAGCTTGAGGTTGATCTTGACGATATAACATATAGAGGAAATGAAGAGATAATGAGCCATGTATGGATAAATCTGCTGGGCAATGCGGTCAAATATACCGATGTCGGCGGAAAAATATCCGTAAGGGCACTGAAGAAGCCTAATGAGCTCCTTGTCCGCATATCCGACAGCGGAATCGGCATGAGTCAGGGGGTCATGGAACGTATATTTGATAAATTTTATCAGGGAGACAGCTCCCATTCCGCAAATGGCAACGGTCTCGGACTTCCGCTTGTAAAACGAATCGTCGAGCTTTGCGACGGCAGGATAATTGTTGACAGCGAGGAGGGTGCCGGAACCGTCTTTACGGTTTATTTGCCGTACTGAAAAGCTTGTTAATTTGCAGTTTATTTTGGAAAAGTAAAATATCATAAAACCGCAAAATTCTGTCACTTTTTTAGGATGTTTGATTCATAACGCGTTCATATAATATATCCGGAGGTAATTTAAATGAGATTAAGAGATAAAATGGTAAGATTCATGTATGGCAGATACGGCGTTGATTCGCTATACAGTTTTCTGACGGTTTTGCTTTTTGTGATTATTTTTGTGAATATGTTTATTCGAAGCATTGCTTTGTCAATAATTACTTGGGGCTTGCTGATTTTTACGATATACAGAGCTTTTTCGAGGAATATATACCGCCGAAGCTCGGAAAACGCAAAATATTTGAAAATGAAAAACTCGGTTGTGAATTTTGTAAAGCTTCAAAAGGGTAAATGGCGGGACAGAAATACGCATGTTTACAGAAAATGCCCATCTTGCCGCGCAGTATTGCGCTTCCCAAAGAGAAAAGGTGAACATACTGCCGTTTGCCCGAAATGCGGGAAAACCTTTGGAGTGAAAGTCTGATTTTTAGGAGTATAAAATGCTTAAAAGATTTAAAGGTGAATTTTTCACGATTCCGAACCTATTGACATATGTCAGGGCGATAATGATCCCCTTTATTGTATGGACATATTTCGGTATCAAAGAATATTATGTTTCTGCGGCTCTCATCGTGATCTCGGGGCTCACCGACTGCGTTGACGGCTATATAGCAAGACACTGGAATTTGATAACGGATTTCGGAAAGATCATTGATCCGATAGCGGATAAGCTTACACAGATCACTGTGGTGGCGTGCCTTGGATATAGATATCGCCTGATGCTGATCCTTGTGGGGGTTCTTATTTTTAAAGAGCTCTTCGTAGGTGTAATGGGCTTGCTTGTGCTTAAAGCCACAGATGTAGTGGACGGCTCGCGTTGGTACGGTAAGCTTGCTACCATATTGTTTTATCTTGTTGTGGTGCTACTTCTTGTAGTCCCTATGAGCGATAATGCGGCTAATTTGCTGATACTTTGCTGCCTTGTCAGCATGATTGCCTCGCTTGTTCTCTATACTGTGAGATACACCCTGATATTGACCCGAGCTCCAAAAAAGATGAGCAAGACTGTGAAATAAAACAAAGGACTGCCGCTGTTGCGGCATTCCTTTGTTTTATTTTGACAGTCCCTTAACATCGAAAAAACAAACGCAAGCGAACTGCGATTATCGCTCTAAACAATCGCTCACCGCAGACTGACATTTTTATATAACTAAATTTTAACACAAAACTTTGCGGTCGATGCGCGCGAGTGCTAATTTTTTGAATATTCTGAAATTTTGTATATCCTATGAAAAAGCTGCAAAAAAATACCCAATGATGGAGACGCAAAGCGTAATTGAGCTTCTGTAAATGTTAAGAAAGGGTTAAACAAACGGGATTTTTTGAGATATTTACAGTTCGTTAATAAAATATCCCATAAATCTTATTGACAAAAAGTGAATTGTGTGGTAAATTTTAAATGTCGATTAGCACTCCAAAGCTGTGAGTGCTAAAAAACTAAAGACGGAGGAAAACAAAATGTGCGGAAATGAACTCAGCGACAGAAAAAAGCTGATATTAAAAGCAATCATCGAAGCGCATATCGAAACGGGCGAGCCCGTGGGCTCAAAATATCTCACAGAAAATATGCAGATAGCCTGCTCCTCCGCTACCATCAGAAATGAAATGGCAGAGCTTGAAGCTCTCGGTTATCTCGAACAGCCCCACACTTCATCGGGGCGTATACCTTCGGATATGGGCTACCGTTTTTATGTCGATTCCCTCTCGGACAGCTATGCTGAGGCAACTTCCGAGATCGACGGAATGAATGAACTGATGAAGGTCAAGATGAATGAGATCGACAAGATCCTTGAATCGGCATCAAAGCTTGCCTCCTCGCTGACAAATTACACCGGTATAGCTATTAAGCCTCGTCCCTCATCTGCTTTTATAAGCAGATTTGAGACAATGTTTCTTGATGAGCATAATTTTATTATCGTTATGCTCACCTCCGGCGGCAATGTGAAATCCAAGAGCATCCGCTCAGAGACAGAGCTGACGCCCGAAGCAACAGAGCATATTACAGACTGTCTCAATGCCTGCTTTGCAGGACTTTCGGCAGAAAAGATCACCCTTCCGATCGTAATGAAGCTTGAGAGTATGATGGGATCATTTTCCTCACTTTCGCAAATCATAATAAAAAGCATATATGAGGTTATGAATGAGATAAACGGCGGCTCTCTTCGCTATTCCGGCATCAATCATCTGCTTCAATATCCCGAATATTCGGATATCTCGCAGTTCAAGGAGCTGCTTGGGGCACTTGAAAGACAGGACGATATCCTGAATATGATCTCTGACAGCGACAAGGAGGACATCAGCGTTTATATCGGCTCGGAGAGCCCGGTCAAGGTGATGAATAACTCATCGATCGTTTTTAAGGCGATAAAGAAGGATGGAAAAACTATAGGCGCGATCGGCGTTATAGGTCCCACGCGAATGGACTATGCAAAGGTGCTTTCCACCATATCTTCGATAAGCGGCAATATTGCCAGCATGCTTGATGGAGATTCGGCTAAAATAATAGGAAAAAGTAACAATCTTTTAGGTGAAGGAGAGGGCAATGGAAGAAAATAAGAAAATGTCTGAAGAAAAGCTTGAAGAGCTCCTTGAGGAGATAGAGCTTCCTGCAGAGGATAAGGCTGAGGAAGCTGCTGAAAGCTCCAAAGATTCGAAATGTGATAAAAAGAAGTCTAAAAAGCTTGAAAAAGAGCTTGAAGAAATGAAAAAAGAGCTTGAAAAGAAAGAAGAAGCTCTGAAAGGAGCGAACAATAAATATCTGACGATGCTTGCGGAATATGATAATTTCCGCCGCAGAAGCGCAAAGGAAAAGGAAAGCACCTATTCTGATGCTTATGCGGATGTTCTCGCTCAGATACTTCCTGTTATCGATAATCTGGAGCGCGCCGCGCTTTACGGTGACGGCAATGCAGAGAATGTGACAAAGGGACTTGAGATGACACTTCGCAGCTTTGCCGAGGTCATGGAAAAAATGGGCGTTAAGGAGATCGAATCACTCGGAAAGACTTTTGACCCTAATGTTCACAACGCTGTCATGCACACCGAGGACGAAAATCTCGGTGAGCAGGAGATATGCGAGGTGCTTCAGAAGGGCTACATGATCGGAGATAAGGTTCTCCGCTATGCCATGGTAAAAGTGGCTAACTAACAGTAATCTAATAAAATCATATATAATTTGGAGGAAACAAATCATGGGAAAAATTATTGGTATAGATCTTGGTACAACCAACTCTTGCGTTGCGGTTTACGAGGGCAGTGAGCCTATCGTTATCCCCAACCCCGAAGGAGCGAGAACAACCCCCTCAATCGTTGCATTTTCCAAGACAGGAGAAAGAATGGTAGGCCAGGTTGCAAAGCGCCAGGCTATCACAAATCCTGACAGAACAGTTATCAGCGTTAAGCGCGAGATGGGCACAGGCTTTAAGGTAAACATCGATGATAAGAGCTACACCCCTCAGGAGATATCAGCTATGATCCTTCAGAAGCTGAAGTCGGATGCGGAGGCTTATCTCGGAACAAGCGTAACACAGGCTGTTATCACAGTCCCCGCATATTTCTCGGACTCACAGAGACAGGCAACAAAGGATGCAGGAAAGATCGCAGGTCTTGAAGTTCTTCGTATTATCAACGAGCCTACAGCCGCAGCCCTTGCTTACGGCATGGATAAAGAAAACGACCAGCGGATCATGGTATTCGACCTTGGCGGCGGTACATTTGACGTTTCTATTCTTGAAATCTCCGACGGTGTATTTGAGGTTCTCGCAACCAACGGTGACACACGTCTCGGTGGTGACGACTTCGACCAGAAGGTTATCGACTGGATGGCAGATAAGTTCCTTAAGGAAAACGGCGTTGATCTCCGCAACGACAAAATGGTTCTCCAGAGACTCAAGGATGCCGCAGAAAAGGCTAAGATCGAGCTTTCCGGCATGATGAGCACAAATATAAACCTCCCCTTTATCACAGCTACACAGGCGGGTCCTCTCCATTTTGAGGCAACGCTCACAAGAGCAGAATTTGACCGCATCACAGCAGACCTTGTTGAGAGAACAATGATCCCCACAAAGAAGGCTATGGCAGATGCAGGAATCAGTGCTTCCCAGATCGATAAGGTGCTTCTCGTCGGTGGTTCAACAAGAATCCCCGCAGTTCAGGAGGCTGTTAAGAAGTTCATCGGCAAGGATCCCTTCAAGGGTATCAACCCCGATGAGTGCGTTGCTGTCGGCGCGGCTATTCAGGCAGGAGTGCTTGGCGGCGAGGTAAAGGATCTTCTCCTTCTCGATGTAACCCCACTTTCTCTCGGTATTGAAACTCTCGGTGGTGTATTTAACCGCATAATCGATAGAAATACAACTATCCCCGTTAAGAAGAGCCAGGTATATTCCACTGCGGCTGACGGTCAGACCTCTGTTGAGATCCATGTTCTTCAGGGTGAGCGTGAAATGGCGGCAGGCAACACAACTCTCGGACGCTTCAGCCTTGACGGAATCCCTGCAGCTCCCCGCGGAGTTCCTCAGATCGAAGTTACCTTCGATATCGACGCTAACGGTATCGTTAACGTAACGGCAAAGGATAAGGGCACAGGCAAGGAACAGCACATCACCATTACCAGCTCAACAAACATGAGCCAGGAGGATATCGAAAAGGCTGTTAAGGATGCTGAAAAGTTTGCTGAAGAGGATAAGAAGCAGAAGGAAGCTGTTGACGTTAAGAATCACGCAGAAACACTCATTTTCCAGAGTGAGAAAACCCTCGGCGAGCTTGGCGACAAGGTTACTGAAGAGGAAAAGGCTCCCGTTAAGGCGGCTATCGAAAAGCTCCGCACAACTCTTGCAGGCGGCGATGTTGCCGCGATCAAGGCTGATACGGAAGCTCTTGAAAAATCCTTCTATGCCATCTCCGAAAAGCTCTATGCTCAGCAGCAAGCTCAGGGCGGTGCAGGCTTTGATCAGGGCGCAAACGGTCAGGCAGGCGGTCAGCAGGGCGGCGACGGCACATATTATGATGCTGATTTTGAAGACAAGACCGGCGACAATAAGTAATTTAAGTTAATAAGCGCGGAAAAGGGTAAAAAATGCCCTTTTCCGCTTACCCATTTATAAAAATTTGAGGTTGATAGACAAATGGCAGAAAAACGTGATTATTATGAGGTGCAGGGACTTGACAAAAGTGCAGACGATGCCGCTATAAAAAAAGCATATCGTTCGCTTGCGAAAAAATATCACCCCGACCTTAACCCCGGCGATACTGCCGCAGAAGAAAAATTCAAGGAAGTAAATGAGGCTTATGCCGTTCTTTCCGATCCCGAACAAAAGTCGAAATACGATCAGTTCGGTCATGCGGCATTCGATCAGACGGCAGGCGGCGGATATTCGTATTCGAACATGGACTTCGGCGACATCGGCGATATATTCAGCTCCTTCTTCGGAGGCGGCTTCGGTGGTGGCTTTGGCGGAGGTG
>JAZOAL010000093.1:0-3021 GCA_045595425.1 Eubacteriales bacterium
TCGCTCCGCGCCACCTTCCCTGCTATGGAAGGCTTGCGTTCGTGCATCTTAATTTGTTAATTCATCACTCTACAAACAGTTCGACAAATTATTGTTTATCATTTTAAATTTTCTCCGATCTGTCATTTTTCAATAGCAATACGAATATAATGGTATTAACGCCTTTTGGCAAAAAAATCAAATGAGGTAAAGAAAAATGATAGAAAGCTCTATAATGCCGCGCCGTTTTGCTCCTTTAGACAGCGGCAATTTTACCCGCGAGTCACTTATAAAGGATCGTGTCCCCTGCGCTTCATCTTCCATCACGCTCTTCGATGGCGAAACAACTGTCGGAAAGATCGAATTTTATTCCACTCCGCTGGGGACTATGGTCAACGCCATGCTGTTTGCACTTCCCTTTTCAGGAGATGGATATGAGCCCTGCTTCATCGAAATCGACGGAAAAAGAAAGCTTCACTCATCTTCTCCATGCTATCGGGTAAAAACCGCCAATTTGCCGCCCGTTTGTACCAAGCTCGGCAAGGGAGAGGTATCATTTATGACCGACCGCTTTTCCGCCTCCGATGTCATCGGAAAGCAAATAACCTTCAGAAAAAGCGGCAATGTTATTGCGTCCGGTATAATTTTAGGTGCAGGTGCTTCATATAAGATTGACAAAAACAGCAAACAGCTGTATAATTACAGTAAATAAAGGTTGTTATACAGACGGAAACGAGGAATTATAAATGCAATTTGTTGCCACCTGTCTTTTTGGACTCGAAAAAATGCTTGGTGAGGAGATCGATGCGCTCGGATGCCGAAGGATCGATACCATCGACGGCAGGGTGACCTTTGAAGGTGCTCCCGAGGATGCCGCAAGAGCTAACATAAATCTCAGATGTGCCGAACACGTTTTTATTAAAATCGGAGATTTCAGAGCAGAAAGCTTCACAGAGCTTTTTGACAGAACATATGCTCTTCCATGGGAAGATTATATCGGGGAAAATGATGCTTTTCCCGTTAAGGGACATTCGATCAAAAGCACTCTATTCTCTGTCCCCGATTGCCAAAGCATCATAAAAAAATCGGTTGCAAAGAGACTTGGCACAAAATACGGCCTTGAAAGACTTCCCGAAAGGGGCACAAAATATCAGATAGAATTCTTCCTTTTTAAGGATGTTGTAACCTTGATGATAGATACTTCGGGGACCCCTCTTCATAAGCGCGGATACCGCCCTGCGGCAGGCGCGGCACCCCTTCGCGAGACCCTTGCGGCGGCACTGGTGCTTACATCGAGACCGCGAGAGGAGGTTCTTTTCTGGGATCCCTTCTGCGGTTCGGGAACTATCGCCATCGAGGCGGCAATGATAATGACGAACCGAGCACCGGGACTTATGCGATCCTTTGACGGCGAAAAATTCGACTGCCTGCCAAAGGATTCATGGAAAGAGGCAAGACAGGAAGCACGCGCTAAGATAAAGACAAACAATTTTGAGGTATGGGCTTCGGATATAGATACCGAGGTTTTGGAATATGCAAAAGCTAATGCTGAGCGAGCCGGGGTTTCGGATATGATCAGGATTTTTAAAGCTGACGCAAGGAAGATAGAAAAGCCCGACCGCCGCGGAACTATAGTTTGTAATCCACCCTACGGTGAGAGGCTGATGACGCCTCAGCAGATAAACGAGCTTTACCGAGCCATCGGTAAGAATTTTGCGGCATTTGATCCTTGGCAGATATATGTTCTTACCTCCTCGGAGGAATTTGAACGTCTCTACGGCAGACGTGCCGATAAAAAGCGTAAGCTTTATAACGGCATGATCCCCTGCAATCTCTATCAGTTTTTCAAACCGCCTCAGGCAAGAAAATCAAAATAGCCCTTGACATTTGGCAAAAAATGTTGTATAATGTCACCGTAAATTAAATATGTGACCGCAGTCACACGCGGGGGTGCCTTTGGCTGAGACGGAGTGATCCGAACCCTTATAACCTGATACGGATAATACCGGCGTAGGAAGTTGTTTGATCTTTTTTTGCATTTTTTAGGCAGCTACACGTCTATTCGTGAGGCTGCCTTTCACATATGCAAAGAAAGGAGTTTTCAAATGAAAACATCAAACAAAAGCTTTACAATCCACCGTCTGACCTTCAGCGCCGTAATGCTTGCGCTGGCAACCGTACTTGCACTGGTATGCGCTCTTATCCCATTTTTGCAGCTCCCCTATGGCGGCACACTTACTCTTGCAAGCATGCTCCCCATCATCATAGTTTCCTATGTTTACGGCGTTAAATGGGGATTCTTCACTTCCTTCACCTATGCCGCGCTCCAGATCATAATGGATCTGATGATGGGCAAGAATTCCACAATAATTGCGTATTTTCTCCCAGAGGATGAGGGCGGCATGCAGCTCTTTGCCGCAATTGCGATAACTCTGATCGACTATATTATCGCATACGGAATTCTCGGCATCGGCGGTATTTTCAGGAAGAATAAGAACAAAACTCTCGCGCTTACTCTCGGTGCTGTTCTTGCGACCTTTGGAAGATACATAGCCCATATCGTTTCGGGATATATATTCTGGGGCTCATATGCGGAGTGGTTCTTTACAGAGAGCTTTAACGTAGGTGGAATAGGCGATAAGGTTCTCGCTTCTTTCAGCGGCAACGGTCTGGCATTCATCTATACGATAGTTTACAACGGTCTTTATATGATACCCGAAATCATCCTGACAGCAATCGTTGCAGTCATTGTTTCACGTCTGCCTCAGATCAAAGCCGTGGAGCTTTAATCAAAAAACTTGGTAATTAAAAAATAATTTAGCGGGGAGTTTGTAGTGTGATGAACTAACATAGTGTGATGAACGAATATTAGCCTTCCCCAGCGGGGAAGGTGTCGCAGAGCGACAGATGAGGAGATCATCCTACCGTTTATCTATGGGTTAGATGATCTACCCATCCACCACTGCGTGGTCCCCCGGGCTCGGCAAAGCCGAGGTGATCCCTGCTAGAGAAGGCTTATAAACGTACCGCTAAATTATTGTT
>JAZOAL010000094.1:0-24573 GCA_045595425.1 Eubacteriales bacterium
TCAGCGCCGAGAAGCTCGTTAAGGCGAGCGCAAACGGGCTTAAGAGTAAGCTTCTTCTTATCGGAAACAAGCGCCTTTGCAAGGTACTCTGCGGTAGCGGCTGCCTGCTCCTCTGCGGGGAGAGCCTCAACTGCCTTCTTCTCCTTCTTGGTAAGACCGAAGCCCTCGGTGAGGATGCTGTGGGGCTTACCCATATGAGAGCAGAGGATAACCTTTGCACCCTTGTCCATGAGGTACTTGATAGTGGGGAGAGCACCAACGATTCTCTTATCGCTTGTGATCTTGCCGTCCTTCATGGGCACGTTGAAGTCGCAGCGAACAAGACAGGTCTTGCCGGCTACATCAATGTCTTCGATGGTTTTCTTGTTATAAGTCATGTTAGAAATCCGCCTTTCTAAATTTTTTACTTAAATCAGTATGATATTTTTTCCAATTTTGTATTATAACACAAAATTAAATTTTTTACAACAGTTTATTGTTAATATTTTGGCAAAAGCGCAAAAATCAGCAATGTTTATAAAAATTTTATAAAAATCGCGACCGTATTACCGCTAAAAGTTAAAACGTCAGCTCCCCTCGTTGATCTGCGCAACCTTTGCTTTTGCCGCTTCATGTTCGGAATTTGTACGCGAGAAATATGTGTTGCCAAAATTATCCGAAACAAAATAATAATATTTTGAGGATGCAGGCCAGAGCGCGCAGGTTATAGCCTCATAGCCGGGGTTTGCGATAGGACCGGGGGGCAGACCCTCATACATATATGAGTTATATGGAGTATCATAGCTCAGATCGTCGCCCGTAAGAGAGTTCTTTCTCTCACCGTCACGCACCTGAATGGCATACATGATGGTTGCGTCACTCTCGAGCTTGGGGAAGTTAGCGCTGTTTAAGCGGTTATGGAAAACAGAGGATACGAGCTCATAATCGGCTGAGTATCTCGCTTCCTTTTCTATCATCGATGCCAGCGTCATAATCTCGTCAACTGTATAACCGAGCTGCTCTGCCTTTGCGTAAAAATCACTTGAAAAAATGACATTAAATCGGTTAAGAAGCTTATAAATGACCGTAACCTCTGAGCTGCTCTTGTAAAACTCATAGGTATCGGGATAGAGATAACCCTCAAGCCGGTATGTCCTTCCCGAAAGATCGGCTTCATCCAGTGCTCTGACAAAATCAAAGTCAAAATCATAGTTGTTAATAACATCGATGAATTTAGACCGTTTTCCGATGCCGTTTTCCGTGAACAGATTTATTATCTCGTCAACGGTGTAACCCTCCGGAATGGTGATTCGCACAACCTCATATGATTTGTGTGGGACGAACGCGTAGAAGAGCTCATCATAGTTCATCATGCCGTTCACGGTATAGTCTCCCTCAACAAATTCATAGGTCTTGTCGATCTTTTTCAGCTTTGCGTAGAGAACCAGAAGGTCGGGATATTTTACAACTCCCGCATCGCTCAAAATGTCGGCAATTTCCTCAACCGTAGCATATTCCGGAATGGAGACCTCCACCTCCTCATCACTCTTGACAAAGGCGTACATGTCGTTGACAAATACAATTATATAATAAGAGAGCAGACCCGAAACGGCAACCACGATGACGATATAAAGGATCGCCTTGATCAGGCTCATAACGGTGCTTCCGCCGGAGCTTTCCTCCTCGGGGGCTTCCTCGGTGCTTCTTCGCTTCTTGGCTTCTTCTGCAGCCTTTTTGCGCCTTATCATTTCTCTGTCAACGCTTTTGGTATTATCTGCCGCAGAAAAATTCTGTCTGCGCTGTGTGGAAGGGGAATTTTGCATTTCTCCCGATCTTGCCTTAGCACTTTCCTGCTGAGCCATAGCTCTGCGAGGCTGGGGGATGGATGCCGCCTGCTGCCGCGCCCTAGGATTTACGGCTGCGGTGCCTCTCGGCTGCTGTACGGCGGAGCTTTGTGCTGTGCTTTGAGGACGGGCAATCATCTTTATATTCCGGGGCTTTCTGACTGCATTTTGCGAAGAAGCGGCAGTATTTTGGATGCTTTGCCCATTTGCGGATGCCGCAGGACGTCTTATGCCCTCTACATCCTCTTTATGTGTCAGATCCGATTGAACCGGACGCCTTATATGCGGGCGAAATTCTTCCGGAATGTCACCGCGTTTGTTGGAGCCGTTGTTATTCATAAAACACCTTCTTTCATATGCCCGATCATCGGGTCAGGTGGATACTCATCAAAATCAAGCTATTATCGTTACAAGCACGAAGATCAAATAGCAAGCAAGGCAGGGAGGAGCTAAAAACGATTCGGCGATCCTTTCCATGCTCTTTCCCTCTGAGCGCGCTATTTTTGCCGACTTTTGGGGGAGATAATCCGAAGGCTTATTCTGCCTTGAATAGCGGCGGTAAAGCCTTGCCGCCTCTCCGCAAAACAGCGCGGCGAGCAGGACAAGAGCCGCAGAAAGGATTAGCAAAAACAGCTCTGTGCTGCCTGTTGTTCGGTAGACCTCGTTTGCGAAGCTCTGACCGAAAAGACCATACATATTGTAGACAAAATGTACGCAGATGCTTCCCAGAAGAGATCTTGTGGCATACATTGTGGCGAAGAGCACCGCTCCTGCAAAAACATAAATAACGAATTGCCTCGGGTTAAAATGTATCATGCCGAAAAATACCGAGGACATCAGGCAGGCGGTGAAGATGCCATATTCCTCATATTCCGCACAGAGCAGGGCGCGGAACAGAAATTCTTCACAGACTGCCGGGAGTATGGCATAAGCAATGGTCACATACAGAAAGGATTCTGCACTGCCGTTATGGTTTGCGGTAAAGGTGTTATAAAGAGAGAATTCATCTCCGCCCATGCCGTCAGCAAAAAGAATATTCAGCAGAAGTGAACCGCAAATAAGAGTCAGCGCGGCAAGCAGTGCTACCACGACCTGCTGTGCACCGATAAAACGCAAACGCAGCCGCAGAGCATATCTTTCTCCCTTCAGCTTTGAATAAATGACTGCCGGCAAAAGAAAGATCAGAAGCTGGAGCACTATTACTCCCACATATTCGTTCTCTCCCGTCATTTCGGTTATTTTTATGATTCTCGACAAGATGAGAAGCAAATAAACAACCGCCACAAGAATCGGCGCCGTCATATTTGATTTATATTTTTCAAGCACCGATCTCACCTTCTTTTTAATTATTCTGCAAGAACTCCCAGACGCAGCTCTGCCGCCTTTGCTTCGCCGCAGAGAGCGGAAACAAGGGCAAGTCCGAAATCGAGGGCAACGCCCATTCCTGCGCCTGTGATTATCTTTCCGTCGCGGACGACCTTTTTACCTGAAATCTTCGCGCCTTCAAGAAATTTTTCAAAGCCGGGATAGCAGATCGCTTCCTTTCCTTTGAGGATACCGCGTTTGCCGAGCACCGAGGGAGCGGCACAGATAGCGCAGACATAAGCATCCTTCTCCAAAGCATTTTCAATTGCGGCTTTAACGATGTCGGATGTTTCAAGATTGGTAGTACCGGGCATACCGCCGGGAAGGATCACCATTTCGGGCTCGGTATCCGAAAGCTCTGTATCCTTCATGTCGGCTTTCACGGAAATTCCGTGAGAACCCGTTACAAATTCACCGCCGCCGACTGCAACTGTCTTAACATTTATACCCGCGCGGCGCATCAGATCAAGAGGGCAAAGCGCCTCTATCTCCTCAAAGCCTTCGGCAAGAAACATATATACCATAATGTTACCCCATTATGCGAGAGCCGATGCTATATCGCACATAGCGACCTCGGTCTCTTCTCTTGTTTCAAGATTTTTTATCTTTGCAACGCCCTTTTCTATCTCACTGCCGCCCATGATGACAACATGAGAATAATTGCCTTTAACGGCATAGTCGATCTGCTTGCCGAACTTCTTGATGCCGGTATAAAGGCTTGTTGCGATGCCTGCGTCGCGGAGCTGGTCGACAATGGCGGTATATTTTTCGATTGCAACATCGTCAAAGCGAGCAACCAGAACCTTTTTGCCGCTCCTCAGCACATCGGGCACCAGATTATGAGTGACAAGGAAATTTTCAAGAGTGACATCACCCATGCCGTAGCCAACGCCCGAGATCTTTGCGTTTTTGGCAAAAAGCCCGACAAGGTTATCATATCTGCCGCCGCCGAACATGGCGCGGTTGTTTTCGGGGGCTTCGTCAAAGACCTCAAATACTGTACCTGTGTAATAATCAAGACCGCGGATTATGCCGAAATCAAACATGCAGTATTTATCAAGACCCGTTGACGCGAGGGCGTCAAACAGAGAAACCAGCTCCCGAGAGCCCACAGAATCGGGGCAGAGAGCGGTGGCGTCCTTAACATTCATTGTATATAGCGCATCGATACCCGCGATCTGCTCTTCCGAAAGCCCCAGCTCTGTCATATCCTTGACATATGCCTCTCTCGGGATCTTATTTTTGCGGTCAACCACCTTGGATACCTTCTTTGCTCCTTCGGCATCGGTGCCGCAGATAGCAGCGATAACATCGTTGAAGAAACGGCGGTTATTGATATGAACCCTAAACATGGTCTCATCCGCGCCGTACGCGCGAAGCACTGCGATGGCACTCTGAATAACGTCCAGATCAGCTTCATAGGTGTCGCAGCCGAAAATGTCCACATTGAGCTGCCAAAATTCGCGGAGTCTGCCGCGCTGAGGACGCTCATAGCGGTACATATTTGGAATTGAGAACCATTTAAGAGGATAATTGAGTTCGCCGAGCTTTGCGGCGACCATTCGTGCAACGCTGGGCGTCATTTCGGGGCGGATAGCAAGATCGCGTCCGCCGCGGTCGGTAAAGTTGTATGTCTGCTCGCGCGCCAGCTCATCACCGCTCTTGGCGGCGTAAAGCTCCAGAGATTCAAGCATTGGTCCGTTATATTCTTCATATGCCGCAAGCTCCAGTGTTTCGCGGATCTTACCAAGGAACCAGTTGCGCAGCTTCATTTCCTCAGGGTAAAAATCTCTGGTGCCTTTATAAGGCTGGGTTGATAATCTTTCCATTTTATGTGACCTCTCGATTTGTTAAAACATTATTTTGCAGTAAATATTCATTATATTATAGCACAATTATTCCCATTTGTCTATAGAACATTGTAAATTATTTCTTAATGCTGCGATATGCAAAGCCGATAACGGGGAAATACTCTGAATAAAAAATGCCAAAAAAAAGCACAAACGGAGATATCGAGCGATATCTCCGTTATGTAAATCTTGTTTTATTCTGCAGGAGCTGCATCTTTGCTTATCCCAAAGTAACAATCGAAAACATCCTTAACCGTGTAGCCTGCGTCTGTGCCGTTGTTGCCCTGCTCAATAACACAGGTCGCGATGATCTCCGGGTTATCAAAGGGAGCGAAAGCAGTGAAAATAGCATTATCGCTTTTTGTCTTGCCGACCTGTGCTGTACCGGTTTTACCTCCCATAGTTATCGGGTAGGATTTAAACACTCTTGATGCCGAACCGTTTTCGGTAACGCTCTTCATTGCCGTAAGGATCGTTTGATGAGTTGTGTCGCTCATTTCGATTCCTCCGAGCTCCTTCGGAGTGTATTCATAGATGATCTCGTTTGTGTAAAACTTGCGCACACTGCCGAGAAGATGGGCAGAATATCTTGTTCCGCCGCCAACCAGTGTTGCAATATATGAGCTTATCTGCAGAGGGGTGAAAAGATTATCCGACTGTCCGATAGCGGCTTGCAGTGTATCACCCGGATACCATTCGCCAAGTCCCATCTCATATCTGTATTCACGGCCTGCGAGAATACCGATATTTTCGGGCAGCTCTATGCCGGTGTACTCGCCCAGCCCGTATGCCTTGCAATATCTGTTGAGCGTTTCGATCTCAAGCTGTCTGCCGATATCATAGAAAAAGTAGTTGCAGGAATGTTGTATAGCTTCAATGACATTTATAGTTCCATGGGTTTGACCTCTTTGCAGATATATCCAGCATCGGGGGCCGTTTATGGGATCATAAAATGTGTATCTTCCTTTATCTGTGATCTTTGTTGAGGGCGTGATTATTCCTTCCTCAAGTGCAGCCGTTGCAACCCCGATCTTAAAGGTTGAGCCGGGCTGATATTGACCGCGAAGAGCACGGTTATAGAGTGGCTTTGCCTCGTCCTCTGACCATAGATTATAGTCTGTAGACCATTTTGAAAGATCGAAGGTGGGATAGGAGGCAATTGCGTATATCTCACCGGTTGTGCTGATTGCGGTGAGAGCTCCTGCCGAAGCGTCCTCTCCGTCAAGCTCTCCCCTTGTACTGTTTGCTTTATCAACTATATACTGAATGTTGTTACTCAGACCGTCCTCGGCGGCTATCTGCATATCGATGTCGATGGTAAGCCAAACGTCATTTCCGCTTATGGGAGCTTTTGAGATGCGCTGAGAGAGAATATTTCCGTTTTCGTCCTCTTCTATGACCATTGTACCATCGGTACCGCGCAAAAATTCTTCAAAGGCTTTTTCGCAGCCGTCAATCCCGACTATAGCGTTCATTTTATAGCCTTTTTCGCTGTAATATTCAAGATCCTCGGCGTGTATAGGGCCAACTCTTCCGAGAATGTGCGAAGCGTATCCGGGGTATTCATAATTTCTTGTTACCTTTTCTGTAAAGGCGATTCCTCGAAGCTCGCTTTCCTTCATATTAGTAATAAGAGTCAGATCAACATCTTCGGCAAAAACGTAAGGCTCTACTGT
This sequence comes from Eubacteriales bacterium, assembly GCA_045595425.1. Taxonomy (GTDB): domain Bacteria; phylum Bacillota; class Clostridia; order Oscillospirales; family CAG-272; genus SIG710. The sequence continues at coordinate 6,715 of JAZOAL010000094.1, forward strand.
GCTGAACTGAGCAAAAGCCATGTCAAACCGAACTCTCATAAGCTCTGTGATCTCTTCGTTTGTGTAAAGAGGCTCGTCATTCTCGTCAAGGGCATCAAGGGAATATTTCTCTGCGAGCTTCAGGCAAAGCTCCTCGGCAGTGTTTTTAGCAGGGTTGCCGTCCTCGTCCTCATGAAACCCCAAAGCTTTGATCGCACGGTCAAATTTGGTCTTATAAGTATCATCCTCCATCATATTATTATCATATATCAGATTCGGGTAACTGCCAAGCAATGGAAAGTTGCTTTCCACTCGCTTTTCTGCGTTTCCGGTGTCCTCAAGTGCTTTTATGGCACCAAGTATTACGGCATTCGATTCATCATTGCTTTTTGAGAGAGAACCGTAATCAAAATCGAGATTATATGTATATACATTTGTGACCAGTGCCTTGCCGTTTCGGTCGAACAGCTCGCCTCTCTGCGCTTGGATCGTAACTGTGCGAGTGTAGGTCTTTTGTACAGAGGAGGTATATTGACTTCTGTTCACAAGCTGGATATTTGCCAGCTTTGTTATGTAAAAGACTGCGGCAAAGGAGAAAATGACGGCTATAATAATGAGTCTTACGGTGAAGGAAATGCCTTTAATATTTTTTTGCTTCCGCATAGCTGTCGTATACTCCTTTCAAAAATTTTAACGTGATTGCCTATCCTTCCATTTCTCTGTTGTTAAAAAGACTTAACCAGATAAGCTTTGTGAGAAAGTAGATCGGTATTCCGATCAATAGCGAGGCAAGAAATTGCGGCAAGATCAGCTTGGAGAAAATGTCAGATGCCGTGAAATACGATCTGCCCTCTGCCGCAAAAGCGCAAATGACCGAAGCACCCGCCGAAATGATCAGAGAAAATGATGAGCTTATAAGGAAGGAGAAGAAATCTCGGCGAAGGATAGAATATGCAAGCATGGCTGTGACACATCCGCAGAGCATATAAATAATCGGAGAAAGCGACAGTCCGAAGCCCCCGAGGGCATCGACTATATATCCTCCGGTTATGCCTGCAATTGTGCCTGTTCGCTCCTTATCATATATTGCTATGGTGATAACTGCGGTGAGAACCATATCCGGAACAGCTCCGAATACTCGGAATACCGAGAAAAATGAGGTCTCAAAGACCGCGAGTAAAAAAAGCCAAACGCCCCATACCGCACTTTTTTTGAGCAAGACCTGCCAAGAAATAGGGGAAAGCTGATTATTCATCTGCATTATCCTCCGCTTCCTCTGTGTAAGCAATAAAATTCTTGATTATCATGGCGTTTCGCAGATTTGAAAGATCGGCAGCAGGCTCAACCGTTGCATTGAGATTTCTGCTGAATTCATCCGGCACAAGCTCTGTTACAGTGCCGATCACAAGCCCGCGAGGGTAGATGCTTCCGATACCGCTGGACAGAATAACATCCCCGACCTTGATGTCGGCATCCGAGGGGAGATAGGACATTCGGCAAACTCCGCTGTCCCTTAGCTCATAAACCCCTTCGATAAGTCCCAGCTCACCCGAGCGCTCAACATATGCTCCAACGGAGGATGCGGTTTCAAGGATAGTGACCGCTTTGCACCAGTTTGACCCCACCTCGCTGACATAGCCGACTATGCCTTTCTCTGTAACCACCGGCATATTTACCTCAATATCGTGCATCAAGCCGCGGCTTAGGGTAAAGATCGTCATATAGTTGCCGGATTCCCTGCCTATGACCCGCGCGGCTTCAAATTCATAGTCGATATGTTCTCTTTTGAGCCCGAGATAGTCATAGAGCCATTTGTTTTCTTCTTCTGTGGCCTTGGCGGAGGCAAGCTGTTTTTCAAGCTCTGCGATCCTGTCATTAAGTATTCGGTTTTCGGAATTTATAGCGTCAAATTCTCTGAAATAGCTGGCAAAGCCGTCAATGGCTTCCGCCGCTTGTGTGAAGGCGTAGCGAAAGGGCGTGGCAACAGTGCCGAGTGCGCCGCGAACATAATCTCCGAGTCCCATGATCGAAAGCACGCTGGGAACTGTGACAAGCACTATGGCGCAGAGAAGGGCGACTATGAAAAATCTTGATTTAAAAAATTTTGACATGACTGTCCTTCCGAATTATCTGGAACGGTTTAATATAACGTTCCGAATTATGCGAGGATCTTCTATGCCCTTGCCGATACCAAGGGCAACGCAGTCGAGAGGACGGTTGGCAACCGTGACCTTAAGCCCTGTGCGCTCTGTGATAAGAGCAGGGAGACCGCGCAGAAGAGCACCTCCGCCGGCAAGCATGATGCCGGAATCGAAAATATCCGCCGAAAGCTCGGGGGGAGTATTTTCAAGGGTTGTTTTTATGCAGTCGATAATGCGGTCGATCTGCTCTTCTGTTGCCTCGCGCACATCAGCGGAGGTGATATGCAACGTTGTGGGCAGACCTGTTTTCATGTTTCGTCCGCGCACATCCATTTCGGCGTTGTCTGCCGACCAGTGAACGCTTCCAACTCTCTTTTTCAGTTCCTCACCCGTTGCCGTGCCGACCGTGACGTTGAAACGGCGTTTGACATACTGCACGATAGCAGCGTCAAGCTCATCTCCCGCAACACGAAGCGAACGGGAAACAACGATGCCGTCAAGACTGATAACAGCTACCTCTGTGGTTCCGCCGCCTATGTCAACTATCATGCTTCCCCTGGGGCTTCCGATGTGCAATCCTGAACCGATAGCCGCCGCCATAGGCTCTTCCACGAGATCGACCGAGCGGGACATAGCATCGTATGCCGCGTCCTCAAAAGCCTTTTTTTCAACCTCCGTGACCCCATATGGAATACAGATTATAACATGAGGACGATTGAAAAGCCCTCCCATATTTATCTTGCGGAAAAACTGGTGGAGCATTTCTGCGGTCACTTCGAAGTCGGCGATAACGCCGCCTTTAAGGGGTCGGAATGCGGCAATCGTTCCGGGAGTTTTCCCCAGCATTTTTTTTGCGTCCGAGCCGACAGAGACCACCTTTCCGGTTATGCTGTTTTTTGCAACAACCGAGGGCTCGCGAAGAATAATACCCTTCCCTTTCATATAGAAAAGGGTGTTTGCCGTACCGAGGTCTATTCCGATTTGCTTGTTCATATATAAAATTCCTTTCGAAGGATTTATTTCAAATGGTCTGAAAGTCTGATGCCGAAAACTCGTTTCAGCAGTCTGCGCAGGCAGGAGACGGGGAGACCTACAACGTTAAAATAACAGCCGTCGATGCCGTCCACCCACACGGAGGCATAACCTTGGATCGCATAAGCACCGGCTTTATCGTTGGGCTCGCCGCTTTCGGCATACCATTTAATTTCTTTTTCTGTCATGGGGGCAAATTTCACAAGGGTCTCCTCATAGGCAGAAGCACTGCTTTCGCCGCAGATGACGGTGATCCCGCTGAGAACCGAATGGGTACTGCCCTCAAGCATGCAGAGCATCCTTTCGGAATCCCGGATGTCCTTCGGCTTTCCGAGAATCTCGCCGCAAGCACTGACAATGGTATCGGCGGCGATTATAACAGTGTCCGAAAGATCTCTGCCTTCGCTTTCGAGATGCTTTTTAACGGCAGCGGCTTTGCGCGCCGAAAGAGTCATAACGACATCTGACGGGGCGGTGCCTTCCTCATAGCTTTCATCAGCTTCGCTTGTTACTATTTCAAAATCGAGACCGAGATTCCGGAGGATCTCTCTCCGCCTCGGAGATTTTGACGCAAGAATAAATTTCATTTTTGCTCCTTATTTAACGCCTGTTGAGCCGAAGCCGCCCGCACCGCGTTCGGTTTCGTCAAGCTCCGTGCTTTCTATCAGATTTGCGGCATAAACCGGCATAAACATCATTTGGGCGATCCTGTCGCCGCGCTCGATGATAAAATCTTCTTTGCCGGTGTTGAAGAGCCCGACCATTATCTCTCCTCTGTAATCGCTGTCGATAACGCCGATGCCGTTGGAAAGGCAGATCCCTTTTTTTGTTCCGAGACCGCTTCTTGCGGCAACGACGGCAACGATGCCGCTGCTTTCGGGTGCTATCGAGATGCCTGTCGGTATAAGTGTTCTCTCGCCGGGACAAAGGGTGATCACTTCGCCCTCTTCAAGAGCGGCACAAAGATCTATGGCTGCAGAGCCGTCGGTGGCGTATTTCGGGAGAGCCATTCCGCGTGACAGCTTGATTTTTATATTGATTTTGTTCATTTTAATCTCCGATCAATCCTTTATTCTTCTAACGGGTATGCCGAGAGACACTCCCGCCTCAAAGCAATTTATAATTTTGTCGACCTGTTTTCCGCTTTCTACCGAAAAGATGAAATGACGGTTTGCGATGCCAAAACGGTCGAGGGTCTGTTTTTTGTCGCCCATATAGGTGGACAGCGAATTATAAATAACATTTCTGTGATCATACTCCCTGAGAACGGGGAATGATATGCCTTTTCTGTCTGTGAGCACTGCTTTGCCTTTTGCACATTCCTCACAGGAGGAGAATTCCTTTATCACACATTTTTCAAGAAGCATAAGAGGCAGTCTTCCGCAGACTATCACGGAATTGTTTCCTCCGATATCTCTTATTTGAGGCAGGGTCAGCTCGGGGGAGAGGATGAAGCTCTCAAAGCCAAGCTCTGCAAGCTTTGCTGCGCTCTCGCGGTTGAAGATATTCAACCGAAAATCCCCAACGGGAATGAGAGAGGCTTTTTTGGCAATGGCAAGGTGACCGAGGTTGCCGACAAGCGCGTATTTTGCACCCTGCTCTTTTGCGTCTCGGAGCATTTTTTCAACTTTTGCGAGCTCACTGTCGAAGATAACGGGCGGCAATATAACTCCGTTGGCTTTTTCACAAAATTTGCCAAGCGGGAGATATATTCTGTCGAAATATTCGCGTGCTTTTTCGGTGATGGCTTCGGGAAAGGAAAAGCGTGCGGTTTTCAGAGCCTTTTTTTCGGAGCTGTTTTTTATGGGGACATACTCTTTTTCTTTGAGCTCTCGGGCACACGTTCCCACAAGAGCCGAAACTCCATCGCGGCGAAGGGCATTAAGCTTTGAAACGGGAAGCATTATATTTCCCTCGATTTTGATATTGGAGCTCTCTATATAAAAGGGTGTATCTCCAAGCTTTGAAAGGCTCGAAAGAACATTTTCTTCCGTCATTTTGGAGTTGATCGCGCCGAAGGGACTCTCTCCCTTTACCGTTACCGTTTTCTCACCGTCCGAAAGGGTCAGCCTTGATGGCACTCCTTCGGCGAATACTGCGGAGAGGGTTATAGGGCGTTTTCTTACGATCTTTTCAAAAGGCTTCAACGCTTTGGAGGTTTCTTTATCCGAGTCGCTTCTGATGCCGAGCATGGGTTTTCCGATCTTTTGCGTGAAATAACCATCCGTAAATCCACCTCTTGAAAAGACCGAAGAAAGATACCGAAGCTCGTCTGCCGTAGCTCCGCGGCGCTCGTCAAGCAGTCTGCGGTATACCTTTGTGACCGCATGGACGTATTCCGCAGATTTCATTCTTCCTTCGATCTTCAGAGAAGCAACGCCGCTTTCGATGATGCGGGGAATATGAGGGGCGAGGCAAAGATCTTTAAGACTCAAAGGATAGGGATGTTTCCCTGCACAAGGCAGTCGGCAGGGTTGTGCACATTCGCCGCGGTTGCCGCTTCTGCCTCCGACAATGGAGCTGAAAAGGCACTGCCCCGAATGTGAGACGCAAAGTGCTCCGTGTATAAAAATCTCCGCTTCTATCGGGGAGCTTTTAACAAATTCGCATATATTTTCAAGAGAGGTCTCCCTTGCAAGAACCATGCGGCTGAATCCGATATCTTTTAGAATTTTTGCTGCTTCTGCGTTGTGCCCTGACATTTGTGTGCTGGCGTGCAGCTCGATCTCGGGATAATACCTGCGGATAGCGGAGGCACCACCCAGGTCTGCGGTGATCAGTGCGTCGGCACCGAGCCTAAAGGTCATTTCCGCTGTTCGAAGATAGTCGGAGAGCTCACGATCAAGCGCAAGAGTATTAAGGGTAACATAAGCCCTGACCCCGTATGCGTGGCATTTTTTGAAAGCCTCGGCAAGCTCGTCTTCAGAAAAATTCTCTGCTCCTATCCTTGCGTTGAAGAAGGATGTGCCGAAATAAACGGCATCCGCGCCTGCGTCGATAGCGGCTTCAAGTGCCCGGGGAGAACCTGCCGGAGAGAGAAGCTCGGGGCGGATCTTTTTTTTGCTGCTCATTTGTCGGTTTTTATCCCGTTTTCTTGGAGCAGTGCTCTGAGTTTTTCGTTTTCTGCGGTCAGGCGGTTTATCTGCGCGTTTTTCAGAGCCATTTCCGCATCAAAGTTGCGAACTTTTTTCTGCATCTTGATCTTGTCTGAGCAATAGTCAAGAGCGCAGAGCAGAGCCGCTTCGTTTTTTGAACAACGGCGGCTTGCAGTGTTGATCTCTCTTATCTTTCTGTCGAGTATGCCGACGATCTCGTCAACAAAGTCCGGGGACTCTTCCGTTATTACGTTCATCTCTGTGTCGGCGATGGTGATGGTATACTTTTGTTTCATGTATGTATCTGCCCTTTCTGAAGAATAAAAACATGGTCTTGCATTATTCGGGAAAATGATTTATAATAATCATGCGGTGAGCTTAAAACTTCGCATTATATATTATAATACAAAATCATCTAATATTAAATAGAAATTTGTAAAAAAATATAAAAATTTTGCAGATTTTTTTGGTTTTTACGGCAATTTTTGTGCTTGAGAGGTAAAATTATGAAAAAGGAGTCAAAAAAAGCTAAAAAAGAAAGGGCAGCTTTGATAGTCGAAAGGCTGAAGGATATCTATCCCGAATCGGAATGTGCTCTTATATACGAGGGAGAGGCGTGGAAGCTTTTAGTCATGGGTAGACTCAGTGCCCAGTGCACCGATGCAAGGGTAAATATCGTATGTCGGGAGCTTTTTTCAAAATACCCGACAGCGAGAGCTCTTGCCGACGGAGAGCTCCATGATATCGAAAACATCATTCGTCCCTGCGGTCTTTTCAGGACGAAAGCAGAGAGCATAAAGTCGGCTTGTGCAAAGCTTTGCGATGAATACGGAGGGGTTCTCCCTTCGAGCATGGAAGAGCTTCTGAAATTTCCCGGGGTCGGGAGAAAGATCGCAAATCTGCTGCGCGGGGACATATATCATCTGCCTGCGGTTGTTGCGGATACTCACTGCATACGCATTTGCGGCAGACTTGGGTTCTACCGGGAGGATCTGAAGGATCCTCATAAGGTGGAGCTTATAATGGAAGAGCTTATCGATCCGCCCGAGCAGAGCGATTTTTGCCACAGAATCGTTATGTTCGGAAGAGAATACTGCATGGCGCGCTCACCTCGGTGCCGGGAATGTCCGCTCGGGGAACTGTGCCCGAAAAAACTTTAAAAAATTGCGGAAAAGTGATGCAATTTTTCGGGAAATGTGATACAATATTTTTAAAGATATTTTTATACTGAAAGGAAGAATTATTATGGGACTTATTAAAGCGGCGATCGGTGCTCTCGGAGGCACGCTTGCGGATCAGTGGAAGGAGTTTTTCTATTGCGATTCCCTCCCCAATGACGTGCTTGTAACTAAAGGACAGAAGCAGATAAGCGGCAGATCTTCAAATACCAAGGGAAGCGACAATGTTATTTCAAACGGCTCGGGTATTGCCGTTGCTGACGGTCAGTGCATGATGATCGTTGATCAAGGAAAGATTGTTGAGGTCTGCGCCGAGCCCGGCGAATATACATATGATAAATCAAGCGAACCCAGTATTTTTGCGGGCTCTCTCGGAGAGAGCATCATTGATACCTTCAAGACCATTGGAAAGCGTTTCACCTACGGCGGCGATACCGGCAAGGATCAGCGCGTTTACTATTTCAATACAAAAGAAGTGCTTGATAACAAATTCGGCACACCCTCGCCTATTCCGTTCCGCGTGGTTGACAGCAAGATAGGGCTTGATGTGGATGTCAGTGTCCGCTGCTCGGGCGTTTACTCCTTTGTCATCGAAAATCCTCTGCTTTTCTACACAAACGTTTGCGGAAATGTTGAAAGAGAATATTCTGTTGCCGATATTGCTTCTCAGCTTAAAACCGAGTTTGTCAGCGCACTTGCGCCGGCTATGGGTAAGCTTTCGGCGCTTGAAATGCGCCCGAATCAGATTCCGACGCATACAGCGGAGCTTGAAGGCGCACTCAATGAAGCCCTTTCTTCGAAATGGGGATCACTTCGCGGACTTAAAATTAAGTCTATCGCGCTTAACCCGATCACTTTGCCCGAAGAGGACGAAGAGCTCATCAAGACCGCTCAGAAAAATGCCATTCTGCGCGATCCGACAATGGCGGCGGCTCATCTCGCGGGCGCGCAGGCAGACGCTATGAAGGCTGCGGCGGCAAACGATGGCGGCGCAATGACGGGATTTATGGGCTTTGGAATGGCGCAGCAGGCGGGAGGCGCGAATATCGGCAATCTTTTCGCGATGGGCGCACAGCAGCAGACGTCGGCTTCCGCAAAAAATGGATCGAACGGTTGGAAATGTGCTTGCGGAGCGGTAAATAGCGGCAAGTTCTGCGCAGAGTGCGGAGCCCCCAAAGCAGAGAGCGGTTGGAAATGTTCTTGCGGTTCTGTAAACAAAGGAAAGTTCTGCCCAGAATGTGGTGCGAGAAAGCCTGCGGATGCTCCTCTCTATAGATGTGATAAGTGCGGATTTGAACCGGAAGACCCGAAAAATCCTCCCAAATTCTGTCCTGAATGCGGAGACAGATTCGATGAGAGAGATATTAAGTAAATCTTGCTGTTGTCGAGAGGCGGTGATAAGGCTTGGATACTGTTAAAGAATATAAATGTCCATGCTGCAACGGAGCGATAGCTTTTGACAGTGCTTCGCAAAAAATGAAATGCCCATATTGCGATGCTGAGTTTGAAATTGAAACGCTCAGACAGTATGATGAAGAGCTGAAAAAAGATGAACACGAGAATCTTGAATGGGAAAAATGCGCGGGATCAGAATGGCATGAGGGCGAGACCGAGGACATGCGGGTATATTTATGTAAATCTTGCGGTGGAGAGATCATTGGAGATTCGACTGCCGCGGCAACAAATTGCCCTTATTGCGGAAACCCGGTTATCTTTATGGGACAATTTAAGGATGATCTGCGTCCCGATTATGTTATCCCCTTCAAGCTTGACAAGAACGCGGCAAAGGAAGCTTTAAAAAAGCATTTTTCAGGGAAGAAATTGCTTCCGAAGGTGTTTGCAAGTGAAAATCATCTTGACGAAATAAAGGGCATATATGTTCCCTTTTGGCTTTTTGATGCCGATACCGATTCCAGTATTCGCTACAGGGGTCAGCAATATCGGCATTGGAGTGACAGCAAATATCTTTACACTAAAACTCTCTATTATTCTCTTGCCAGGGGCGGTTCTCTCGGCTTTGACCGTATACCCGTGGACGGCTCGACCAAAATGGCTGATGATCTGATGGAATCTCTCGAACCCTATAATTTTGATGATGCTGTGGATTTTCAGACTGCCTATCTCGCGGGATATTTGGCCGACAGATACGATGTTTCGGCAGAACAAAGTATGCTTCGTGCCAATGAGCGCATCAGGCGGAGTGTTGAGGATGAATTCAGATCTACAACTTTAGGCTATTCGCTTGTAACGGTTGAAAACAGTAATATTCATTTAAAAAAGAGCTCCGCAAAGTATGCTCTTTATCCGGTTTGGCTTTTGACAACTTCTTGGAATAACAAGAATTACACATTCGCCATGAATGGGCAGACCGGAAAATTCGTCGGTGATCTTCCAATGGACAAAAAGGCTTATTTTCGGTGGCTTTTTGCTATTTCCGCGATTGCCGGTCTTGCTGTTTTTCTCGCAATGCTCATTGCGGGAATGATGTAGGTGAATGATATGAAAAAAGCAGTTTTTACATTATTTGTTCTTTTGCTTTCTCTTCTTTTCGTGCTTTCGGTATATGCACATGAGGATGTGAAATATGACGAGTCATTTGATTTTGGAAAAACGGTTTTGATATCAGCCGTGGTCGGACTGATTATCGGATTCATAGCTGTTTCCTTGATGAAGGCTCAGCTCAAAAGCGTCAGGTCTGCCAAAAATGCTGCGAACTATATAAGGCAGGGCAGCTTTTCTTTGACCGAAAGCCGCGATGTATTTCTTTACAGCACGGTGACTCGAGTGTCAAAGCCTCAAAGCAACGAAAAAAAAGGACATTAAAATGAAAGCATCGTAAAAAGCGGTGCATAAATAAGAGCAGCTCGTTGTCTATTCTTACAAAAAACAGTAGTTATATTTGTTCAAAATGCGGATTTACATATTTGAATAAAAATGCTAAAATATAATAAATCTGATGATCCAAAGGAGATAAAAATGAAAAAAGTTATTTATGTTTTGCTTTGTGTTGCTATATGCTTCGGGCTCGTTGCATGCGGCGAAGATGCGGATAGCGGAGCTTCGGGCAATGTGACGATAAGCGAAGTTAAGGATATTGCGGAATATAAGATAATTCGTGCCGATTCGGCTTCGAGAGCCGAAACGAAGGTTGCCAGCGATCTTTACGTGATTCTGCATAAAACGTTCGATACTATCCAGATCAAAACCGATTTCGATGAGGCTCCCTCTTCTGCAAAAGAGATTCTTATAGGTCTTACAAACCGCCCGGAATCTATCGAAGCATCGCAAGGTCTTCGCAATGATGATTATGTTGTTAAGAAGGTCGGAAATAAGATAGTTATCGCCGGCGGCAGTGTAACAGCTCTTCGGGCGGCTGTTGATCTTTTCAACGAAAACTTTATTGATACCGAGGCAAAGACAGTCAAGATACCCACAGGCGACGGCTACAAGTATGTAGGCTCATATGTTATTGATAAGCTTAGTGTTGACGGAGTTGATATTTCGGAATTCCGCGTCCATAACAACAGCCTTCTCAGTTCAACAGAAATTGTTGAGAAAATATCCTCTGCTTTCGGTGTTAGCTTTGCAGTTGATGAAAGAATGAGCAACTCTGAAAAATATATTATCCTTGACGGTACCGGACTGATAGCCGATGAATACAGCATTACCATTGAAAACGGCAATATCGTTATTAAGGGCAGTGCCCATTCTTTGGCTGCGGCAGTCGATACCTTCAGCAGCAGTTATATAGAAAGTCTCGGAGCTAAAGAATATAATCTTTCTTCCGCGAATAATTTCACCGGAAGTACCGGTAAGAAGGAGGTATATACCAAGGATCAGCTCATGACTGTTATAGAGCAGGTATATGACGATCCTGATAAAATCATCATTGGCGAACAGGTTCAAGGTAAAAAGGCTACGGTCGTTGAGGACTGTATTCAGCAATTCGTTGATGCTACAGGCGAAATGCCGGGTATTATGGGCATAGATCTTGCCCACTATGGATTCGACCTTACAAAAACCAACGATCTCCTGTTGAGCTCTTATATCTGCGACCTTGTTGACTATGCGGCAGGCGGCGGTATGATAACAGTCAGTGCGCACTGGGAAAACCCCTCGCAAACCGACACAGACCGCGTAAGAGGTAAATTCGGAACGGTAAATACCCTTGAGGCTTATGAGAAGAACTTTACGGATCTTATAACAGAGGGTACTGAATATAATGAGTTTTTCAAGAATGAGCTGGCTATAAATGCCCGTTTCTTCAAGGCTCTTGAGGATAACGGTGTTCCGATAATCTGGAGACCTCTTCATGAGGCAAACGGCAGCTGGTTCTGGTTCTGCACAAGACAGGGGGGATTTACGCTTGATCCCGAATATGTCGTCAACATCTGGCACTATATTTATGAATATTTCACCGAAGAATGCGGTCTTACCAATCTGCTTTGGTGTTATGGTCCGAACATTTCCTCAAATGTAGATGACGACCCAAGCAAAACCATGAGTACTACATATCTCTATCCCGGAGACGAATACTGCGATATGGTCGGCGTTGACTGGTACAGCAGCGGTAATCTTGAAATCATGAATGGCGATAACTATCTGCGACTTGTTGATCTTGCAAGAAAGCCCGGTGCTATCACCGAGTTTGGTCCCAACGGCGAAATTCTCGCAGAGCTTATTGAAGAACAGCCCGAGCTATATAACAGTATGGATCTTTACGGCAACCTCTATGAGCTTGTAAAAGAAGGATATTCCTTTGTTTACGTTCTTACATGGGGCGGTAGATGGGGCATTCCCGCAATGGGCAGAGGCGATGAATTTATGGATACCGAATTGACCATCGGTCAGGCAGAGGTCAAGGCAATGTTCGATGCACTGAAATAATAACTATTTGGACGGCTCCCGAAGGAGCCGTCCTTTGTATAAAGAATAATTTAGCGGTGATGATCAAAAAAAGCACTTGACAGTCGGGGCGAAAAAGCATATAATGTAATAAATAACGAAAGGAACCTTAATTATGGATATTAAAGCAAAGATAGAAGAACTTGTAGAAAAAATAAAGGGAGATAAAGATATTTCCGCAAAATTCAAGAAAAATCCCGTTGCAACTATTGAGGAGCTTCTCGGCATCGACCTTCCCGATGATCAGATCGAAAAGATAGTCGACGGTGTCAAGACAAAGATCAGCCTTGACGATATTGGCAATAAGCTGGGCGGACTCTTCGGAAAGAAATAATTTTGCAAGGACACAAAAACGTCAGAGGCGATTGTGTCCTTTGTTTTATGTAAAGGATGCCCGAATTGCGCCGCAAGAACCGAAAACGGGAGAATAAACGAAATGATATATAAATAATGTAAAGCTGAACTATAGCTGTTATCTTAAAATACTTATTTGACGGCGGTTTTTTTGTATAAAATTCGGATTTTCAGCATAATAATTTTTATGAATCAAAAAATACAGCAAAGGGGGTTGACAAATAGATTTTTTTGTGTTATAATAATGGCACGAACTGAGATGAGCGGGTCTCAGTGCCGTGCTTATGATTGGTTTCGCCGGAATGGCGGAATTGGCAGACGCCCGGGACTTAAAATCCCGTGATACGTGAGTATCGTACCGGTTCGACCCCGGCTTCCGGCACCAAGAAGCACGGGAAAACAGAATATCGCGGGGTAGAGCAGCTTGGTAGCTCGTCGGGCTCATAACCCGGAGGTCGTGAGGTTCAAATCCCACCCCCGCAACCATAAAGAGGCTATAAAAAAGATATAGCCACGAAAAGCCTTGATTTTTCAAGGCTTTTTTGTTTTTCTGCCCTTGGATCATATAATAACGAGAAAAAAGATATTAACACTTATGGGATTTGAACTTCCCCAAATTTAATACTACTCTTTTGTGCATAGGAAAACCCTATGCACTTTTTTGTTGCAAATTATTGACATTTTCTTCAATATATGATATCATAGTATCAAGATATTATGATATAATGATATCATTTATGATAGGAGGGCGGCATTGTGCAACAAGCGACTAAAAGCGATAGAACAAAACAAGTGCAATTTCGTATGCCTACCGTGCTTCACAATCAACTAAGAAAAATGTTGATTGATGAGAATATAAGTATGGCGGATTTATTTAACAAAGCGGCAGAAGAATATGTCAGTAAACATTTGAGAGATAAAAAAGGGGAGCAGAAAAATGGCAACTACTAAAATTGAAAAATATACAGAAAAACTCACCGAACAGGAAATGAAAATTTCCACCTATGGAGAAAATGAATTTGGATTTGTTTATGTTCAAGGAGAAACCACCCCTAACTCCGATATAAACAACGCACTAAAGAGAGCTGGCGGAAAGCCTAAAGATTGCGCTTTGAATGATTTTTCCACCGCTGGTCCCGGAAAAGCAAAACCCGAATATGTTATTACTTTAAAACATGATTTGAACACAATAATCGTAGTGGAATGTAAAAATTCAGTAAAAAAGCATACAAGCGAAACATTGAATCATCCAAAAGATTTTGCCGTTGATGGTGCTTTGTATTATGCTAAATATTTGAAAGAATATTTCAATGTAATAGCGGTTGCAATTTCAGGGGCAAAAAAATCTGATATTAAAGCCGATGCGTTTTATTGGGCAAAAAATCAAACGGTTTATACTGAACTTATAAAGTCAAAAAACATAATTTTGGAACCCGATAACTATTTAAAATTGGTACGTGGAGAGAAGGTACAAAAAGCATATAGTTTGTCCGAGGTAAAAGCCACAGCGGTCAATATTCACGATTCTTTGAGAACAAATAAAATGACTGAAAAGCTTAAACCCTTGTTTATTGCAGGCGTTTTGATAGCATTGCAAGATGAAGATTTCAGCAATGATTACGATAAAATAACAAGTTTTAATACATTGTTGGACAGTAGTTTGTCAGCAATAGAACGTGTTTTGTCAGATGGAGAAATCGGCAATAACAAAATAAAAGAAATCAAAGGTAAATTTTCTGAAATTGGTTCGGTTATTAAATTGAGAGCTACTCCTTTATCCGATGATAATTCTTTACGTTGGTATATAAATCAACTTGAAATGAAGATTAAACCCATGATGGATTACGTTGGAAATACAATAGATGCCCTCGGAATTTTCTATCACGAGTTTATTAGTTATTCTTCTGGAGATGGTAACTCTTTGGGAATAGTGCTTACGCCGCAACATTTAACCGAATTTATGGCAGATCTTATCAATATAGATAAGGAATCGCGAGTTGTAGATATTTGTTGTGGTAGCGGAGCTTTCCTTGTAACCGCAATGGGAAAAATGTTTAAGGAAGCCGCTACACCTGAAGATATTGAATATATTCGTAAAAATAATCTTTACGGTATTGAGCAAGATTCTGACATACACACCCTTGCACTTGCCAATATGATTATGAGAAAAGACGGAAAATCTCACATTTTACATGGCGATTGTTTTGATAAGAATACAATCAAGAAATTTAAAAACCTTAAAGATACGGATGGAAACCCGATCGTATTGAACAAAGGCTTGCTAAACCCGCCCTATTCTCAAAAAGATCATGTCGAGTTGGAATTTTTGGAACAGGAACTTGATCTCATCTGCCAAGGAGGAGAGGTTGCTGTTGTTTGTCCTATGAGTTGCGCAATCGGAACCAAATTCAAGGATGTTAGAGAAAGATTGATGAGCAAGCATACATTAAAAGCGGTTTTCTCTATGCCCGATGATATTTTTTACGGTCAGGGTGCGGGAACTTGCGTTTGTGTAATGGTGTGGGAAGCAAAGAAAAAGCACGACTCAAAAATATCAACATTTTTTGGATATTACAAAGATGATGGCTTTGTTAAACGCAAAAAACTTGGTAGAGTTGATGCCTATGGTAAATGGGAACCCATAAAGGCAGAGTGGTTAAGATTGTATCGAGAAAAAGAAGTTGTAGATGGTTTAACCGCTAAGGCTTGCGTTACTCATAAGAATGAGTGGTTGTGCGAAGCATATATGAAAACAGACTACTCAAAGTTAACCCAAGAAGACTTTCAGGCTACTTTAAATGATTATTTAGCATATCTTGTAAAGGAAGGAAATGTCTATGAATCAAATAATTAATGGTTGGAAAGAATTTTATATTGGGGATTTGTTTCCGAAAATATATAAGGCAACGGCTTATAACAAGGAAGAATTAACGATATGTAAAAATCAAAATACAAATACCATTAGATACGTAACTCGAACGGATGAAAATAACGCATGTGAGTTCTTAGCATTGAATGATGGATTACCGGTAATCGAAGAAGCTAATGCTATTACCATAGGTGATACGACAGCAAATTGTTATTATCAAGCCAAACCTTTCATTGCAGGTGATCATATGGTTGTTTTACGTAGTGACTTCCTAAATGAAAAAATCGGGTTGTTTATAATCTCCTTAATAAGACAGGAAAAATATAAATATTCATACGGTAGAGCTTTCTTAAAAGATAAAATTGCTAAAACACTAATTCCACTTCCTGTTAAGTCTAAAAATGGCGTTCCTGTTATTGATAAATCTCACAAATATTCAGATAAAGGATACATTCCTGATTGGGAATATATAGAGCAATTTATATTGTCGCTTAGACATCAGCCTATAACAACCAAAAATGCCAACAATGACCCTCAATCACTTTTAGTAAGTGATTGGAAAGAATATACTATAGGTAAATTGTTTAAAATTGAAAAAGGCAAGCGTCTAACGAAGGCTGATATGATAGAAGGAGCTGACAATTATTTAGGTGCAATTGATAATAATAATGGCGTAAGGCAAAAAATATCGGCCGAGAGATTGTGGAGTCCCAATTGTATAACAGTTAACTATAATGGCAGTGTTGGTGAGGCATTCTATCAATCCGAACCATTTTGGGCATCAGATGATGTTAACGTGCTTTATCCAAACGGTTGGGAATTAAACAAGTACATTGGACTCTTTATTGCAACTGTAATTAAAGCAGAACGTCCCAAATACAATTATGGTCGTAAATGGAAGAAAGAAATTATGGAAAAATCCATAATAAAGCTTCCAACTAAAAATGGTGTACCTGACTGGACTTATATGGAGAATTATATAAAATCACTGCCATATAGCGACAGAATATAACTCGTTAAGTTCAAATCCCATAAGCAAAATGCCAAAAATATCTTTTTTATAGTCCATACACAATGAATAGGTTCCCACTTTAGAACCCCGTTTTATTCGGAGTCAAAAGTGGGAATCTTCTTTTATTTTTCTGCGTGCCTAAAGAACTCCGTTTCAAATTGAAGCGGAGTTTTCATTTTCAGTTTTCTGTGAGGTCTCTCTTAGTTGTAAAAATGCATAACTCTCTGACTACTGCATCTAACTCCTGCGGATCTTTGTATATCTTTCTTCAATGACTTGAATAAATGATTGATGAGGCTTGCAGAGGGATAGAATACAGCACCATCCGAATCGGATGATGCTGTTCTGCGAAATCACGTTTCTGGTTATTGCGATAATTGTTAACCCGATGCTGTCGAGTCATCGCCGGTTGTCCTTGCTTGCAAGATCGCCGTAAACTGGAGTTGCCAGACCAAAGCCACCGGAAACGGTGAGGATTTGTCCGGTTGTATAGGCAGAAGCATCGCTGGCAAAATAGCATACCGCTTCCGCAATTTCCTCCGGTTGTCCCATACGGCCCAAGGGAATATGACGCATGAACAGATTGCGGAAATCATCAGACAAATGCTTTTCAACGGCTTCAGTTGCGGTCATACCGGGAAGGACGGCGTTGCATCTGATCTGGTGTTTCGCTTCATGCACTGCAATAAGTTTGGTAAGGTAGTTAATGGCTGCTTTGCCGGTACCGTAAGCAACCTGCGAAATATCGGGTACAATACCGCCAACCGAGGAAATGTTGATGATACTGCCGCCTTGCTTTGCCATGTGCCTGACTGCCGCCTGACTTGCCATAAAGACACTTCTCAGGTTAAGATTTACGGTATCAAGGAATACTTGAGGGTCTGTACCTGCAAAATCCAAATCTTTACCGGGGTTTGATGTTCCGAAGTTATTAACAAGCACATCGATACGGCCGGCATCGCAAACCACGTCCTCAACCATAGAAGTAAAGGTGTCCGGTTTGGTAGCATCATTGTACACGCATTTTACACTATCCAAGGTGTTTGCGATTTCCTGTGCCCGTTCCATATCACGGGCAGCCATATAAACCCGTGCTCCTTCGGCGGCACATTTTTTCACGATTGCAAGTCCGATTCCTCGCGTGGAGGCGGTTACCAGAATGACTTTATCTTTTAATCTCATGTTATATCTCCTTTATTTATGATTGGGTAGTAAAGTAACGGCAACGATGCCTAATGCTACGCACAGAATCTCCGCTATTGCCAAGAAATGAATGGATGCCACTGCCGCTGTG
>JAZOAL010000095.1:0-4694 GCA_045595425.1 Eubacteriales bacterium
GTTTGTAGAGTGACGAATTAACAAATTTAGATGTACGAACGCAAGCCTTCTCTGATAGAGAAGGCTAACGCTTGTCATCATCTGCCATAGTTCACCTTTCTACTCACCGACAAATTATTGTTTAACAATTAACCTTATATATCCCAACACTTTTTTGCCAAGCATATGTAAATGTGACGGTTAGTTTACAGTTTGCTGAAAATAAAAAGGATATTGCGGAAATAAGGTTGACAAAATAGGATTTTGGGGTTAAAATATAAATGTTAAAGAATTGTTTTTGCGGAGACGGTGATGAACAGAAGGCTTTTGCTTATCATAAACCCGGTTGCGGGCAAAATGAAATCTAAAAATGCTCTTTTTGACATTATTAAGGTGTTTGATGACCATCATTTTGATGTGACGGTAAAGCTCACATCGAGAAGAGGTCATGCTGTCGAAATTGCAGAATCAGAGCATAATAATTATGATATTATTGTTTGTGTCGGCGGAGACGGCACTCTTAATGAAGTTGTAAGAGGGCTTGTGCGTGCAGAGTCTGAAACTCCTGTTGGATATATACCGGCGGGAAGCACAAATGATTTTGCAAGCAGCATCGGTCTGCCTCTGAATATAAAGCAGGCCGCCACTGTCATTGCCGAAGGAAATCCCACACAGCTTGATATAGGTGCTTTCAAGGATGTTTATTTTACCTATATTGCTTCCTTCGGTGCTTTTACCTCTGCTTCATACAGCACACCGCAGACAACCAAAAACGCCATAGGTCATATCGCCTATATCCTTGAAGGGATCAAGGATCTGAGCACCATAAAGCCGGTTCATTTAAAGGCGGAATCGGACGGTATTGTATATGAGGGTGACTATATTTTCGGAGGAATCGCAAATTCCACTTCTGTTGGCGGAATTGTGAAGCTCAAAAAGGAAATGGTAGATATGAGCGATGGGCTTTTTGAGGTCATCCTTATTAAGAATCCGAAAAATATAAATCATCTGAATGATATCATAATGTCGCTTGTTACCTCGGAATATAAGAATAATAAGTCTATCGACTATTTTAATTCTTCAAAGCTCAAAATCACAACAGAGGATAGGGTGCCTTGGACTGTTGACGGTGAATATGCCGATGGGAGCGGAGGCTTTACAATCAGAAACCTTAAGCAGAGATTAACTATAATTAAATAATTATCAGGGGTTGTTCGGTCGCCGCACAGCCCCTTGATTATGAAAAGGAAGGATTATGAAACTCATTATTGCCGAAAAGCCCAGCCTTGCGCGGAATATTGCCGCCGCTATCGGAGAAACCTCTAAAGGAAACGGCTTTCTTGGAGGAAAGGAATATATCGTAACGTGGGCTTTCGGTCACCTTTTTTCGCTTGCTGATATCGAGCATTATAATCCGTCTACCGATGGCAGCGGACGCTGGTCAATGAGAAATCTGCCTTGTTTTCCCGAAAGCTTTGATTATGAGCTTCGAAAGGGCCCCGATAAGAAGGTTGACAGCGGCGTTCAGAGGCAATTTGAGATAATAAAGACCCTCTGCCGCAGGGATGATATCGATACGATAATCAACGCAGGCGACGCAGATCGTGAGGGTGAGATAATAGTCCGTCTTTGCATTAAAAAGGCTTTTGATGATATGGGCGGCGATCCCTTTGCGGCAGGCTGCGGAAAACACCTTGCAAGGCTTTGGCTTCCCGATCAGACCCCCGAGACCGTGCGTGCGGCACTTTCAGAGCTGAAAGACGAAAATGAATATGATAATCTCGCCTCCGAGGGCTATGCCAGAACATACATAGACTGGCTTTACGGAGTGAACCTGACCCGATATGCAACCTTACGAACAGGTACGCTTCTGCGTGTGGGACGGGTTATCGTTCCCATAGTCCGCGCCATTTATGACCGAGATATGGAGATCAGAAACTTCGTTCCGGGTAAGTATTATGCCCTTGTCAGCGCTGAAGAGACAAACGGCGAAGTGGTCGAGCTTACAAGCAAGCATAAATTTGACGGTGACAAGCTGAATACAGCCGAGAGGGCTTGTGCCAAGCTCAACGCCCAGGACGCGATAGTTACCTGTGTTAAGCGCAAAAAGGCTACCATTGACCCGGGCAAGCTCTATTCACTTTCAAAGCTGCAGAATGTGCTGGGTAAGAAATATAAAATGTCTATGGCGGAGAGCCTTGAGATCGTCCAAAAGCTCTATGAGGAGGGCTATCTGACCTATCCCCGTACCAATTCGGAATATCTGGCAAGTGCCGAAAAGGACAAGATGAAAAAGATCATAGAGGGCTGTAAAAAGCTCGGCTATCCGCTGACCTTTAAGGATAAAAAGACGATATTTGATGATTCCAAGATCGAATCTCACTCTGCTATAACCCCGACCTATAAGATACCCGATAAAAACAGACTTTCGGAACGTGAATACACGGTCTATTCAACTGTTTTCAAGCGTTTTGCGGCAGTATTTTGCGCTGAGGACTGCGTTGTTGACAAGACCGAGATAACCATAAGCGTCGGCGGTCTTGAGGAATTCACTTTAAAGGGAACCGTTGTTCTTGAAAAAGGTTGGACGAAATATGATGACAGCGATAAAAAGGACAAAATATTGCCCAAGCTCGTCAAGGGAGATAAGGTCAATATCAGCTTTAAGCCTGCCGAGAAGGAGACCTCGCCGCCGAGACATTATACCATTGAAACGCTTAATAACTATCTGAAAAATCCCTTTAAGGAGGATAAGCTGAAGGCGAAAAATGCAGAAGAAAGCCGCGATGATTCTGAAGCCCCTCTTTCGGATGAGGAGGATTATAAAGCGATCTTTGAAGGACTTGAGCTCGGCACAGAGGCTACAAGGACGGGCATTATCGACAACGCCAGAAACAGCAAATATATTGAGCTTAAAAAGGATGTTTATTATATTCTTCCAGACGGTGAATTTCTCATTGAGTCTCTCGGTCAGATGAGCATAAACATGGATAAATATAAGACCAGCGAGATAGGAAAAGCTCTGAAAAAGGTGTTCAGAGGCAATATGACCGTTGAGGAGAGCGTTGCTCTTGCCGAGAACGAGATCAGGGGTTATTTTGAGCGAAAGGAACAGCCTGTTGAGATTGATACCGATACGGGATTTTTCGGTGATGTTGTGGGTAAATGTCCTCTTTGCGGCGGAGATGTTGTGAGATATAAGTTCAAGTATTCCTGCCGAAATTATAAAGAGAATGGCTGCAATTTCGGCGTGAGCTGCTATATCTGCGGCAGAGCTGTTTCTGTTTCGAATGTGCAGAGACTGCTGTCTGAGGGCAGGACCTCAAAGATAAAAGGCTTCGTTTCAAAGAAAAGCGGAAAGAGCTTTGATGCCTTTCTTGTGCTTAGAGACGGTAAGGCAGAATTTGAATTTTAACAGTAAAAGGGACTGTAAAAAACAGTTCATAAATTAAAGCAGTAGGCGTCTCGTCAAACAAGGGGGATGTCTGCTGCTTTAGAACTGTAAAACCAATAATATTTATATTCAAACCATAATTTATCGTGGTGCTGCGTTGACAAATTATTGTTTGATTATTAAATTCAGAGCTTGTGTAGGGATAGCGGCGAAATATAAAAATTCTTATTAACAAAATTGTCATAAAAATGCAACGCAAAATTCGCCATATTGTGGTATACTATGTACAATTGGAGTCCTGAAAACTTAAAATTGAATAGAAAACAATAATTTAGCGAAGTAGAGTGACAAACGATTCATGAGATCCTGAGCCTCGGCGAAGGATCTCATAGGGTATTAACTAACTATTCGATAAATTATTATTTAACTCCTGCGGATTTCAGAGGTTACCGATTATATTGAATTTGGATGTGATGAAATGAACGAAGTAAACAAGCAAATACGGTCGACCGCGCCTGCTGGCGTGCCTCGGAGGCATAAGCGTTTTCCTCTCTGGGTGTTTATGGCTCTGACTTTTATATATTTTGAGCTTCTTCTTTTTGCGCTTATCGGCAAAAGCTACAGCGGTATGACATGGCTGTATCTGATTTTGACCGGCGGTGCTCTCGGAATCTTGCTCGGAGCGGCACTTGAGATTATTAAAAAGCCGAGACCAAGGAGAATAACCGGTATAGTTTTGTTGTCTTTGAGCCCGGTGCTTTACTGCGTTGAATACTTTGTTTTTCGGTCTTTCAGAACCTGTATGAATCTGCCGTCGATATTCAGCGGCACGGGCGATGTGGCAACGGGCTTTACATCGGTTGCCCTCGGACTTATACTTAAAGGCTTTTGGGTTATTATTCTCTATTATGTGCCCCTCGTTCTCTATTGTGTATTCTTCAGAAATCTTTCGGGCAAGAAGAATCCGAAGATTCCGCTTTTGCGCATGGCGGCGGCTCTGCTTTTGCAGTTGCTTTGCATCTGTATTATAGCACTGAATCCTGTTGACAGAGATAAGCTCTCCGAGCAATATAATTTTGATACCGCAGTGCATACTTTCGGCCTTACGAATGCGTTTGGGCTTGATTTTCTTGATATGATAGGCGGTGGCGGAGATGCTGATTTTACAGAGTTTGCCCCGGTAGACCCCATAGAGACGGAGGAGCAGCTGCCGGCAGATACCGAGGGAGGAACCGATCCGGTTGTGCCGATTGTATACGGTAAAAATGAGGTGGATATCGATTTTGCCGAGCTTGCCGAGAGTGAAAGCCGTTCGGATGTG
>JAZOAL010000096.1:0-8231 GCA_045595425.1 Eubacteriales bacterium
CGGTAAGTTACTATCAGATGCGCTCCCGCCGCGCGGCGCCCCATTTCTGGCCTTGGCCCCAGAAATGGGGGAAAGAACGCCACACAAGAGGGAAACCAATGTTTTCCCTCTTGGAACTCCCTTCCTTTGGGAAATCCGCGCACCTGATCGCTCTGCAAGTATGCAGAGCTCAAGGGTGCTAAAGATCACACCGCCATCCCGTTTTTGCCCCCAAAGAGCACGGGGACAAAAAGGGTCAGTGCAGAGCAAACTGCTTTCGTCAGCCGTAAGCGATTGTTTAGTGTGATAATCGCAGTTCGCTCGCGTTTGTTTTGAAAATGTCAGTTTTTCGGAAAATGTTTTTTACTTATTTTTGATAGAAAAACAGAAAGGGGTCTGTATTGCTGATTTGCAATATAGACCCCTCTATTATATTCAATGCACAAGCTCCACTTCACGTTCGTGAACGGAAATCTTTTCCTTTACCGTTTCTGCTTCACGCTTCATATTATCTCTGGCATTCGAAAGCATCAATCGCAGTCGGTTTTCCTGATTCGCCTTTGTTGCACCGGCATCATAGTCGATGGCAACGATATTCACATCGGGATTACGCTCCTTTATCGGCCGCATCATGCCCTTTCCGCAAATATGGTTTGGCAAACAGCCGAAAGGCTGAGTGCAGACGATGTTTTTAACGCCCGACTCTGCAAGCTCAAGCATCTCCGCCGTGAGAAGCCATCCCTCACCCATCTTCGTGCCCGTGCTAATATACCCTTTTGCAAGGCTCACGGTATGCTCAAAAGGAGTCATCGGAGTGAAGCTTCCCTCCTTGGCAACAAGGTCTATGATATCCTGTTTTTTGCGACAAAGAAAATCATAAGCAAATTTAAAGATCTTATGTGTAAAATAATTTCTGCCGTAAAGACGGTAGTCCTCAATGCTGTTATATACAGAATAAAGGCAGAAATCCGCCAGTCCCGGAACTGTGACCTCGGCTCCCTCGCTTATCAAGAATTTTTCAAGATTATTGTTCCCGAGAGGCGAATATTTAACAAAAATTTCACCAACAACGCCAACCTTGACCTTTTCGGACTTATTTTTCGGGATATCGGCATATGCCTTGATGATTCTTCGATAATTCTCTTTTATCCTATCATATTTGATCTTACCGCCCTTGCCGAGCGCACGGGACAACTTTTCTGTCAGACGCTCGGAGAGCGCGTCGGTATCGCCCTCATTTATTTCATAAGGCTTTGACTGATTGGCAAGAGACATAATCAGATCGCCGTAAAGCACAGCATAAACCATTGCATGCCAATGGCGAAGAGTCAGCCTAAAGCCCGAATGGCTCTCAAGCCCTGCGGGGCTGAATGATATAACAGGAACATAACCGTACCCTGCCCTCTCAAGTGCCTTGCGCAAAAGCGGAATATAGTTTGAAGCACGGCAACCGCCGCCTGTTTGAAAGAGAACCAGCGCAACCTTATTGGGATCATATTTCCCCGACATTATCGCATCAAGAAATTGACCTATTACAAGAACCGCGGGATAGCAGGTATCGTTATGTACATATTTAAGACCTGTCTCTGCGATCTGCGGGCCCTCGGAACGGAGCAGCTCCGCATCAAAGCCGAATGTTCTGAGAACACTGATGATGAGCTCAAAATGCACGGGCAGCATATTGGGAACAAGGATCTTATAGTCCTTTTTCATTTCCTTCGTAAATTCGATATAATGTTTTTCCGCCATATCTTCACTCCTTTCCGCCGATATTTTTCATGCCGATCTTTCGCTCTTTATCTTCGAGAGATCCGATAAGAGAGCGCAGTCTTATCTTGACCGCGCCGAGATTGGTGATCTCGTCAATTTTGATCTGTGTATAGAATTTCCCCTTATCCTCAAGGATCGTTCTGACCTCATCGGTTGTGATCGCATCAACTCCGCAGCCGAAGGACACAAGCTGAACAAGTTCGGTATTCTCATGTTTTGCCGCAAACTTCGCCGCGCGATAAAGTCTGGCATGGAAGGTCCACTGATTCAGCACTCTGGTCTTTTGCGGAGATGCCAGATGACAAACGCTGTCCTCACTGACAACAACAAATCCAAGCGATGAAGCCAGCTTATCTATGCCGTGCCCTATCTCGGGATCAACATGATAGGGTCTGCCAGCCAGTATCATAACGCGCTTTCCGTTCTTCTCTGCAAAATCAAGCGCATCCTCGCCGCGGCGGCGAAGCTCTCTAACATAGGCATCATATTCATCAAAGCCGGCTTTTACAGCCTTTTTCAGTTCCGTGTGAGTAACAGCTATGCCGTGCTCCTCGAAAGCTCTTGCAAGAGTACGGACAAGAGCCGAGCGGCTGTTTATATTCAGATAAGGATACATGAAATCCACCTTTTTCAGGATGTCCATGTTTCCGCTCAGAAGCTCGGCATAATATGCAACAACAGGGCAGTTATAATGGTTCGTGCCCGCTTTCTCGTCCACATTATAGGTGAGCGACGGATAGAAGATGCGGTCTGCTCCCTTTTCGATAAGCTCCTCCATATGTCCGTGCATAATCTTTGCAGGATAGCAGGCTGTATCCGAAGGGATAGAGAACTGCCCCTTTTCATATGTGGCGCGAGTCGAAAGCTCAGAAAAAACGGTCTCAAAACCAAGAGAAGTGAAAATACCGTGCCACAGGGGAGCAAGCTCAAACATTCCGAGAGCCAAAGGCAGTCCTATCTTGCCGCGCTTACCTTCTGTTCCTTTAAGAGAAGCAAAATAATCGCGCTTAAAGGCATAGAGATTAGGCAGTTCCCTTACATCATCGATGCCCAAAGCCTTTTGGCATTGGTTACCCGAAATATATCTCTTTCCATCTCCAAAGCTGTTCACCGTAAGGTGGCAATGGTTCGCGCATCCCTGGCAGATAGCGGATTTTGCGGTGTGCTTAAAGCTCTTCAGCTCCTCCAAGGTCAGCAGATCTGAGTTTTCAAGCTCCATATCCATTGCATAAAGAGCTGCACCGTAAGCTCCCATAAGCCCGGCTATGGACGGGCGGATAACAGGTGCTCCAAGCTCATTTTCAAAGGCGCGGAGCACGGCGTCATTATGAAAAGTGCCGCCCTGAACGACTATATTTTTCCCAAGCTCATCGGGTGAAGAGGCTCGGATAACCTTATATATTGCGTTTTTAACAACGCTGATCGAAAGTCCCGCAGAAATATCCTCAACCGTTGCGCCTTCCTTTTGGGACTGCTTTACAGAGGAATTCATAAACACAGTACAGCGCGAGCCAAGATTCACAGGAGCCTTTCCATGCAGACCTTTTTCGGCAAAATCCGACACAGAATAGCCCATAGACCTTGCAAAGGTCTCAATAAAAGAGCCGCATCCCGAGGAGCAAGCCTCATTTAGCATTATTGAATCTATTGCGCCGCCGCGGATGCGGAAGCATTTTATGTCCTGACCGCCAATGTCAAGAATAAAGTCGACATTCGGACGAAAATATTTAGCCGCAGTATAATGAGCGATCGTCTCAACCACGCCGAAATCAACGCGAAATGCGTTTTTAACCAGCTCCTCACCGTATCCCGTTGAGGTACTGCCGCAAATAGTAACGCGGTCACCGCATCTGCGCCTGATCTCTTCAAGCTGTCCGCGAACAACACTGACAGGATCGCCGCCGTTGGGGCTGTAATATGTATAAAGAATATCCTTATCCTCGGAAATGAGAACAAGCTTTGTTGTGGTGCTTCCGCAGTCGATACCGAGCCAAGCTCTGCCGCGGTAAGTATCAAGATCGCGCTCATTTACCGTAGCCTTCTCATGCCTTTCGATAAAGGCTCTGTAAGCTTCATCGTTTTCAAAAAGCGGAGCCAGTCTGTCTCTGCCGCTGCCTACCTTTGCGCGCTGAAGCTCTCTTTCAAGGAACTCATATGTGATCTCATTTGTTGTCTCTGAATAGAGCGCGGCACCCAGAGCCACTGCAAATCTGCCGTACTCAGGAAATACTGCGTGATCCTCATCAAGACCGAGAGTTTCACGAAAACGATTGCGGAGACCCTCGCAATAATAGAGAGGTCCACCGAGGAAAAGCACCTTTCCGCCAATTTTTCTTCCTTGAGCAAGACCTGTGATAGTCTGATTGACAACCGCCTGATATATGCTCGCCGCAACATCGCTTTTGAGTGCGCCCTGATTGAGCAGGGGCTGAATGTCCGTCTTTGCAAAAACTCCGCATCTTGAAGCAATAGGGTAAATTCTCTTTGCCTTAAGACTTTCAGCGTCCATTTCCTCAACGCTCATATTGAGCAGCACCGCCATCTGATCTATAAAAGCTCCGGTGCCGCCTGCGCACGAACCGTTCATGCGCTCGTCAACGCCTCCGTCAAAGAAAATCACCTTTGCGTCCTCGCCGCCAAGCTCGATAACAGCACTCGTATCCGGTGCAAAAATTCTCACCGCCTCGCCTGTGGCATATACCTCCTGAACAAAGGGAAGCCCGGTAGCCTCTGTAACCCCCATGCCCGCAGAACCGGAAACTGCAACGGTAAAAGGCTCTGACACAAGCAGATCCTTCATATCTCTCACCATTTCGAGAGTCTTTTCCCTGACCTGCGAAAAATGGCGCTCATATCTTTCATATAATATTTTATCGTTCTCTGCCAAAACCACCTTTGTGGTCGTTGAACCTATATCAATTCCCAGTGCTCTGCCTTTAAAATTTAAATTCATCTGAATATCCTCGCTTAATTATGACAAAAAGCATCTCTGCTTAGAGGCAGAAATGCTTTTTCAAATGTCAGCTATGATGGTCAATTGACGCACAATGCCGGACCTTATTTAAAAACAAAAATCAAACACCGCCGACAAATATAATTTGTCCACAAAATGTTATCAAAGCCTCCGTTAACCAACGAAAAGGTACATTGCAATAACAACCAAAGCAAATACAACAGCAACAATGGTAGTTACAACAGACAGAGTCTTTTCCATCTTATTTGCCTTTGTTTTACCGAAAAATGTCTCCGCACCGCCTGCGATAGTGCCTGAAAGCTTCTTATCCTTACCGGATTGCATAAGTACGGCAACGATCAGAAATACTGCCATCACGAGAAGTACAACACCAAATGCAAGTTTCATTATTATATTCCTCCAAAAATCTTTATAAGTCTTTATTTTACATTCAAGACACCCGAAAAAAATACTGTTCGGGCACAAATTCTTATAGATTATACCATACTGATGGCAAAAATGCAATAGGAAATTAAAAAATTTACAATTTTATTTATTAAATTGTCAATGATGAGTGACAATTTAACAGCATATTTTAATGAATATTTCAAAATCAGCGAGACAATCCCTATGCCTTTGCTATATCCTTATCCTTTTGCAAAAAAGCTCTGAGCTTTTGACTTTTCGGGGCATTGAACAGCTCCTCGGGATCGCCGACCTCTTCGATAACGCCGTCAGCCATGAATATCACCTTATCGGCAACATTACGAGCGAACTCCATTTCGTGAGTGACAATGATCATCGTTCTTTCCGAGCCCTTCAGGGACTTTATAGCTCGCAGCACCTCTCCCGTAAGCTCCGGATCAAGCGCACTGGTAGGCTCATCGAAGCAGAGGATCTCGGGATCGAGCGCAAGAGCACGCGCTATCGCCACGCGCTGACACTGACCTCCGGAAAGCTGACAGGGGTAGGAATCACGCTTTTCGCCGAGCCCAACCTGCGAGAGGAGTCTGTCAGCCTTAGCACCGATCTCGGCAAGAGCCGCCGCTTTTTCAGCTTTCGACATTTTCTCCTTTTTCGCCGTATTTTTGAGAGCCAAAGTTGCCGCGAGAGTTATATTTTTATGTACAGTATACTGTGGGAAAAGATTAAAAGATTGGAAAACCAATCCGAATTTAAGCTGATTTTCTCTCTTTTCCTTTGCGCTTTTTCGATTCTTGTCCTCACCGTCATAAACCACCTTATCTCCAACAGTGATTCTTCCTGCGTTCGGAGCCTCAAGAAAGTTCAGACAGCGCAAAAGAGTAGTTTTTCCGCTTCCCGAGGAGCCGATAATGGCAAGCACTTCGCCGCGCCCAAGCGAAAAGTCGATACCCCGTAGAACATCGGTTTTGTCAAAGCTTTTTTTCAGCCCTTCAACTTTAAGCAGTTCCATATCCGCCCTCCTTAACTCTTAAAATAATCAAGCTTCTTTTCAAGATAGCCGAAGAGAAGCGTCAAAATTCCATTGAAGACGAGATAATATACGCTGGTGAAGAACAGGGGCCAAAGAAGACCCTGACTTGAAAATCTCTCCGCCACCTTGATGATCTCGATTACAGAAATTACACGAACGAGGGAGGTATCCTTAACCAAAGTGATAACCTCGTTACTGATCGGGGCAAGAATACGCTTTATCACCTGCAGAAGCACAACATGAAAAAAGGTCTGCGTTTTCGTCATGCCGAGAACCTGCCCCGCCTCATATTGCCCAACCGAGATCGACTCGATTCCGCCTCGGAATATCTCTGAAAAATAACAGGCATAGTTTATTGAAAATGTGATGAGAGCCGCAAGAAAACGGTCCTGCTTAAAAATCGGATTGTTAAATACTATTCCGGGCAAAAAGAACACAATGAATATCTGAAGCATCAAAGGTGTTCCTCGGACCATCCAAACGATGATCTTCATAAGATACTTGATCGGAGCAAATCTGCTCATAGATCCAAAGCTGATGATCAGTCCCAGCGGAAGAGCAAACAAAAGTGTTAATGCAAACAACTCCAATGTGGTAACAAAACCACCCCAAAGACTTTGGGAGATGGTTAAAAACTCTTCGGTAGATTCAGGTAAAAACGCATTAACAAACCGATCCCATATCTCCGGCAATTCCTGACTGAACCATTGAACAAGTGGCGAAAACATAAACTAAATTCCTTCCGAAACAAATTTCCAATTAACGCTCGAAAGGCATGGAGCATGTGCTGCGGCACATGTCCATGTCTTAAGCGAATCAAATTATTTGAAAACGAGCCTAATTATTCAGCACTCATGCTGACAAGCGCATCGGTGAGAGCATACTTTGCGGCAATACCGGCAATAGTACCGTCAGTCTCAAGCTCGGCAAGAATTTCATTTACCTTTGCGGTAAGATCACTTCCCTTGCGGAATGCAATACCGTAATATTCAGTGTCGGAGAGACCCATATCAAGTATTTCAAGATCAGCAAATGCACTGTTTTCCTTATTGATGAGATAGTTAGCCATTACATAGTCAATAACAGCAGCATCGGAGGTAAGAGCCTTAACCTCTGTGAGGGCATCAAGCTGAATGCTTTTCTCAACATAGACAGCGTCAGTGATCTTATCAAGAACGACCTCTTCGCCTGCGGAACCTGCCTCAGCGGCGATAACCTTTCCGGCGAGAGAATTTACATCTGTATAATCGTCTGCATCTTCAGCGCGAACCACAACGATCTGCTTGTTTACCATATAGGGATTTGTAATGCTCATTTCTTCCTGACGAGCGGGAGTTATGGTAAGACCGTTCCAAATGCAGTCGATGTGCTTAGCGGCAAGCTCTGCTTCCTTAGCTTCCCAAGAAATCTCCTGGAATTCAACATCAACGCCGAGCTTCTCAGCAACAGCAGCTGCGAGTTCAGCATCAAAACCTATCCAATTAGAGTTTTCATCCTGAAAATCAAGAGGCTCAAGGTATGTAACACCTACAATCAGCTTGCCCTGATTCTGAATATATGCAATATCTCCGTCTTCAGCGACAACATCATTGCCGCTTTCAGCATTTGTATCGGCATTTGTATCGGCATTTGTATCATTGCCATCGGCATCATCGGAAGCACCGCAGGATGCGAAGCAGAAGATGCACATAATAAGTGCGAGGGTGAGTGCAAGTAACTTTTTCATGGTTGAAAATCTCCTTAAAATATAAAATTGTCAGACTGCAAAAACGCTTTAGTCTGTTAAAGTGATAATATGATAACACGTTTTATCAGATTTGTCAAGAGCTTTTGCAAATTTTAGGAGACAAAATACGACAGAAAGAAAAAACTTTTCTGTTTAAATTGCATACAGCTTCTTAAATCACTTTTTTGCACGAAAATTTCTAATGCAAACAATAATTTATCGGGCTGTTTGTAGAGTGACGAATTAACAAATTTAGATGTACGAACGCAAGCCTTCCCTAGCAGGGAAGGTGGCGCGGAGCGACGGATGAGTAGAATCCAATTACCACTGATATTAAATGATATCGA
>JAZOAL010000097.1:0-4927 GCA_045595425.1 Eubacteriales bacterium
TTTTCTCAACTATGGTCAAACCTGTGGTCAAGCCACTATTTTCATCGCCGCTCGATCACGATTTCCTCGCGTTTCCGCCGTTTTTCGCCCGATTGCTCGCTTTTCTGGAAACCGCAGCCGAAAACCACTGCACGCTCCCAAAGCAGGCGCGCTACCATCTGCGCTACATCCCGTAAATACTTAAATATTATACCAACATTCAGAGGTTTTGTCAAGGGTAAAAATAAATTTCTCTGTATTCTTTTGTTCTGAAGCAATTATGACCGAAAAAAGCTGCCGCATGTTATAGGTGCGGCAGCTTTTGTGCTTAGTTTGTATATCCGAGAATAAAATCTGTGATCTTTTCCGGGTTTTGCGGAAAGCCGTGGGGATGGTGACCTTGAAGGCTTCTGCACATAACTGTGAGAAGCTCCGGAGAATCCTCATATTCAAGCTCCATAAGCTTACCGTTAACCGCATAGCGGACGGTGATATCCTCTGAGCCGTAAAGCATAAGGATAGGTATTCTGTGCTCCTTGAGTGTTTGTATCCGATTTATCGGATGATATTCGAAATCCAGAAGCTTTGCGCGTGTTATGCCGGGATATGCTTTGATAAACTCATTTTCCCAAACCTTTTCGAAGCTATCCCCCAGTCTTCCGGGGTAGTCACAGAAATTCAGAACCGGTGCATCGATAAACATACAAATCACACATTCAGGGTGATAGCCTGCAAAATTCATTGCATGTGCACCGCCGCAGCTCATTCCGACCGGAACACATTTATCACGCAGTCCCAGTGTTTCGTGCAGAAATTTTACAAATCTTGCCTTTGCATCGCAGTCCTCCTTTGTTGCAAAACGGCTTTGGTTTTCCAGATGTGCAGCATGAAAGCCCTTGTCAAGCAAAGCAAGCTCTGTTTCCGGGAAAGCATCGCGGTATTCTGTTTTGAGAGTCCAGTTTTTCTTCTCGTCAGGGGCCTGTGGAAACACAAGAGTAGCTCGTCTGCCCTCAAAATCAAATTCCGCACAGTCGCGACCGTACCATTTTCCTGTAATGTTAATTATTTTATCTCTCCTTTAAATTATTCTATATCATAGAGTTTTTTGAAGCTTTTCTTTGTCCTTTTGGAGCATATAAAGACCGTAATAGCGTCCCTTTTTCTCAAGGAGCTCCTCATGTGAGCCTTGTTCAACAATTTCGCCGTGTGAAAGGAAAATGATATTATCCGCATGGCGAATGGTTGAGAGGCGGTGTGCCACGATGAGCAGGGTTCCGATATTCATCAGCTTTTCAAGCGAATCCTGAATGAGCGCCTCGGTTTCAGTATCTATATTTGCCGTTGCCTCATCGAGGATCATGACCTCGGGGTGATGGATGATGGTTCTGGCGAATGAGATAAGCTGGCGCTGACCTGCGGAGAAATTGTTTCCGCGTTCGCGAACTTCTTCATCAAGCCCCCCGGGAAGCTTATTTATGATCTTGTCCGCATTTACATATCGGCAGGCTTCCAAGACCTTTTCGTCCTCCACTCCCTCCATCCGAAGCAGAATATTGCTTCAGATCGTGCCGGAGAAAAGGAAAACATCCTGAAGCATCTGTCCAAAATGACTGCGAAGAGAGGAGATCTTTATTTTTTTTATGTTGATGCCGTCGATCAGTATCTCGCCCTTTTGAATGTCATAGTTTCGGCAGATAAGTGAAAGGATAGTGGTCTTGCCCGAGCCTGTTGAGCCTACAAATGCCGCGGTTTCGCCTGCATTCACCTTGAACGAGACATCTCTCAGCACCCATTCCCCCTCATTATAGGCGAACCAAACATTTTTAAACTCAATGTTGCCTTCAACATGGTCGAGCTCGATGGCATCGGGCTCGTCAACAACATCGGGTTTTATATCGAAAACGGTGAAGATCTTTTCCGCCGAGGCCAGTGCCGATTGCAGCCAGTTGAACTGCTCTGCAAGACTCTGGATGGGGTTAAAAAACTTGTTTACATACATATAGAAGGTAACGACGGTTGCACTTGTGATGGTTTGACCGAGAAATGCCGTATCCTTGATATAGCCCCGCCCGCCAAGATAAAGAAGGCAGAGAACCGAGGCAACATAAAGCATATATACCACGGGGCGGAAGATACCGAAAACGAAGATCTGCTCATTCTTTGCCTTTCCGAGAGCCTCATTCTGTCTTGAAAAATCCTGCATTTTGCGATCTTCCCGATTGAATATCTGAATGATCTTCATGCCGGAAAGATTTTCGGAGAGGAAGGTATTTATGGCTGTTGTACCGTCTTTAACGCGGCGGTATGCCCTTCTTGAAAACTTGCGGAAGATAACTGTAAAGAGCACTATAAAGGGAACGAAGCAGAGCACCATAAGCGTCAGAGCATAGTTGAGGAGAAGCATTGCCGCAAGCACTCCGAGAATGGTGAAGCAGCTTCTCACCAGATTTACGATGATGTTGGTAAACATCATGGATATGGCATTGGTGTCATTGGTAACTCTGGTTACCAGCTTGCCGACGGGCATGGTATTGAGCTGTGCATGAGAAAGACTTTCGATATGTGTAAAAATATCCTCGCGGAGCGCGGAAAGTATCTTTTGTCCTGTTTTCTGAAGGACTATGGACTGAACATATGTGCATATAAGAGAAACGATAAGTATACCTGCATATACCGCAACGATCGAAAGCAGTCGGCTCATCTCAAAATCGTCCTTGATCATTCCTTCTATATATCCCACCAGCAGAGGGGAGATGATCTCGTAGGCAATGGAGAAGGTCATGAGGATGAGTACGAAAGCGAAGCTTTTCACATGGGGCTTAGCATATACGAGAAGTCTGCGGACGATCTCGGAATCCTTCATGCTTCTATCAAAGCCGATCGACTGTTTTTTATCCTTCAGGGAAATATATGCGGCAAGGAAAATGACGGCGAAGATGCCGATAATGGCACCGATAACGATGATGGGAAAAAACTCACGCATTTGCGCTCACCGCCTTTCCTTGTTCATTTTGCGAGTGCTCGTCATCGAGACGCTGGAGATCGACCGTGGTTTTATAGGCGGGACAGCTCTCATAGAGCTCGGCATGAGTGCCGACGGCAATGATCTTTCCCTCACCGATGAAGATTATCTTATCCATATTTTCTATAGTCGTTACTCTATGAGCAATAAGAATAGTAGTTTTGCCGTTTCTTATGTCTCTGAGATTTTGCAGGATCACTTTTTCGGTCTTGACGTCAACAGCTGAAACCGAGTCATCGAGAATGAGTATGGGG
This sequence comes from Eubacteriales bacterium, assembly GCA_045595425.1. GTDB lineage: Bacteria > Bacillota > Clostridia > Oscillospirales > CAG-272 > SIG710. Next base: position 3,256 of record JAZOAL010000097.1, read on the forward strand.
GCGTTTTTCATCAGCGCGCGTGCAATGGATATACGCTGCTTTTGACCGCCCGAAACGGTAACGCCGCGCTCTCCCAATACAGTTTTATAGCCATCGGCAAATTCTGAAATATTGCCGTGAACATCCGAGAGCTCTGCGGCTCTGACAATATCGTTATGAGTGCCGCCCTCTGCCGCGAAAGCGATGTTGTTTTCGATTGTGTCGCTGAAAAGGAAATTATCCTGAGGAACATAGGCTGCGTTTTTACGCACTGCTTTGATCTGCAGGGTGTTGATATCCTTTCCGTCAAGGAAGATAGTACCGTCAGGGACATTATATGTACGCAGAATAAGATCAACGATAGTTGTTTTTCCTGCACCCGTTTTGCCGATGATGCCGACGTTTTCGCCTGCATTTATCTTAAACGAAGCATTTGTGAGAACATCGTATTCGCCTCCCGGATAGCGGAATGTGAGATCTCGAAATTCTATATCACCGCGAAGCTCGGAGATATCGGTGACGTTTTCTTGGTCGGCAACATCAACCTCAGTGTCAAGAAGCTCGCTTATTCTGCCAAGGGAAGCCCGTCCTCTGGAGCCCATTTCAATGAGCTGGGAGATCGCCATAACAGGCCAGACTATAGAGGCGAAATATCCAATAAATTCAACGAGTTGTCCCGCGTTGAAGATGCCCTCATGGACAAGATATCCGCCATAGCCGAGAATGACGCAGATGACAGATTCAACAAGCAGAGTTACCGATATATTCAGCATGACAGAAAGCTTTGTATATTCAACATTTGCCTTTTCGTTTTCCTTGTTCAGCCTTCGGAAGGCGAGAAGCTCCTTGCCTTCTTTGACAAATGCCTTTATAACAGAAATGCCCGCGAAGCTTTCCTGAGAAAAGTCAGAAAGGTGAGAGAAAGCTTCTTGTCTGGTCTCCCATTTTTTAGTCATATATTTACCGGTGATGAGACCGCCTAAAAGTAAAATCACCATGGGAATGAGGGAGAACAATGTGAGCAGAACATTCATGCCTGCCATTTTTGAGAGTGCCATGATGCAAAGGAAAAGCGCGTCACAAAGCATCAGGACCCCCGATCCGAAACAGTCATGAACCGTTTCAAGGTCATTTGTGAAAAGGGACATGAGATTTCCCACTTTATTTACCTGATAATATTGCCGTGAAAGCTCCTTGCAGTGGTCAAACATACGGCGGCGCAGGTCGGTCTCAACCTTTATTGCCGAGCCGAAGAAGCATATTCTCCAGAGAAAACGTCCCAGTGCTATAAATAAAATGATAAATATCATTGGAAAACAGATCTCATCCAGCAGAAAATTCATGTCAAAGGGAACTGTTTTGCCCTCATGAAAGACCACTCCGCGATTGAGACCGTTTATCACAAGCTGATAAAGCCTTGGAACGATAAGCTGAAGATAGTCGATAACCACAAGTGCCAGTATTCCGATGATAAGCGGCAGGGAATAACGCAGATAATATCTATTGATATGCTTGCCGAAGAGCATTTTGTCACCCCTTTTAAATTGCATTTATTCGAAATATTATACTATATTTTTGTATATAAATCAATAGATATATAAAAATAATAATGGGTTATCTCGCTGAGCTTGTGAGATATTAAAAGCAGAACAGCCCCGCAAAAATCAGATGATAATGGTCTGATTTTTGCGGG
>JAZOAL010000098.1:0-3757 GCA_045595425.1 Eubacteriales bacterium
AAAAACAACGAATTTATATGGGTCCAGGGCGTTTCTGTTCGGGCGCTGGTGGATGATGTGCTGTATTTCTGCCGCGAGGGTTCTGACGGAAACAGCAAGGTTTTTACCCTGTATTATAGAGAACGAGATACCATTTTTCGTGGTGAGGGTGTCGCCTATGATACGATCGCTGCAACGGAAGTTGTATTGCTGCTTAAGTAAGAGAAAGTGAGGAATAACAATATGGCTTGGGAACATTATTATATCAACTGTGAAAAAACATACGGCATAGACGAAGAAGAAAAAGACGTTTGCATTATGTACGACTGGAATGTCCCACCCCACGGCGGCATCCGCAGAGAGTGGACTACCGTGGGAATGAAGAACGGTACGTCCAAGGTTTTATTTGTGGAGTATCGCAAGGAGGACGACGATCCCGACGGTGTATGGGAAGCTTTTGGTATGAAGGCAGAATCGGTATATACCTTTACGGTAAATGCGAAAGAGGCAGATCCCGAGAAGCTGTTTGTCTACACCCTTTATAATGACGGCAAGCTTGGTGTCGGATTTGACATCGATACCAACACCGCTCGTGCTATTTTGGTATTTCCCATCCCTCAGAATATAACCGCAGAACAACTGCTTGCCGTTGCGAAAAAAGCAGAGGACGCTCCGCGAGACTTGGGAGCAGTGAAGCAGAGTGTCATTGATGATCTGTTGCGTGGCGCGGATGATATGCTGTGCTTAGCATTCTTCAACTTTTAAGAGCACATTGCAGGAAAGGAATAACAAATGAGTAACCAAAACAAAAAATGCTTTAGCCTTCAATCCTTGGCAGACGAGGTAGTCACCCGTCCTGCACCCGAAAGCTGTGAAGAGATCGCTCGTCTTCTCTCGGATCTGCCGCTTTGGAGCTCCTTTATCAATAAGACTCCCAAGCCTGAGCAAAAAAGAGCGTATGAATTGCTAAAGGAAAAGTCCGTCTCTCCCACCCCGGAGGAAATTCTGTTTATGGCAGAGATCGGTTGCGGAAAATATCATAAAATCCGCCAAGATGGAGACTTCGAAGGATTTGATTCGGCCAAAGCAAAGGAGCTATATAAACAGTATTGTGAGCTGACAGGCGGTGAAGAGGTAAAGTATATTCTTAATAACTTTGATGATTTCGCTAACTTGTGTTACAGGTCTTTTTCGCGCAGAAGAAACCGAGACGATCGAGCAGCCATGCGGGAAAACGCAACGCTGTCGACTTCCCGTGATCCCGATAGCGAGGAATGGAAGAAATAAACCGTCGTGACAATCACTTTGAATTATCGCAACAGAATACTTGATAGGAGGTGTAGCGATGTCAAGCTGGGAAGCAGCAAGAGAAGCGTGGGAGCTTAAACATATGCAAAGAATGGAAGCTGCCATTGAAGATGCGGAAAAAGGAGACCCCGAGGCTATGGTAATTATGGCGATCGGCATATATCACACGCAGTATAATTGTGAAGATCAGGCAATACAGATTCTTAAGGACGCTTCGGACAAAGGAAGCGGAAGGGCGAGCTGGCTACTTGCAGATATTTATGCAGGTAAAGGCGCATTGATAAATTTTATAAAAATCGAGAAATATTGCAGACGTGCTATGGCGGACGGAAACGTGTATTCGGACGAGAATGAGGACGATGCGTTATGTCATGCCATTTTCGATTGGGTCGATAGGTTCCACCGCAAGTGGCAGGAAATGGAGGAAGGCTTCTGGCCTGACGGAAAATACTATTTGTATCCTACGGGACGCTATATGAAGAACGCATTTCGCGGTATCGGCAAGAAGGCAGCTCTCAAAAAACGCCGCGAGGAAAAAAATAATAAGAAAAGCGATTCATAATTTAATGAAAACAAAGTGCCAAAGGGAGTGATGCTTATGGCAAAAAAACTCTATTTACATATCAAATGGGATGAAACGATCGAAAAAAACGGTTCCAAAGCGGGTGATCGCGGCATCTATGATGTCCAAATCACCGAAGGCAGTGAAGTGAGGCTTTGGGGTCATAGCGAAAAAGCAATCGTTAAAAGGCTCACCGATGATGAGATAACCCTGTTTGTCCCAAAGGATGGCGAGTATATATTCAAATTAAATGAAACGGCAAGGCTGTCCTATAGCGACGGACATCAGGTTTGCGGCGACTGGGTGGATGAAAGCTTGGTCTTTGAAATTAAGCTTTCCGATATGTCACTTGATGAGTATGAAGCATCTCTGCCGAAATTCGATATCGAAAACGGAGTGCACAAAAAATCACGCGCCAAAGGGTGACGTGATCGTTGTTCCCGAAGGAGTTGTCGAGATCGGTCACAAGGCTTTTTGCGAGACAAAGCTCAAGGAAGTGGTACTGCCATCCACTCTTAAGAAGATCAGTTCATTCGCCTTTTCAGACTGCCGCTATTTAAAAAGAGTCACACTCCCCGACGAAATTGAGGTGCTGGGCTTCTATGCCTTCGCGGACACGGGAATTGAGGATATCAATTTTCCGGACAGTCTTATGGAAATTGACAATGCCGCTTTCAGGGGTACTCCGTTTATGGAGAAACTTAAGGACGAACAGTTTGTTGTCTTGGGTGAACGTTTCCTTTGCCTTTACAACGGTTACGACGAGACGGTTGAGGTTCCAAAGGGAGTTGAGGTAATCTGTTCAGGGGCTTTTAGTGACAGAAAAGCCGAAGATGATCCTTATTTCCTCACGCCGGCAAGAATCATTTTGCCCGATAGCGTGAAACGGATTGAGGAAAGCGCCTTCAAATACCTGCGCGGACTAAAAGAGATCAATCTGCGCAAGGATATTGAGATTGCCGAAAACGCCTTTGACTACTCGGGCTATGAGGGAAAGTTCAAGGCTTTTCTTGCCTCCAAGGGTGAGCCAAAATGAAGAAATTAGCAAAGCTTTGCAAAGAATACATAGAACAAGGCGGTGAGCCTATCGTAAGCGCAGCCTTCGGGCTTCGCATGGCAGAGATCAATATGAGTGAGGTTCAGCTCTATATGCTTGAGAATAAGGACGCTTCATTCAATGAACTGTTATTTATGTTGATAGACAGAACCGGACAAAAGGATAGCGACGTATACAAAAGAGCCAGGATCGATCGAAGACTCTTTTCCAAGATCCGTTCGAGCAAAAAATACGTTCCGTGCAAGAAAACGGTTGTTGCCTTGTGTCTTGCCCTTGAGCTTTCGAGAGAAGATGCGGACGCGCTTTTGTCTTCTGCCGGATACAGCCTGTCAAGATCGGAGGAATACGATCTTGCTATTGCATTTTGCATATCACGACAGGTTTTTGATTTTAACGATATTAACGAAATGCTTTATGAGCTTGGATTTGATGTGTTTTAAAATGTCGCTGTAAAAGCGACCACGGCAAAGGGGAAACATGAGATAATATAGCCACAAGGAGGGATAAGTATGAATAGTATTAGATTGAAAACGAGCTACGCGGATGAAAAACTGCCTGTTGGCGCATCCAAGCTTTTCGGCGCACCCGATATTTTCGATGGCTTTGAATGGCCCACCATTGAGGTGGACGGCGAGGAATATGATCTTTCCTTTATCGGACAAATTAATCTTGCCGAGGCTACAAAATTCGATAAGGACGGTGTTCTGCCAAAGACCGGAATGCTGTACTTCTTCTATGATCTCGACGAAATGCCTCACGATCCGAGCGACGCTAATGCCTGTCGTGTGATTTATCACGAAAGAGATGATGACCTCCACGCCATCAGCTACGTTGATGAGGACGGCGAAGAT
>JAZOAL010000099.1:0-5249 GCA_045595425.1 Eubacteriales bacterium
CTCCAAATCATAATGTCCAGAATATTATATTACATTTTTATTAACATATCAACTAGAAATAATAAAATTTACAAAATATTATGGTATTTATAAGCATTTTGTGGTACAATAAATATAATTGTATTTAAAATTTCTTCAGGAGGTCTTAAATGGGACTTATAGATAAGCTTATCGGCACTTACAGCGAGAGACAGATAAAAAAACTTCAGAAAACCGCAGATGCTGTTGACTCGCTTTCAGAAAAATATAAGGCTATGACAAACGATGAGCTCAGCGGAACCACCGCTGTGCTAAAAAAGCGTCTCCGAGAAGGAGAAACACTTGATGATATCCTTCCGGATGCTTTTGCTGCGGTCAGAGAAGCTGACGACCGAGTTCTCGGAAAACGTCCATTCCGTGTTCAGGTTCTCGGCGGTATTATTCTGCATCAGGGCAGAATTGCGGAAATGAAAACAGGTGAAGGAAAAACTCTCGTAGCAACCATGCCGGCATATCTGAATGCTCTGACCGGGAAAGGCGTCCATATCGTAACTGTCAATGATTATCTTGCGCGCCGTGACAGTGAAGAAATGGGCAGAGTATACGCATTTATGGGTCTGACAAAAGGCCTTGTTGTTCACGGTCAAAACAGAGCCGAGAAAAAGCAGGCATATCTTGCAGATATCACCTATGGAACAAACAACGAATATGGCTTTGATTATCTGCGTGATAACATGGCGGTCTATAAACAAAATACCGTTCAGCGCGGACATGCCTTTGCTATTGTCGATGAGGTGGATTCTATTCTTATCGATGAAGCAAGAACGCCTCTTATTATCTCCGGTGAAGGCGAAAAATCAACAGAGCTTTATGACAGAGCTGATTCTTTTGTTCGTAAGCTTCGCAAATTTGTGATCAAGGAGCTTGATGATAAGAAGGATAATGATGATATCGATGCGGATTATATAGTTGACGAAAAGGCGCATAACGCAATCCTCACCGCAGAAGGCGTTAGAAAGGCCGAGGCATTCTTCGGCATCGAAAATCTCTCCGACCCTGAAAATTCAACCCTTTCTCATCATATAAATCAGGCAATTAGAGCATACGGTATAATGCACCGTGACGTAGACTATGTTGTCGATGGCGAAAACGGCGTTATAATAGTTGACTCCTTCACGGGCAGACTTATGCCGGGCAGACGTTATTCAAACGGCTTGCATCAGGCGATCGAGGCAAAGGAACGCGTCAAAGTTCAAAAGGAAAATAAGACTCTTGCAACAATAACCTTCCAGAACTATTTCCGCATGTATTCAAAGCTTTCGGGTATGACCGGTACAGCACTTACCGAGGACAATGAGTTCCGCGAGATCTATAATCTTGATGTTGTTGAAGTGCCGACAAACAAGCCTATGATCAGAAACGACCGTAATGATGCCGTATATAAGAATATAAGAGGCAAATATGATGCCGTTGTTGAGCAGGTAAAGGAATGTCACGAAAAGGGACAGCCTGTGCTTGTCGGTACGGTTTCCATAGATAAATCCGAGGAGCTTTCGGCAATGCTGAAGCGAAACGGCATACCTCATACGGTTCTCAATGCGAAATATCATGAAAAAGAAGCAGAGATCGTCGCGCAAGCGGGAAAATTCGGAGCGGTCACTATCTCCACCAATATGGCGGGAAGAGGAACCGATATTATGCTTGGCGGCAACCCCGAATATATGGCGAAGGCTGAAATGCGCCGCCGTGAAATCCCCGAAGAGCTGATTGCAATGGCAACGGGCACATCCGATATAAATGACGAGCAGGTAAGAGAAGCACGCAAAGTGTACAGAGAGCTTTATGAACACTATAAAAAGGAGATAGAACCCGAGGCGAAAAAGGTCAGAGATGCGGGCGGTCTGTTTATTCTGGGTACTGAGAGACATGAATCACGCCGCATTGACAATCAGCTCAGAGGACGTTCGGGAAGACAGGGCGACCCCGGAGAATCCAGATTCTTCCTTTCGCTCGAAGATGATCTTATGCGTCTTTTCGGCAGTGAAAGGATCATCGGCATGGTTGAAGCGCTTAAATATCCCGAAAATATGCCCATCGATGCCAAGATCCTTTCCGGATCGATCGAAAGTGCTCAAAAACGCATAGAAGAGATGAACTTCAAACGCCGTAAAAATGTTATCACATATGATGATGTAATGAATCAGCAGAGAAACATCATCTATAAACAGCGTCAGGCAGTGCTGGACGGTGAGGATATGAGCGAAACCGTTAAGAAGATGATAACTTCAACTATCGAGGAGACGGTTGCTTCATTTATCGGCGGAGAGTCCTCTGCAGACTGGAATTTTGACGGACTGCGCAATCATTACAGAGGTCTGCTTTGCACTGATTCGGATTTTAAATATACCGAGGAAGAGCTCTCGAAGCTTTCTAAGGAGGATATCACAGAGCTGCTCACTGAAAGAGCCTTTAAGCTTTATGAAGAAAAGGAGGAGCTTTTCGGTGAAGAGAGATTCCGCGAGGTTGAGCGTGCGGTAATTCTGCGCAATGTTGACCTTAAATGGATGGATCATATCGATGCAATGGATGATCTTAAGGACAGTATCAGCCTTCAGGCATATGCCCAAAGAAATCCTGTGACAGAATATCGCATAGCAGGTGCCGATATGTTTGACGAGATGGTTGCTGAGATCCGAGAAAACACCGTAAGAACGATTTTGACGATAAGACCCCGCCCGGAAGCTGAAATTAAAAGAGCTGAGGTGGCAAAGCCTCTTGCAGAAGGCTTTGCCGGCGGAGCTTCTGTGCAGAAAAACACCAAAAAGATCGGAACAACCGTTGTGCGCACCTCCGAAAAGGTCGGCAGAAACGATCCCTGCCCCTGCGGAAGCGGACTCAAATATAAGAAATGCTGCGGCGCAAATAAATCGGGCGCAGATGAAGATTAAGGAGCTATCATGGGGTTCGGACTGTTGTTTTTCGGATATGCGGCGGCATATCTGATGTCGCTTAATCCATTCGGATATATTTTTGCTTTAATGGGCTGTGCGGTTATGATGTCGGGGCTTTCAAAGCTATCGGAATTCGAGATCAGATTCCGCTATGCCTATACCGCGAGTGTTATACTTGCTTTTTTGGCAATGGCAATGAGTGTTGCTTCGATTTTGCCTCAAGATATCGCGGGAGAAAATACCTTTTCCTATCTTCTTGCGGCATTTCTTATAGTGTCGATTCCTTTTCACGCTCTGATATATTTTGCAATAGGGAAGATCGCAGGAGATGTCGGCATAATAGGTCTTAAAAGAAGGGCGCTGAATTATGCGCTTCTCGGATGTATGGAATTGATTTTGTCATTTGCCGCATGGATTTCTTGGTATTTCGGTGCCGCTTTTGCGAAATATTTAGTAATTGCGGCAGTCATATATCCGGTTTTGATCATAATTTTGAATCTCGCGCTCTTCTATTCTTGCTATAAGAATATTTGCGAAGAGGGGGATGAGGAAGCACCGAGGAAGCCCTCCAGAATTCCCTTTCTCAATAAGCTTTTCGATGCCGCTGAGAAGCGTGAACAAGAGATATATGAAAAAACCAAGAGTTATGCCGAAAATAAGATAAAACAAGATAATGAAAAAAAGAAAAACAGGAAAAAGAAGAAATGAGGTGAAGCGATGAGTGCAGAGCATAGTAAGATCAAAAAAAATCTCGGTATCGGATACATCATTGCGTCCACCTTCTTCCTTTTCAATCCTGATATTGCAATCATCGATGTAATTCCCGATGTTTTCGGTTATCTTTTAATGATCGCAGGTCTCACGCAATTTGCCGAGATCAATGAAAAGATCGCCGATGCAAGGAGATTTTTTCAAAAAGCCGCCATATGCAACGCAATCAAATTCGGGCTTATAGTGGTGCTTTTCGGAATGGTAACTCCGCGCGAATTTCCGGTAAGCATGCTTCTTTTCACCTTTGTTATGAACCTATTTGATCTGATATATGTCATTCCGGCATATTTAAATCTCTTTGGGGGGCTTTTGTATCTCGGCGAAAGGCTTGACGGAACCTTTGTTCTCGGAAGAAAAAAGTATATTCCACGTGAGTTTCCTGCCTTTGCCGACGAAAAACACCGTTCGGCATTTGAAAGACGAGAGCAAAAGCGTCGCCTGATATGTGAACGTGCGCTTTCAAATACAGAAAAATTTCGGCGAACAACTGTATTTTTTGTCCTTTTCAAAGCTGTTACTCCCGTCCTTCCGGAATTTACATCGCTTCTGAACTATGAATACAGCGATTCTCTTATAAATTATTACGACTTCATTTTTCTTTACAGAACCATCGCCGTTATTATTATGTTTATACTCGGCGGAATTTGGCTCGTGAAAGCGCTGCGTTATTACATGGGCATCAGAAAGGACAAAGCCTTTATATGCGCACTTAAAGATAAATATGCCGCCGAGATCCTGCCGGATCGCGTTTATTTCATGAAAAAGTTTGCGTTTTATGCAAGAACGATATTCATCTGTGCGGCTTTTTTTTGCGTTAATGTTTATTTCGATGAATATAATATTCTTCCGAATATAATTTCGGCGGCCTTGTTTGGAGCTGCGGCGTTATATGTCAGAAGATATACATCAAAATGGAAATTTACATTTGCCGGCGCAGTTATTATGGGGGTTGGATCCCTTGCGCTTGAAATATCTCGGGCCGCCTTCAATGCGAATTTTATACGCGAACAGATCATGCGAAATCCTGTCGTATATTCCGCTTGGGAGAAAATGTTTGTTTTGTCCTTAGCCGAAGCTGTAGGAGTGATTTTTACAGTTATCTCCTCTTTGCTCATAGCTCGCGATATTGTGAAAAAGTATACCGGATATTTTATGCGGGGAACAGATGCGTTTGATCCCGAAAGGGCTACAAGGGAGCTCCATTTTGAGCTTTGCCGTCCACTTGTCATAACAGGTATTTTCGGTGTGCTGGCGGCGGCTTGTGTGCCGTTTTACTTCTTTGCCATGCCTATAAGATTTGAAGCAGTTTGGTTTTTCGATCTTGTTTTTTCCATGATCTTTTCCTTTTCTTTTATGCAGAATTTACTGGATATAACAAGACATATAAATTATGGGCATTTTCTGGGCAGCGAATAAATAAAGTTTTCTCGGGAGATAATATGGTTGTAATTGAAAGATTACGATTATGTTATTGAAAGGGGTATACCGAAATGCAGAACAACCAGAATCAGAACAGAAGCCAGAACAATCAGAATAACCAGAACAATC
>JAZOAL010000100.1:0-4501 GCA_045595425.1 Eubacteriales bacterium
GCGTCTGTCGGGATAAACGAGACCGTCAACGCAGAAGTTGGAGTCGGTGGAAAAATCGCCAAAGTCGCCGCCGTAAACATAGTGAGGATCGGCATATTTATTTTCGCCCGCAGCGACTGAATGATCGGTAAATTCCCATACGCATCCGCCAAAGAAGGAATCATGCTTGTAGATATAATCCCAATATTCCTTAAGGTCTCCCGGGCCATTGCCCATTGCATGGCAATATTCGCAAAGGAAGAAGGGAAGCTTATTGCTTTTATCCTTCAGATGCTTGTCATCGATCTCGTAAACAGAAGGGTACATACGGCTGTCAACATCGACAAAATTCCAATTGTTTTCCTTTGCTTTCTTTGAGATTTGAGTATCTTTTATTATTCTGGTCGTAAGATCCTCGCAGTGAACGAAGCAGCCGGGCATTCTCTCGTGGAGATAATCAGCCATTATCTTCTGATTTTTGCCCACGCCCGATTCGTTTCCGAGAGACCAGAAGATAACACAGCCATGGTTCTTGTCGCGCTCAAACATCAGCTTTACTCTGTCGAGATAAGCCTCAGTCCATTCATCGGAATCCGAGAGATCGTCCCAAGGGCTCATGCTGTTATAATTGCGGGTCATGCCGTGACATTCGAGGTCGGTCTCGTCAACAACATAGAAGCCCAGCCTGTCGCAAAGACCGAGAAAACGGGGATCATTAGGATAATGACTTGTGCGAATGGTATTCACATTGTGGCACTTGAGGATATAAAGGTCGCGCAGCATATGATCTATCGGAGTTGCCGAGCCGAGGATAGGATCGCTGTCATGTCGGTTTACACCCTTTGCCTTGACCTTTTTGCCGTTTATGTAGATAACTCTGTTTATGGTTTCAATGCGCTTAAGGGCAAGAAAGATGCAGACGGTTTCGCTTCCGGCGGTGATGATGAGAGAATAAAGCTCAGGTTCTTCATCGTTCCAAAGCACAACATCATCGATTGAGATCAGTGCTGAGCCCTCCTTGCTTACATTGATCTTGCCATCGGCAACGGTTTTTCCGCAGGGACAGATCAGCTTATAGGAAGCCTCGCACTTGCCGTTGGCGGTAAGTGAAAGGTCGATATCTGCATGATTCAGATCTTTTGAGATTTCTGGTCTTGCGTAGATATCAACGATATGTACGGGATCTCGCATGAGAAGATAGACCTCTCTGAAAATACCGCTGAAGCGGAATTTATCCTGATCCTCAAGATAGGAGCCGTCACACCATTTGAGAACCAGCACCTTAAGAGTATTTTTGCCCTTATGAACAAAAGGTGTAATATCGATCTCGCTTGTCATATGGCTGACCTGACTGTATGCGGCAAACTTATTATTAACAAAAAGATAGAAGCAGGAGTCAACTCCCTCAAAGTTGAGATATAGCGTTTTTTCCTTCAGCATTTTTTCGGTTACATTGAAGGAACGCACATAGAGCCCGCAGGGATTTTCATTTGGAACATGGGGAGGGTTAATGGGAAAAGGATAATTTACGTTAGTATAGTTTGGAGTGTCATAGCCTTTTTCATATTTCACCTGCCAGCTCATGGGAACGGTCATTTTATCAAAATCAGAGCAGTCAAAGCCCTCCGCGCAGAAATCCTCTATCTCGGAAACAGAGGGATAATATCTGAAATCCCAATCGCCGCAGAGAGAAATGAAATTCGCGCTTTGGGTGCGGTCATCTTTTGTCGCCGCGGCTTCACTCTGGTAGGGGATGTAATAAGCTCTCGGGGCCTCGCAACCAACGTGAAGATCACGGAGAGATTTGTGATAATCGAAGCTGAAATTCATTTTTTACTCCTTATTATGTCGAATTTTATTTTCTGCTATAATTATAATGCACATATACCGTGAAGTCAATATAAAATTTGTGCGTTCCATAAATATCTTGCAAAATTCTTTACAAATCGGCGGAAATATGTTAAAATATATAAGTATGTTTTTTACCGAAGTCAGAAAAACTATTTTTGCATTTCGGGAAGACAAAAATGAAGGTAAAAATCAAGAAAAAAGGCTTTGCGTTGAATTTTGCGCTGGGCTTTTCACTTGGTCTTGTGATCGCAGGTGCTATACTGCTGATATTTCTCGCGATGATGTGAAAAAGGGGGATGCCGCTTTGAGAATCGATAAATTGCTGTCAAGCATGGGTATCGCTACCCGTAAGGAAGCGGCATCTGCCGCAAGGCGCGGAGGCGTTCTCGTAAACGGTGCGCCTGTTAAGGACACCGCTATACATATCGATCCCGAAAAGGACACGGTCGTTTTTTGCGGAAGAACAGTTACCTATCGGAAATTCAGATATATTATGCTGAATAAACCCGAAGGATATGTCAGTGCGACAGAGGACGGAAAAGATCCGACCGTGCTTGATCTTCTTCCCGAGGAATATGGAAAATTTAATCTTTTTCCCTGCGGAAGGCTTGACAAAAATACCCTCGGGCTTATGCTGATAACAGATAACGGCGAGCTCTCACACAGGCTTCTTTCGCCAAAACGGCATGTGAAGAAGATTTATGCTTACAAATCGAAATTTGCGCTGACTGATGGGGAAAAGGAACAGCTTGAAGCAGGCGTTACACTTGATGACGGCTATGAAACAAAGCCTGCAGAGATAGAGCTTTCGGAGGATGCTTCTTCGGGTTATATAACCCTTACAGAGGGTAAATATCATCAGATAAAGCGTATGTTTGAGGCGGTCCATAATAAGATAACCTATCTTGAGAGGGTGACTTTCGGCCCTCTCAGGCTTGATGAAGCCCTGCGAAGGGGAGAATGGCGAGAGCTGACAACGGAAGAAATCACGGCACTTGAGGATGCCGCAAAATAACGGAGCAGATATGGCAGAAAGAAATTTTCCAAAGGTTAAGATAACAGAAAAATCCGAGCGGACGGTGCGGCTTGGTCATCCATGGGTCTATGGCGAGGAGGTCACGGAGAAGACAGGCGAGTGCGTAAACGGCCAGCTTGTTGACGTTTATTCAAAAAAAGACAGATTTCTCGGAACGGGATATTATAACGACCGCTCAAAGATCCTTGTCCGCATAATCTCCCGCAATGCAAACGATAAGTTTGATGATGCTTTTTACCGCAGGCGTGTGGGCTATGCTCTCGAATACAGAAGGACTGTTATGGGGGATGATTTTTCCTGTTGCCGTCTTATTTTCGGTGAGGCTGATTCCTTCCCGGGACTTACGGTTGACAGATTCGGTGATGTGCTTGTAACTCAGGTAGCTTGTCTTGGAACAGAGCTTGTGAAGGATGTTATTTACCGTGCTCTTGTGGATATACTTGCGGAAATGGGCGAACCCGTAAAGGCGATATATGAGCGAAATGAGGGCTCGATACGCGAGCTTGAGGGCATGGAGCGTTACAGCGGATTTTACAAGCTGGAAGGGCTTTCGGACAAGCTCTCGGGCGAGACCGAGATAATTGAAAACGGTATAAAATACAAGGTCGATTATATAAACGGTCAGAAAACAGGCTTTTTCCTTGATCAGAAATATAACCGCGCGGCGGTGGCGAGGATCGCAAAGGGCAAGAGAGTGCTTGACTGCTTTACTCATACGGGGGCTTTCGCGCTCAATGCCGCAAAGGCGGGGGCGGAGCTCGTCAACGCAGTTGATATTTCCGAGGACGCGGTAAATATGGCTCGTGCTAACGCCGAGCTTAACGGTCTGACGGGAAATATGCAGTTTACCTGCGCTAATGTTTTCGAGCTTCTCACAGAGATGGGCGAGAAAAAGAAATGCGATTATGATTTTATAATTCTTGACCCTCCTGCGTTTACAAAAAGTTCGGGAACGGTTAAAAATGCTGTAAGAGGATACAAGGAGATTAACCGCAGAGCAATGTCACTGCTTCCCCGAGGCGGTTATCTTGCAACATGCTCCTGCTCTCATTTTATGACAGATGAGCTTTTCCGCAAAATGCTTGCGGACGCCGCAAAGGACGCAGGAGTGTCACTCCGCCAGATCGAGGGCAGACAGCAGTCGCCCGATCATCCCATTCTCTGGAATGTAAGAGAAACAGATTATCTAAAATTCTATATATTCCAGATAGTTTGACATAAACAATAATTTGTCGAGCTGTTTGTAGTGTTATAAACATACATTGCGTGATGAACGAATATTAGCCTTCCCCAGCGGGGAAGGTGGCGCGGAGCGACAGATGAGGAGATCATCCTACCGTTTATCTATGGATTAGATGATCTACTCATCCACCACTGCGTGGTCCCCCTTCCCTACAAAGGAAGTCTTATAAACTCCCCGACAAATTATTGTTTGTCGGTTTTAACATCAAAATAAAGTAATAGACAACTTACCCGGAAAAGGAGTATTAAAATGAATATTATCGAAACACTTGCTAAGGAATTTAATCTTAAGGTGGATCAGGTTGAAAGGACTGTTGCCCTTATAGACGAGGGAAACACCATCCCTTTCATTGCCCGTTACCGTAAAGAGGTGACCGGCAGCCTGGATGACAC
>JAZOAL010000101.1:0-20239 GCA_045595425.1 Eubacteriales bacterium
CGTCCCACATGTAGCAGATTCCTCCGTAATCATATGTGTTAGGCACCATGATCACAAGGGTCTGGTTGAGATTCTCTGCAGATACATTCGGAGCATTGCATATATAATCGATGATCATCTGGTTGTCGCTGTCATTACGACCTCCGAGAGTGACACCACCTTTGGCGGTAGTATTGAATCTGTTGTAGATGATGGTATTCACGCTTCCCACGCCGGATTCTGGAGATACGGATACTGCAGTATATACATTGAAATAATCCTTATATGTTCTGTAAGGCTCGATGTCGAAGAAATGTCCGTATGCCTCGTTGATGTTCTCAAGAAGTTTTCCTTCGCTGATATCCTTTGCACTGTATCCGTCTCCAAGAAGTACTATGTTTATCTTTCCGTTGCCTTTTGTCGCCTCCTGCAAGGTTATGAACTCGTCCTCGGCATATTTATAGTCATATTGTGTAACCTTGCAGCGGGTGCGGTAGTCCTTGCCTTTTAGCATGAAGACCACTTCTCCCTCACGTGGTTGTGAACCTGCAGGCATTTCAGCGAATGTAAGCCTGATGTCGCTCTTGCCTGTACCGCTTGTCTTATTGAGAGTCACCCAGTCAGGCTGGCTTTCCACATACCATTCGTCATCTGCAGTGAGCACCAGATTGCGTGTTACCGAAGTGTTTATGGCTGTTGCCATAGAAGGACGTACCACAAGGTTGCGGTAAGCCGAAATCCTCTTGAAATCCTTCCATCCTGTGGCAGCCTGATACTGTTGTATGGCTGATTCCGGCACTTCGACGGTGAAATTGTCTTTTGCCACACCATGAAAAGCACCATCCTGAACATATGCAGGGATTGTTCCCTTGCAGACTATGCGTCCGATATAGAAATTGTTTTCAAATACTCCATATTGTGCGCCGTCATAGTCATTGACTTCATATCTCAGGCTTTCAAGTCCTTCAGGAAGGATGTAACCTTGTGCACCACAACTTGTGAACGCACCTCCACCTATTGAAATGACATTTTCAGGGATTACTATGGTTCCCATCAGACGCCAGTTGTATGCAAATGCAAATTTACCGATGGTCTGGAGATTTTCCGGAAGAATAAGTTCTCCGGAAAAGTCATCATTGTAGAATGTATATGGTCCCACGACCTCCAGTTCTTTTGGAAGTCTGAGTTCTCCCTTGAATCCGTTATTGGCGAAAGCATTGTTGCCGATAGTCTTGATTCCATCATGGAGTGAGAGAGTTCCACCTAACCAGCAGCCTTCAAAGCATGATTCAGGGATGTCTGTGACACCTTGAGGAATGGTCAAGGCCCCGGTAAGGTTCTTACAGCCCTGGAATGCAGATGCTCCGATCTTTACAAGATTGTCAGGAAGTCTCAATTCTCCATAAAAGTTTACACAATTGAGGAAGGAGCCGAGTCCGATCTCGACTACGCTGTCAGGAATTATCAGTTCGCAGACAAAGTTGCAGTTCTTGAAAGCACCGTCCCAGTAACTTATATATCCTTCTGCTGATCCGATTCTTTTAAGTGTTGATGGAAGAGTCAGTGTACCGGTGAGGCTTGAACAATCAGCAAATGCTGCGTGGCCGATTTCTTCGACTCCTTCCGGTATGATCAAGGAACCGGAAAGGTTGTGACATTCGGCAAATGCTCCTCCATTGCCACCGGAGTTACCTGAAATATATTTAAGTTTGTCAGGAAGAACCAATGAAGTGAGACTTTCCTTCTTGTTCATTGCGTTAGCGGGAATCTCGTCATCTTTGTTGGCACCATAGCTCTGCTTTCCTTCCTGATCCAAGGAACCGCCTTCTCCTGCAACTATGACTGCTTCCTTGAGGTTTATGGCGCTGAGTCTTGTCATCAGATATTTCATCACCGCAAAGTCTCTGGAGTTGATCTTACCGGTGATCTTGAGGTTTCTGAGCTTTGTCAGATCCTTGCCTGCTTTCTCGATGCAGCTGTCAAGTGTGCCGGCTTGAGGAACATTTACGGTCACGTATTCTCTTGCGATCGCGTCATGAGATACAGGGTCATTTTCCCAAACGGTGATGCTTTCGGAAGTCAGTACGAATTCGAGACCACCTCCGGCAGCCCTCTTGTTCACAGTCATCGTGAAGTTATGCTGTTTGGAAGGATTGTATACCATATTTTCTGTCTTTTTCAGAAAATATGACTCTCCGTCTATGGTGACGCTGAGCAGATTCTTTCCGGCAGCCACTGTCTGAGGTACGACAATGGCTCTGTAATCGTCCCCATCCTTGTATGGTATAGTTCCTGTGTCAGGAATCTCGTCAGATGCGGTCACTACTCCTGTCTTGAGGTTGATGCTTGATTTTCGTGCAGTATTCAGAATAATGACCTGCTTCTGTGCGGCTGCCCATTCGCCTTTTTCAAATCCGATTCCTTCTACAAGCGTGACTCTTACTGAAGCCATCTTGTGGTTGAAACCGAGTCTGATAACCGAAGCGGTAGGTTCGTTGTCGGCTGCCTTGCCCCATAGGAAGTCACTGGCTTCATATCCGCCAAGCTGGCCATGGGCGGCCGGTTTTCTCTGGTCCTTCTTCAATTCGAATGAGTAGTTTTCAACATCTTCAGGAGTACCGAAAGGATAGTAGCCATATATGTCTATATGGGTTTTCTTGTCCTTCCAGTAGATCTCATAGGCAGGATTCCATCTGTAAGCTCTCTCGTCGAATGTGAAGCGTACGTTGTCTGCACGGTTGCCTTCATTCCTGAGGGTTCCCGGAGTGGTCCCTTCATAGTCCACAACATAGATTCCAACGACGTCTCCGTCGCAGAACCCTTCGTCGTTTGCTCTTGTCACGTATTCCTGATCGATCCTTCCGGCAATCACGATAGGCTTTAGTCCCTCTTCTCCTTCCAGAGGATTGAATGCAGGTTCTTCAAGAGCACATGAAGTCATGCCGATAACGGTCAAGACTCCTGTAATCAGTCTCGATGCTTTCATCTGTGTATGTTTATAAAGAATATGTTTGCGTTTGTCAGTCAAGTGTTCCTCCGAAATCCATGTCATCACTTTCCCATCCGTCGATGATGATATTCACGCCTTCTCCGATCCTGTCGATCTTCAAGGTGCATGTGTGCTGTCTGTTCTGCTCAAATGTCACATTCGGGGTGATGGTGTGTTCATATGACGCTACGGACACGGTGACGGTCATGTTGTCTTTGGTCTCCTGGGGAACTACGATTGCTTTCCAACAGCCGTTTTCCCCGTAAGGGGTCATTATCCTCGGGTCTCCGTCTGCGGTGACATCGCCTGTGGCAAGATTCAGTTTCGCTTTGGTCTTCAATCCGCTGACATATATGCTTATTGTCTCGGATGCCAATGTTTCTTCTGAGTAACCGCTGCCTGGGACCAGATTGATGATGAATGTGCTCAAGGCATGATTCATCATTATGTCCACAGGATCATCAGATGGTTCCGCTCCTTCGGTTCTTCCATAGAAAAGTCTGCTGGCTTTCAGATTGCCTGATGTGCTTTGATCTTCTTTTACGCTGAAGGTCAAGGATGATACATCGCTTGCATCGGAAGAATACGGATAGTAGCAGTAAAAGTCGGCTGGTGTAGTCTGGTCAAGCCAGTAAACGTCGCTTTCAGCCTTCCAGTCAGTGCCGTTGAACGTGAATTTCGTGTTGTCAAGATGGTTCCCGGTCGAAGATAGCTTTCCGGCGACGTCATTCGTGTAGTTTACGACATAGACACCGATCTTGTCCCCGTTCTCATACCCTTTTTCGTTCACTATCTCCGTGTGAATCCTGATAGGAATCCTGTCCGGTTCCTGTTCAGGCGGGGTCTGTTCTGGCTTGTTTTTCTTGCAGCAGCATGTGGCTAAAGCCATTGCCATTAAGATGAAAAGAATCCTCCTCATGTTCTGATTGTTTCTTTTGTGCAAATTTACTCCTTTTGGTTACCGTGGTCAAGTCCACATTAGGTCATTTGAAGACACTTATGTATGAAATTTTGTTTGATTTTGTAACAAAATCAAACAAAAATCTGCTTTGATACCAGCTCTGTACGCCCTTCTATAGCCGTTTTTTATAGATAGCTGCGTAATTTTTTTTTACGCGGATAAGTCTTCTGAACTTTGCGGATATGGGGAGGTGACAAAATGTTACAAAGTATGAACAGTGGAAGAAATTCCATTTTTACCATTAAATAATGGAAAATTTTCCTATTTTTGTGTTGATGATATGAAATATGACGAGTTTCACAGAATTGTTATGTCCAATGGCTGGATGAAAGTAAGGCAGACAGGAAGTCATATCATTTATCGTAAGAATGGTAAGTCATATCCGGTTCCGTACCACAAAGGAAGGGAACTTGGTAAAGGTCTGGCAGAAAGAATGAAAAAGGAGATGGGATTATGTTAAAGGTAAAAGTTATTATTGACAGAGTGTCAGATGGCGGATTTCAAGCTTATTGTGAGTCTGAACCCATGTTATGGGGTGCAGGTGATACCGTCGAAGAAGCTAAAGCCGAAATGATGGAGACCGTCCGTCTGATCACTGAAGAAATCGGTGATAAGGATGCTCTTGTGTATCCTGATTGGCTTGATGCAGAATATGAGTTCGAATACAAGTATGATGTCGCCTCGTTTCTGGCATATTATTCCGGAATAATTACTCCAACAGCATTGGGACGACTATCAGGAATAAATTCGAAGCAGATGTGGAACTACATGCACGGAGTATCCAGGCCTCGCCGTGCTCAGATTGAAAAAATAGAAAGGGCACTGCACAAGCTTGGAGCTGAACTTTCTTCCGTGACATTGTGATGGTCAGATATAAAAAACCGCTTGATCCGTTTCGGCTTCAAGCGGTTTTAAAGCAATAATCACAGCGGTTTTAAATTTCTACGCAACGGACGGAATTGCCGCCGACAAGTCCGTCGGAACCGTTACAGCTTCCGGCAGGATCCTCATAATTGAAAGAAAATACTCTTGCCGCTACGGGGTCATCCAACAGGTAAGAAGTCCAGTAATATCCATTGCGGTTACGTCCTAAGAAGGTACCGTCATAGAATATGTGTCCGGCAGCAGGCAGGAAAATCTTAGGAGATGTTTCAGTAAATGTAAACAGACCTCCATACCAGCATCCTTCCTGTCCTGCATCATTTGTCGTCCAATCGGAATTAGTGCAGCATAATTCATCCATTTCATTGTATGTCGGTAAGCGCCATCCGTCAGGACAAGGATCGTCTGCAGTCTTTGCTCCGTTCTCTCCATACCAGAGATTTTCGGTCTCCTCGCTGCACCAGACCCAAGGATATTCAGCAGCGGTGTAGAAGACTTCTGCATTGTCAGGTGAACTACCTTCCGCATAAGTCACCGGGCCGGAGACTATGTCGTCTCCTGAAGGATAAGTCTCGTCTTCGAAAGCGCCCTGACCATGTTTCCTGCCCCACTGATATAGTTTGCCGTATGGATATCTTGTCGCATGGTAACCGCAATTGACAGGTGCCCAGACAGTTGTCCCAACAGGAATTCCTTTGCCAAGATTGTTACCATATTCATCAACATAGTCTTTGGTAGGTTTATTCTGGAACAGGACATGTACATTGCAGAATGCGCTTGCTCCACCGGGTGCTATGGCTGTGATGTTTGCTGTTCCGATATCTATGGCAGTCACCTTGCCGTTCTGATCCACCTTTGCAACGGCCTCATTAGACGAAACCCATGTCAATGTCTTGTCTGATGCATTTTCAGGAGTGAGAGTGGCCTCGATGGTGTAAGTGGCTCCCGGAGGCAGGTTCAGACCTGTGCGGATGTCCACATCTTCTACAGGGTCTGCATATTCCTCGTCGCTCACCTCTTTTCCGAGAGTGACAGCAGGCATCCTGAGCACCGACGACCTGAGGACGGCATTCGGCAATGTGGTCTTCAATGTGTAGGTATTCTCCTGTATGTCGGTCACTGTTACGGTGAAACCCTTGTTGAAAACAACAGGAGGCAGGACGATCATGAAATCGGTTGCTGTGTCTTCATTGAGGGCGACACCGTCTCCGCAGTCAAGGATTCTGGTTACAGAGCCATAAGTCTTTGCCTTTGCTGCAGGAGTAGTTCCGTCAGTATAGACTGTGACGGAAATCAATCCCCAGACAGGTTCCTGATCATTACCGGCAATGCTTATTGACCTGACGGTCTGATCACCTTTCAGCTGTAGCTGTATCGCTCCCAGGAGATTCTTGAAATTGAGGGAATGGTCTTCGAGTGACTGAGTCACTGCAACCATCGGGTAGGTGCCGTTGCCGAAGCCTCCGGCGACATATTCCTGAGTCTGAGGAAGGCTGATTCCTCCGATCTCGAATCTGTCTGTCACTGATCCGTTTTGAATGGCACTGATGGTAAGATCTTCCGAGAAAGGATAGACCGCTATATTTCTTGGTTTGCCGCTCGGTGCGCTGTAGTCGCCGTTGTCCGTACTGTTGTCATGGGCGAGTTCGAAGCTTCCGTTGCTCTTGCCGGGGCTGGAGTTGTCCAGAACATATTCATCGGCAGATGTGCTGCCCTGGAAAATTGCTATCCTGTCTCCCGCAGACCAAATTATGTTTCTATCGGGGGTCATAGATGTCTTTGTGTCATAGGGGTGGTACACTCGACGCACAGGGTGTTGCAAACCGTAACCAGAGCCGTTCCAAGTACGGCGCAAAGAGACCTAAGAAGAAGTAATTTAAAGATTTCTTAGGCGGGTATAATTAAAGAACAGCATCTTAGCTCCGTCTGATGTTACTGTAAAAAATGTTTATATACAACATCTTTGACGAGCGCTAACGAAAGAATGCTTTCGAGTACCTATGAGTTCATAATATTTGATGAAGGAGGGAAGAACAGTGCCGAGAAGAGGACAAATTTCCAAAAGAGACGTATTGCCGGATCCTATATACGGTTCCAAGCTTGTAACAAAGCTCGTAAACAACATCATGCTTGACGGTAAGAAGGGTGTTGCCCAGACGATCGTTTATGATGCGTTTGCAATCGTTGAAGCAAAGCAGGGCAAGAGCCCGCTTGAAGTATTCCAGGCAGCACTTGAGAACATCATGCCTGTGCTGGAAGTTAAGGCTCGCCGCGTAGGTGGTTCCACATATCAGGTACCTATGGAGGTTAGAGCAGAGCGTCGTCAGACTCTTGGACTCCGTTGGCTGGTAGCTTATTCCAGAACACGCGGAGAGCGCACAATGGCTGAGCGTCTTGCAGCAGAGATAATCGATGCTACAAACAGCGCAGGCGGTGCATTCAAGAAGAAGGAAGAAACTCACAGAATGGCAGAAGCTAATAAGGCTTTCGCTCATTACAGATACTAATTCACCAAATCTTGAAAGGAGAACAGAATTATGGCAAGAGAGTATTCGCTTGAACATACTCGAAATATCGGTATCATGGCACATATTGACGCCGGTAAGACGACCACCACTGAGCGTATCCTGTTCTACACAGGTAAGACTCACAAGATTGGTGAAACACACGAGGGTTCCGCAACCATGGACTGGATGGCACAGGAGCAGGAGAGAGGTATCACAATCACCTCCGCAGCTACAACCTGCTACTGGGCACACACAGCTTTCCACAATGACCCCGCAAAGGCAAAGGCAAACACCCACCGTATCAATATCATTGATACCCCCGGTCACGTTGACTTTACCGTTGAGGTTGAGAGATCTCTCCGTGTTCTTGACGGTGCGGTAACCGTATTATGTGCAAAGGGCGGCGTTGAGCCTCAGTCTGAAACCGTTTGGAGACAGGCTGATAAGTATAGAGTCCCCAGAATGGTTTATGTAAACAAGATGGATATCAACGGTGCGGACTTCTTCCGTGCAGTCGGTATGCTGAAGGAGAGACTCCATGCAAACGCTGTTCCGATTCAGCTTCCTATCGGCGCAGAAGCCGATTTCAAGGGCATTATTGACCTTATGAAGATGGAAGCAGAGGTCTATTATGATGACCTTGGCAAGGATATCCGCGTTGAGCCCATTCCTGCAGATCTTGCAGATAAGGCTCAGGAATATCATGATGCAATGGTTGAGTCCATTTGCGAAACAGACGAAGAGCTCTTTGAAAAGTACTGCGACGGCCAGGAAATCTCTGTTGCAGAGCTTAAAAAGGCTCTCAGAAAGGCAACTATAGATAACAAGATCGTTCCCGTTATCTGCGGTACATCTTATAAGAACAAGGGCGTTCAGATGCTCCTTGATGCTGTGGTTGACTATATGCCCGCTCCTACCGATATCGAGGCTATTAAGGGCGTTAACCCCAATACCGAAGAAGAGGAAGCAAGACATTCTTCAGATGAAGAGCCATTCTCAGCTCTTGCGTTTAAGATCATGACTGACCCCTATGTTGGTAAGCTTTGCTTCTTCCGTGTATATTCCGGTAGCGTATCTACGGGTACAAATGTTTATAACTCCTCAAAGGATAAGAAGGAGCGTTTCGGACGTATTCTTCAGATGCACGCAAACGAAAGATCTGACCTTGATACCTGCTATGCAGGTGATATCGCAGCTGTAGTTTCTACAAAGTACACCACAACAGGTGACACCTTCTGCGATGAGGATCATCCCGTTATCCTTGAGTCTATGGAATTCCCCGAGCCCGTTATCAGCGTTGCCATTGAGCCCAAGACCCGCGCAGGTCAGGAGAAGATGGGTATTGCTCTTGCCAAGCTCGCAGAGGAAGACCCCACATTCAGAACTTATACCGATGAAGAAACAGGACAGACAATCATCGCAGGTATGGGTGAGCTTCACCTTGAGATCATCGTTGACCGTCTGCTCCGTGAATTTAAGGTAGAGGCTAACATCGGCAGACCTCAGGTTGCATATAAGGAAACCGTTCGTAAGAAGGTTGACCATGAGTGCAAGTATAAGAGACAGTCCGGTGGGTCCGGTCAGTACGGTCACGTTAAGATCATACTCGAGCCCAATGAGCCCGGAGCAGGATACGAATTTGTTAATTCTGTTACCGGCGGTGCAATTCCGAAAGAATTTATCGAGCCTGTTAACCAGGGTATCCAGGGCGCTATGCAGAACGGTGTTCTTGCAGGATATAACGTTGTTGACGTTAAGGTAACTCTTTATGACGGTTCTTACCACGAAGTTGACTCGTCTGAAATGGCATTTAAGATTGCCGGTTCTATGGCATTCAAGGAGGCTATGAGACTTGCAGATCCCGTGCTTACAGAGCCTATCGTTAAGGTTGTTACAATAACTCCCGATGACTATCTCGGTGATATTATCGGTGACTTTAACTCCCGCCGCGGTGCTATCCAGTCTATGGAGCCCGGTAATGGAGTAACAGAAGTTCTTGCACATGTTCCGCTTTCCGAAATGTTCGGTTACGCAACCGATCTTCGCTCAAAGTCTCAGGGACGTGCACAGTACTCCATGGAGCCCAGCCACTTCGCAGAAGTGCCTAAGTCCATTCAGGAGTCTATCATCACAGCTCGTGCAAAGAAGTAATTTCTATTTGCAGAAATAAAAATAATTTATATATTTAGGAGGATTTAGCAATGGCTAAGGAAAAATTCGAAAGAACGAAACCCCATGTTAACATTGGTACAATCGGTCACGTTGACCACGGTAAGACAACTCTTACAGCAGCTATCACTAAGACCCTTTCTCTCACAGCAGGCAACGTTGAGTTCATGGCATATGACCAGATCGACAACGCTCCCGAGGAGAGAGCAAGAGGTATCACAATCAACACTCGTCACGTTGAGTATGAGACTGAGAACCGTCACTACGCTCACGTTGACTGCCCCGGCCACGCCGACTACGTTAAGAACATGATCACAGGTGCTGCTCAGATGGACGGCGCTATCCTTGTTGTTGCAGGTACAGACGGACCTCTTCAGCAGACACGTGAGCACGTTCTTCTCGCTCGTCAGGTTGGCGTTCCTGCAATCGTTGTATTCATGAACAAGACTGACCTTGTTGACGATGCAGAGCTTCTCGAC
Organism: Eubacteriales bacterium; assembly: GCA_045595425.1. Lineage (GTDB taxonomy): Bacteria > Bacillota > Clostridia > Oscillospirales > CAG-272 > SIG710. The sequence goes on from JAZOAL010000101.1 coordinate 9,967, forward strand.
CTTGTTGAGATGGAGATCCGTGATCTTCTTTCTTCCTACGAGTTCCCCGGTGACGATATTCCGATCATCCGTGGTTCCGCTCGTGAGGCTCTTGAGTCCACAAGCACAGATCTTTCTTCTCCCGAGTATGCTCCTATCCTTGAGCTCATGGCAAATGTAGACTCCTACATTCCTACTCCTGAGCGTAAGGCTGACCTTGACTTCCTCCTCCCTGTTGAGGACGTGTTCTCTATCTCCGGCCGTGGTACAGTTGCTACAGGTCGTGTAGAGCGTGGTACAATCAAGGTTAACGATGTAGTTGAGCTCATCGGTCTTACAGAAGAGAGAAGACAGACAACCGTTACAGGTGTCGAGATGTTCCACAAGCTCCTTGACCAGGCAGAAGCAGGCGACAACGTTGGTCTTCTTCTCCGTGGTGTAGCTAAGGACGAGATCGAGCGTGGACAGGTTCTCTGCAAGCCCGGTTCCGTTAACCCCCACACAAAGTTTGACGGTCAGGTTTACGTTCTTACCGAGAAGGAAGGCGGCCGTTCAAAGCCCTTCTTCGCTGGCTACAGACCTCAGTTCTACTTCAGAACAACCGACGTTACAGGCGTTATCGGTCTTCCCGCTGACGTTGAGATGTGCCGTCCCGGCGATAACGTTGTTATGAGCGTTGAGCTTATCACTCCTATCGCTATCGAGGAAGGTCTCCGTTTCGCTATCCGTGAGGGTGGTAGAACCGTTGGTTCCGGCGTTGTTTCCAAGATCAACGAATAATTTTAAGCCGAGTAATTGACTTAAAGCCATAAAAGGGGACGCCGAGGTGGTTTTGCCGCCTCGGCGTTTTTGAAATTGCTTCTGCCTTATCGGATGACATATTGATTTTTTAAAAGAAAAATGAAGGGCATTTATGTATAGAGGAAAAATTTTTGAAAGACGAAAAAAGATACCTCTTGAGGGTATAGCCGTAAGTGACGGAAAAAATATCGTTTTTACAGATTCGAACGGAGATTTCGAGCTTCCCGGATGGGAAAGAGCAAAGGTCATTTTTGTCTGCGCCCTTACAAACAGACAAAACGATTGGTTTATTGTTATAGAGGGACACAAGGGAGATTTCAATTTCTTTATTGAGAGTGAATTTTCAGATAAGACCGATTTTTGCTTTCTGCATACCTCCGATTCGGAGATAGAAAACCGTTCTTCTGTAGATTTTATCCCCTTTATGAAGGAAAATGTTATAAAGAATAATGCTGCTTTCTTTATTCATACAGGCGATCTATGCCGTGATGACGGTGTTAAAAGACATTATCTGGCAATGAACCGCGAGACTTTGGGGTGTCCTGTAAGATATTCCATAGGCAATCACGATTTTATAGGTCCAGATTACGGCGAGGAGACCTATGAACGCTTCTACGGCCCCACATGGTATTCCTTTGACTATGGAAATATCCATTTTGTCAATCTATCTATAGGCTGGGGCGACAACCCGTCGGCATACAAAAAAGAGGATCAGTATATTTGGCTTAAAAACGATCTTGATGCTCTGGCAAAGGGAAAAAAGATAGTTATTTTTAGTCACGAAATGTGCAAGGGCGATGAAAGGGGTTTTTCTCCTGAACTTAACGGTGAAAAGATAGCTTTGCGCGAAAAAGGTTTGATAGCGTGGGTATTTGGTCATTACCATAGTAATTTTGTAAACGAAGTTAACGGTATTTTTAATATTTGCACTTCACTTCCGGATAGAGGCGGAATAGACTCTTCGATTGCCGGAATAAGAAGGATAGATATTTCGAATGGCGTTCTTTCAAGCGAAATGATATATAATACACCTGAGATACTGGAAGCTTCAGATGAGAGCCTTTGGAGTACACAGATATCGGGTCATGTTGAATATTGTACCCCGATTATACATAATGGCGATATTATAATAGGTACTACCGATGACGGCTATCCGAAGGACTGCGGAATATATCGAATAAACGGCAACAGTGGCGATATCATTTGGAAATATCAAACTGTAAACAGCGTGAGCGGACAGATAGCTTTTGATAATGGGAGAGTATACGCCCAAGATAGCGAGGGTTACCTTTATTGCCTTGATGCCTTGAACGGTAACCTTATCTATAAGGTTTATTCGGATTTTGAGGTCTATGACCACACAAGATGCGGAGTGATAATTGCCGAGAACCTAATTATTGCAGGACGTAGCTCAAGGCTCTTTGCCTATGATAAAATGAGCGGTGAGCTTGTTTGGAAGCGCTTTTACGAAATTCTTGGCGATACTCCCGCGAGTATGGTGTACGATGCGGAACGCAGTCAGATAATAATCAGTATCCAATGGAGATATATTGCGGCAGTTGATCTTGCCAGCGGATTTATAAAATGGAAGAACAGATATGACAATGTTCGGTATCGAACACAAACTCCGCTTGTACATGATGGGAAGATTTACACTAATGGCTTAAATTCATTTTATGTGCTGGATGCTCTCACAGGGCGTGTTATCATGTGGACAAAGCTCCATGCAGATGCGGATGTTTGCGGTGCTCCGGCGATTTTTGACACGGAAATATATACTCCCACAAGCGCAAGGGGGGTTCTGCAGCTTGATAAAAACACACTTGAAATAACAAATAGTTTCCCTGTTGGGGTGGCAAAGCTCTTTGCCTCTCCTTATAAGACGGGAAATATTCAAACTGTAGAGTCATCGCCGATAATACGGGATGATGCGCTGATATTTTCCGCAAACGACGGCGCGGTGTATTTCTATGATAGAAACAGTGCCGGTCTTGAGAAGAAAATATGTATTGGTTCTCCCATGCTTGTATCTCCCTATGTTGATGAAGATTTCATGATAACGGCAGATTTTTCCGGCAAAATAAAAAAAACAAGCTTGAAAATATAAAAAACTATTCTTTGAGGAAGGTGAAAATCCTTACCGGCGGTGACCCATTTGGCAGCCCGCAAACGCTTATATAAGCGCCGAGCAGGTGAGATTCCTGCACCGACGGTAAACGAAAATTTTTGCGTCGCAAAAATATTTCGTTAAAAACAACTTGCAAAGCAAGTTGTTTAGCAAAGCGGAAATTTTTGCAGGCAAAAAATTCGTAAAGTCCGGATGAGAAAAGAGGTAAAATATGAATAAGAATTTAAAGTATATCGTAAAGATAGGAATACTCAGTGCAGTGGCAGCGGTGCTAATGCTCTTTGAATTGCCGCTTTGGTTTGCTCCCCCATTTTATAAGCTTGATTTCAGCGAAATACCGATACTTATAGGCAGCTTTGCTCTTGGTCCTGCTGCGGGCGTTATTATCGAGCTGCTGAAAAATCTGCTGAATTTACTTATGGACGGAACAACAACAGCTTTTGTGGGTGAATTTGCAAATTTTGTCACAGGATGTGCATTTATTCTTCCTGCGGCATTGGTATACAAATACAGAAGATCCTTGAAAAGCGCACTTATAGGACTTGCACTTGGCACTTTGAGCCTTGTTCTTGTGGGCGCGGTTATGAATTATTATATTCTCGTCCCTACATTTTCGGAGCTTTATCATTTGCCGCTTGAAAATATTGTTGCAATGGGAACAGCGGTAAATGCTTCGATAAGCGACCTTAAAACTCTTATAATTTTCGCAGTTATGCCCTTTAATTTGCTCAAAAGTGTAGCTTGCTCGGCGGTAACTCTTCTGCTTTATAAGCGAGTTTCAAAAATATTACACATTTAATGAGGTAAACTAATGGTAGAAGCAATAGAAAGCTTTTTATTTGATACTCTTGGCAAAGAGCTTTGCGTTTTCATCTGCTCTATGATACCGATCATCGAGCTCCGCGGAGCAGTACCGCTGGGAGCAGGCTTCGGAATGGGAGCTATTGAAACATATATTTTCAGCGTAATAGGCAATTTGATTCCTGTACCCTTCATCTTGCTGTTTATCAGAGTAGTGCTTGATTTTATGAAAAAGGTAAAGGGACTTAATAAGATCGCATTTTGGGTTGAGTCAAAAGCTGATAAGAATAAGGGACAGATCGAAAAATATGCTTATGTGGGGCTTTTCCTTTTTGTGGCTATTCCAATTCCCGGCACCGGTGCATGGACGGGCTCTCTCATTGCCGCTCTTATGCGAATGAAATTCTGGAAATCCTTTCTCTGGATCGCTTTCGGCATAATGGCTGCGGGCATAATTATGAGCGTGATCTCCTACGGTATTGCGGGAGCAATAGGATTTTTTGCCTGAAAAAAGAAATATAATGGACTTTTCTGAAAAAACTTCGATATTTTTATAAAAAACTATTGAAATTTATCGAAAACTGTTGTATAATACTAAAGTATTAAATAAATAACTGATCTGATCTTATCAAGAGCGGCGGAGGGACTGGCCCTGTGAAGCCCGGCAACCTACTTTATGCAAGGTGCTAAATCCCGAGAGATGAGTAATGAGCAAAGTGTTTTCTCTCCCTCGGTGCGCCGAGGGAGTTTTTATCGTATGAGGTCAGAGAGAAAGGATTTTAAAATGAAAAAGGTACTTTTTACATCCGAATCTGTAACAGAGGGACATCCCGACAAAATCTGTGATAAGATTTCCGACTCCATTCTTGACGCTATCCTTGAACAGGATCCCATGAGCCGCGTTGCTTGTGAGACATGCGTAACGACAGGACTTGTTATGGTAATGGGCGAGATAACCACAAAGGCGAGTATTGACGTTCAGGAGATCGTTCGCGAGACTGTTCGTGAGATCGGCTATGACAGAGCTAAATATGGCTTTGACTGCGATAGCTGCAGCGTTATAAGCTCCATACATAAGCAGTCTCCCGATATAGCTCTCGGAGTTGACCGCTCTCTTGAATCCAAGAACGGCGAGACAGCAGATGAATTTGACACAGGCGCAGGTGACCAGGGACTTATGTTCGGTTATGCCTGCAATGAGACCCCTGAACTTATGCCATTGCCTATCTCTCTTGCTCATAAGCTGGCAAAGAGACTTACAGACGTCAGAAAGAACGGAACCCTTGATTATCTCCGCCCCGACGGTAAAACGCAGGTGACGATAGAATATGTTGATGACAAGCCGGTTAGAGTTGACACTGTTGTTGTTTCTTCTCAGCACAGCGACAGCGTTTCTCTGGAGCAGATACGCGCTGACGTTATAGAGCACGTTATAGAGCCTATCATACCTGCCGATATGATGGATGACGATACAAAGATACTCGTTAACCCCACAGGACGCTTTGTTGTGGGCGGCCCCATGGGAGACAGCGGTCTGACGGGCAGAAAGATCATTGTTGATACCTACGGCGGCTATTCCCGTCACGGCGGCGGAGCATTTTCCGGTAAAGATCCCACAAAGGTTGACCGCTCGGCTTCCTATGCGGCGAGATATATTGCAAAGAATGTTGTTGCGGCAGGTCTCGCGGACAAATGCGAGGTTCAGATCGCTTATGCTATTGGTGTAGCAAAGCCTGTTTCGGTTATGATCGATACCTTCAGAAGTGCAAAAGTCGATGAAAACAGAATTTCCGAGGCTGTCCAAAAGCTGGTTGACCTGCGTCCTGCGGCTATAATCAAGAAGTTTGATCTGCGCCGTCCTATTTATAAAGATACTGCGGCATACGGTCATATGGGCAGAGAGGATATTGATGTTCTTTGGGAAAAGACAGACCTTGCAGATGTCCTTAAAGCAGAACTGAAATAAATTCTTGGGGCTGTTTAATAATTTACAGCCCTAAAATTTTAACTTTGGACAGATAAAATAAGAATTTGCCGGGGGAGATAATTTAGTTTGGTTCCTATGAGATCCTTCACTGCGTTCAGGATGACATATAGGGTTCGTTTCTGTATCTTTCTACAGTAATTTATCTGATTTTTCATGTAGAAAAGGCAACAAGAAATCCGAACCCGTCATCCTGAGCCTTGCGAAGGATCTCATAGGCGGCAAGTTATTTTTTCTGACAGATTCTTGCTTGAATTTTTACAGAAAGGAGCGCGGTATAATGATCACAGATGAAGAACGCGATGGCGGCAAAGAGTGCATTTCCGGCTCGGTTGAGCATGTAATATATAGCAACGTAGAAAACGGATATGCAATATGCGAATTTGGCACCGATGGCGGCGATATGATAACGATTGTCGGCACTATGCCTTATGTTGCCGAAGGTGAGCATCTTGCCGTTACGGGAATGTGGGTTCACAACCCTAAATACGGCAGGCAATTTAAGGTCGAGAGCTATGAAAAGCAGCTTCCGGCTGATGGGGACTCTATACTGCGTTATCTTGCATCGGGTGCTATCAAGGGAGTGGGAGCTAAAACCGCTATAAAGATAGTCGATGAATTTGGAGAGGATACCTTTGAGGTTATAGAAAATCATCCCGAATGGCTTGCGCAGATTTCAGGCATATCCCGCAAAAAAGCACTGGAGATATCGGAGAACTTCAAGTCTGAAGCAGGAATGCGCGGGGCAATGATGTTTTTCAGAGAATATTTCGGCCCTGCCACAACGGTCAAGATCTATAAAAAATGGGGCTCTGATGCGGTTCAGATGGCAAAGCAGAATCCTTATATACTTTGCGATCAGATAGACGGCATCGGCTTTGAAAAGGCAGATGCAATGGCGGCAAAATTAGCCCTTGATCCATCCTCAGACAGCAGAATAATGAGCGGCATGCAGTATCTTCTTTCCCATAACGCAGTCAAAAACGGTCATGTTTGTCTTCCTAAGGACAAGCTTATAGAAGGGACTGTTCAGATGCTATCGGTGGATTGTGACCGCGCTGAAAATGCTTACCACATGCTTATTTCCGAAGGCAGGGTGAAATATACCGTGTTTGGCGGTGTGACCTATGCTTATACAAGCGATGCTTATAATGCGGAAAATTTTATCGCAAATAAGCTCACAGTGCTTGATAACCTATGCCCGAAAATAGATTATGATGATATTGAAAGATTTATTGACCGTGAGGAAATCCGCAGTTCGATAAAATATGCGCCTCAGCAAAGACAGGCTATAGTTGAAGCTTTGGAGAGCGGAGTAATGATATTGACGGGCGGCCCGGGTACAGGTAAGACCACTGTTGTACGAGCACTGCTGGGAATATTTGAACGCATGGATATGAAGGTTGCGCTGGCTGCTCCGACAGGAAGAGCGGCAAAGCGGATGAGCGAGGCTACCTCCTGCGAGGCAAAAACAGTGCATCGCTTGCTTGAAATGGAATACGGCGAAGGAGAGACGGCTGTATTTATGCGCGATGAGAGAAATTTTCTCGATGAAAATGTGATAATAATCGATGAAGCTTCGATGATAGACAGTGCTCTTGCCTGTGCCCTTTTGAAAGCTGTAAAGCCAGGATCGAAAGTGATATTTATCGGCGATGCGGATCAGCTTCCGTCTGTCGGCGCAGGTAATGTACTTAGAGATCTTATTGCAAGCGAAAGATTTTCAACCGTGAGGCTAAATGTTATTTTCCGACAGGCGGAAAAGAGCCTTATAGTTACAAATTCCCATGCGATAAACGATGGCGTTTGTCCGAATCTTTCGGTGAAGGATAATGATTTTTTCTTTCTTCCCCGTGAGAATAATAGAGATATTGCGCTGACGATAGCGGATCTATGCAAAAATCGTTTGCCGAAAACATACGGAGCGGATACGGTAAATAGGATTCAAGTAATAACTCCTTCTCGCCGAGGTGAAGCCGGTACTGATAATCTCAATATGATATTGCAGGAAAAGCTGAACCCTTCGGAGAAGGGCAAGCGTGAATACAGACACCGCGAACGTACCTTCCGCGAGGGAGACAGAGTAATGCAGACAAGGAATAATTATGATCTTGAATGGGAATGCGGGAATAGAAGCGGAGTTGGCGTTTTTAACGGCGATATAGGCATTGTAAAGGAAATAAACCGTCCTGAGCAATATATGCTCATCAGTTTTGAAGAACGCCTTGTAACATACGATTTTTCGCTTTTAGATGATGTTGACCACGCTTATGCGATAACGGTGCATAAAAGTCAGGGAAGCGAATATCCGATAGTTATAATACCGATGTATTCTTGTCCCCCTATGCTGATGACCCGCAATCTGCTTTATACCGCGGTTACCCGTGCGGAAAACATGGTTATCCTTGTTGGCAGGGAAGAGTATGTGAGAAAAATGGTTGAAAACAACCGTCAATCTATGCGTTATACCGGACTTGCCCAAAGATTGGCGAAGTTTTCGGAAGAATAGGAAAAATTAAAATGAATCTGATCGATTTCTTCTTTCCTCCCAAATGTGTTTCCTGCGATGAGATGCTGGAAAGCGCTCAAAAGAGGATCAGACTAAAGGGTGGGGATTCACTTTGCCCAAAATGCCGAGCGGAATGGGAAGGGATGAAGCTGGAGCCTTGTCCTCGTTGTGCTCTGCCTATGACCGATTGCCGTTGTTCGGCACCGTTTTTGCTCAAAAACGGGTGCAAAACTCTTTTGAAGCTTTGTGCATATAAAGGAGAGCCGGACTGTGCGATGAAAAAGCTTGTTTTTTGTCTTAAGCGCAATGCAAATCGAAAATGTGAGCGTTTTTTGGCAAATCAGTTGGCTTTTCCGATTTCGCGATATATTATGGAGTATGAGGATAGAAGATTTTGTATAACCAATGTGCCGAGGCGCGAGAAAGGGATGGTCAGATACGGCTATGATCATGCCGAGATCCTTGCGCAAAATGTTGCAAAATTATGCTCGATACCGTATTTTCCGATGATAGACCGTATCCGCGACGGAAGCGAGCAGAAAAATCTGACGGGAGAAGAACGCCGTTTGAATGTAAAAGGAGCTTTTGCACTTTCGATCGAAGAAGCCGAAAAAGCTCGCGGGATGGCTGTGATTCTTATCGATGATGTGGTGACTACAGGCTCCAGCCTTGCAGAATGTATATCGCTTTTGAATGATAGCGGATTTACATATGTAACACCCGCCTGCGTTGCGGCAACGATGAGAATGAGTAAAGCAAATAATAAAACAACCGTTTGCACATGATGTGTGAACGGTTGTTTTTAAATTATATTGTTTTATCGATTCGCTGAATCGGGAATATTATTCTGTTTATGATTGTAGCTAATTCACTACGTTTTATGGCTTTTTCAGGATTAAAGTGTCCTTCTGAGTCCGAACCGTTTAAAATTCCTGCGCTGTAAAGTTCATACACTGCAGGTGCATAACATGATTTTATGTTGACGTCCGAAATTGCCCCCATTGGTACATGATTGATCTTTTCAAAAACAGATGATTCAAACAGTGAGCAGATCATAACAGCGAAGCAGGCTCTTGAAATTTTTTGGTCATAATCAATATCTTTTCGTATTGACCAATCAATTTCAATAATCATATTGTTTTCATTTAATATTTTAAAGTGATTTCGCATTGCATAATCAAAATATGTTGCATGCCATGGATGTGTAGTGTAAAAGGCATCTCTAATATTATAATATTTTGCGTGGATTCTGGCTGCAATCGAAATTGCTTCAGCAAGTGTCACTTCGCCGTCAGCATCAAAATCGTTTTCGCTTTTTCCGGTCATTATACCTAATTCATAAACATTTTTTACACTGTAATAGTACCAATCATTTGAATTTACATCAGTAAACTTGTTGTTTTGCCAATCATTGGGTTTGATAAAATTATCAAATCCAATTCTGTTTTCAGCAAAAATTTGAAATGATAATATGCCGAAACACATTATAATTGACATGATCAGACAGAGGATTTTTGTGATTTTCATGGTTTTTACTTCCTTTAAAATTATTTTTATATGCAAATACCTGTTAGGTAATTGATATTTGTTTTGATTTCGGGGATCATAATTAACAATATGTGATGTATACATTATATAACGTATAAGTCTATTTGTCAAGACCTTTTTTGATATATTATGTATACATTAGTTAATATAAAGGAGAAGAATATGAAACTTCGGGTACTTGATATTCTTGAAGAGAAGGGGAAAACAAAGTATTGGTTATATATCCAACTCGGGCTGAGCTATCAGAATTTTAACAATATGGTGAATAATCGAACATCCGGGATTAAATATGAGAATCTTCGCGCACTTTGTGATATTCTCGAATGTACGCCGAACGATCTTTTTGAAGAATATTATAAGGAAAAATAGCGAATATTTGAAAGGCTGTCGAAATCGACAGCCTTAAATTTTTTCAATGACATGCAAACAATAATTTGTCGGTGAGTAGAAAGGTGAACTATGGCAGATGATGACAAGCGTTAGCCTTCTCTATCAGAGAAGGTGGCGCGGAGCGACGGATGAG
>JAZOAL010000102.1:0-15490 GCA_045595425.1 Eubacteriales bacterium
CGATTCATTCTATCCTTGATGGACAAAATATGATCAGCATGTATTTTAATGTCTGTTGCTTGCCCTTGCATACCGCCAAGAGGTTGATGAATCATGATTTCACTATTTGGTAATGCAAGACGTTTACCTTTTGCTCCCGAAGAAAGAAGGAATGCCCCCATACTTGCTGCCATTCCGATACAAATTGTAGAAACATCACACTTAATATAATTCATCGTATCGTAAATTGCCATCCCGGCAGTAATAGATCCTCCGGGGCTATTAATGTATAGACAAATATCTTTTTCAGGATCTTCACTTTCAAGGAAGAGAAGCTGTGCAACAACAAGAGAAGCTGTTGTATCGTTCACTTCGTCTGCGAGAAATACAATTCGGTCATTGAGAAGGCGCGAATATATATCGTATGCTCTCTCTCCACGGTTTGTTTGTTCAATAACTGTTGGTACAAGTGCCATATTGTTTTCCTCCTAAACAAAATATTCAGACGAAAACTGCCGCTCGGGAGCGGCAATTTTCATAAAATTTAAATTATTACTCTGCCTTGGGCTCTTCTGCCTTCTTAGCAGCGGGCTTTCTTGTTCTTTTGGGCTTTTCTGTTTCTTCAGCCTTTTCGCCTTCTGCTTTTTCAGCATCCTTCTTTGCAGTCGACTTCTTTGCCGCAGGCTTCTTTTCAGCCTTGGGCTCCTCGGGAGCCTTTTCTGTGATGACTGCCTTTTCCTTAACAAGCTCAACAGCTTTCTTGACCTTCATATCAGCAGCGATCATATCTTCGGGAATATTTTCCTTTGCCTGCTCAGCAGTTACACCGTAAGCCTTTGCGATATTTTCATATTCCTCGTTGATATCAGCCTCGGAAGCAACGATACCTTCAATTTCTGCGATCTTTTCAAGTGCGAGACGAGTCTTAACCTGCTTCTCAGCCTGAGGACGCATCTGCTCGCGGAGCGTATCAAGATTGAGACCTGTATACTTGAAGTAAGTATTCAGATCAAGACCCTGCATTCTGAGTCTGGAATCGTAATCGCGGACAAAGTTTTCTGTCTCGCTGGCGAACATACATTCGGGAATATCAGCCTCAAGCTTTGCGATAAGCGCGGCAATGATCTGTTCTTCAACCTCGGCATCGGAGGTTTTGTTATGTCTCTCCTCGATTTTTGCCTTAACATCTGCTTTATATTCAGCAAATGTGTCAAATTCGGAAACATCCTTTGCAAATTCGTCATCAAGAGCAGGGAGCTCTTCTTTTTCAAGCTTGTGGAGAACACACTTGAAAACTGCATCCTTATCAGCAAGCTCCTTAGCATGATAGTCAGCAGGGAACTTAACATTAACGTCAAAGCTTTCGCCAACCTTCTTGCCAACGATCTGATCCTCAAAGCCGGGGATGAACTGACCGGAGCCGAGCTTGAGTCTGTGACCTTCAGCCTTGCCGCCATCGAACTGCTTATCGTCAACATAGCCATCAAAGTCAATAACAGCGATATCGTCCATTTCAGCCGCACGATCGGTGATCTCGATCTCTCTTGCGTTTCTCTGCTGAACTGTAGCGATCTCACGGTCGATCTCTTCGTCTGTTACGGGAATAACGGTTTTCGAAACTTCAATTCCGAAATAATCCTTGATCTGCACATCGGGCTTAACGTAAACGTCTGCCTTCATAACAACGCCGTTGTCATCGATAGACACGATATCGAATTCGGGATTTCCAACGATATCAAGCTCAGACTCCTTTGCCGCTTCTTCATAAGCCGCAGGGAGCAGGTCATTTATTGCATCCTCATAGAATACGCCTGTGCCGTACATCTTTTCGATGATAGCCTTAGGTGCTTTACCCTTGCGAAATCCGGGAACGTTGATATTCTTAACGCTCTTACGGTAAACCTTCATAACAGCATCGTCGAAGGTCTTTTTGTCGATCGAGAATTCGATTACATACTTATTCTTCTCGATCAGTTCCTTTTTTGTTAAACTCATTTTGTCCTCCAAATGATTAAAATGATAATTTTTATATCCTATATATTTTATCCGTTTTATGCCAAAAAGTCAAGAGTTTCGGCATATTTTCTTCCATATTTTTTAATAATCGTCCGGAAAAATCGGCATTGGAGCAAATTTCAGGAAATCTGCGGCGGTAAGCGTCATGGAAATCCCCTCAAATTCGGTTGTTTTAGGAGCAAAATATGAACCGTGTATATGTCCGAAATAGCATTTTTTAATATTATATTTATGTAGCATATCAACTATAGGACGGCAAACCAGCTCGTTCCATACAGGGGGGAAGTGTAAAAACACCAAAACCGGAACTTTTGTTCCTTTGTCAAGCATTTCTTGTGCCGCTTTAAGACTTATCTCTAAGCGCTGTGTTTCTCTCGATACGATTTTATCAAAATCGGTTTCGTTGACCACATTCTGCTGTTTTTCATCATAAAACCAGCCGCGAGTTCCGCAAATTATGCAATCCTCAAGTCTATAGGCATTATTGTGAAGTAATTTTATGGTTTTTATTTCTTTTTCGGCAAAAAAGCTTTGGATTTTTCCGACCGTGGACCACCAAAAATCATGATTTCCCTTGCTGATGATCTTCGTTCCCGGAAGCGAGTCGATAAATTTAAGATCTTCATATGCTTCTTCAAGCTTCATTGCCCAGGAAATATCACCCGGAATAATAACAGTATCCTCTTCGCATACAACTGCGCCCCAATATTTCCTTATTCGATCTGCATGGTTTGCCCAGTTCTGACCAAAAACCTCCATTGGCTTATTAGTTTTCTCTGAAAGCGATAGATGCAGGTCGGCAATTACATATAGCGACAAAGCAAAATGACCTTCTTTCGTATAAATTCGATTCAAAAGGGCAAAATATTATCAGCTCAGCATTGAGCAATTTTTTGCCGCTTCGGCGGCGGAACGGAGAATTATAATGGAAGATAACAAGACTTGCACTACAGGCGATTGCAAGCACCTCAAGGGTATTAACTGCGATGTTTGCAACTGCTATTATAACGCAGAGGGATGTTTTTGCACAGCAGAGAAGATCGCAGTAGGTCCTTCCTACGCTACCTCCTCTACCGACACAGTTTGCGCAACCTTCAAAAAGAAGGACTGACCTTTAAGGGGCAGGGCGAAATTCGCCCTGCTTTATTATTTCGCAAAGTCAAGAACTTCCCTTGGCATATCCTTATGATCGATGACCTTATCAAAGCGAACCTTACGCTTTGCAAGTCCCTTAAGAGGATATGCAATCTCGGTATTTGTATAATCGCTGAGTGCTTCAAGTGCGTCAAGCGGATCTGCCGGTGCAGTATTTCCGAGAGCTGTATAAACATCTGCCGCAAACTTATACGGGCTTGCCGTAGAGTCTACAACGGTAACCTTACCGTCGCTGTTGTCCGCACAATATCTTTCTGCCGCAGAAACACCGACAGCGGTATGGGTATCGCAGAGATATCCGTATTTATCAAAAGTTTCCTTAATGATCCTTGCGGTTTCAGCTTCATCTGCATAATAACCCGAGAAGAATTCATCGATTTTTGCCTTGACAGAAGCGGAAACGGTATATTTACCTGTTTCGGAAAGGCTCTTCATATATGCAGCGGTTTCATCGGCACCTGCGCAGAAATAGAGAAGTCTTTCGAGGTTGCTTGAGATCAGGATATCCATGGAAGGCGACATTGTTAGATGGAACTGACGGTTTCTGTCATATGTTCCGTTTGCAAGAAAATCGGTGAGAACATTGTTCATATTGGAAGCGCATATCAAGCGAGCAATCGGAAGCCCCATAAGCTTTGCAAGATAAGCCGCAAAAATGTTGCCGAAGTTGCCTGTAGGCACGCAGAAATTGATCTCATCGCCGATAGCGATCTTGCCGCCGTTTACAAGATCGCAGTATGCAGATACATAATAAACGATCTGAGGAACAAGTCTGCCCCAGTTTATGGAGTTGGCACTTGAGAAGAAGCATCCGTTTTTGTCAAGCGCCTTTGCCATGTCGGCATCTGCAAATATCTTTTTAACATTGCTTTGAGCATCATCAAAATTGCCGTTTATCGCGCAAACATTGACATTTGAACCTTCCTGTGTGGCCATCTGAAGCTTCTGAACACGGCTTACACCGCCTGTGGGGTAGAACACCATAATTTTAACTCTGTCAATGTCCTTATAGCCTTCAAGTGCCGCCTTGCCTGTATCACCGGAGGTTGCAACCAAAATCAGTGCAGTTCTTTCTTCGCCTGTTTTCACGAGAGCTCTTGAAAGCAGACGGGGCATAATCTGGAGAGCCATGTCCTTAAATGCCGCTGTAGGACCGTGCCAAAGCTCGAGAGAATAGATATTGTCATGGATATTCTTCACGGGAGCCGCTCCGCCGACAAAGGACTTTTCCGAATAAGCTTCGCGGCAGTCTGCAAGAAGCTCATCATATGTATAGTCTGTGAGATAGCGCGAAAGGATATTTGCCGCTCTTTCAGGATAAGAGAGAGGGCAGAGTGCCTTTATATCCTCATGAGTAAGGGCAGGGATATCATCGGGAACGAAAAGACCCCCGTCATTTGCCAGACCTTGCTTTATTGCCTGTGCGGATTCATATTTGTTTTTCTGGTTGTCTCTTGTACTTTGGTACTTCATTTTTCTTGCCTTTCATATTATAAATTAGTTTTTACAAAATTATAAGCATTTTTAAATGTGATCTTATCGGCAATATCCTTGCCAAAGCTGTCACAAAGCTTTTCATAAAGATAAGGGATACTCTCAATGCCCGTTATTCCTTCGGGCATCGGGGCTCCATCCATATCGGCTCCGAGGCAGAGCATATTCTCACCACCGATATCAAGGTAATGTTTGACATGATGTAAAATATTTTCGATATCGCAATATTCATTTTTCATAGCCAAATGGTAACGGCAGAAGCTAAGCCCAACAACTCCGCCGCATGCTTTTATTCTGTTAAACTGCTCATCTCTGAGATTTCTTGGATGCTCATAAACAGAAAAAGCACATGAATGTGAAGCTATAACCGGCTTGTGATGATTTTCGGCAATCTCGAAAATTTCATTTGCGCTCTTCACCGAAGAATGTGAAATATCGGGAATGATTCCAAGCTCAAAGCATCGATCAATAACTCTTTTGCCGAAATCAGTAAGTCCCGAATCTGTATCAAAAGCACCGCCAATAATGCTTTTGCCGCTCCACATGGGGATCAGAAAACGGATTCCCATATCATATAAAGAATCAAGCCTTTCAAGCTTGCCGCAAAGCAGTCTTGCGTCTTCAAGCGAAAGATAAAATTTGTTTTTTTCGGGGAAAAGGGAAGTGTATTTCAGCAAATTTTCATGTATTTTGAGAAAATCCTCATAACATTCTTCATCTGAAAGGGCGTTGTCGCTCCAAACAGCCATCACCTGACGGTATTCTTCGATTTTTTCGGTTCTGTCGAGTGCAATATGCAGATTATTGCTTGCAAGGCATTCCTTTTGCTTATACATTTCATATGCCGTATCACAATGTAAATCAAAAAGCTTCAATGGTTATCACTCCTGACTCCGAAAGCATTTCTAATGTAGTTAAGCTTCAGAAATTTTCCATCCTTTGAAAGATACACTTCAACAACATCCATTCGCGGTTGTTTTTTCTCGGAAATTTCGGTTTTGCGCAGATAAACAAGAGCCGCATCGAGAAGATGCTTTTGCTTTGTGACGTCAACTGCGCTTTTTGCACTGCCGTATTTTTCAAGTGCCGCCGATTTTGTTCTTGTTTTTACCTCGGCAAAGACGAGGCTTTTTTCCTTTTCGGCAATGATGTCGATTTCGTTATGTCCTGCTCTGTAATTTCTGCAGATGATCTTATATCCGTTTGCCTCGTAAAATTCTGCGGCTATCGTTTCACCGAGGCGCCCATTTTCACTGCTTATCATCTTTTTTGTCGAGAAATCTTATAAACTGTTTTCTATGTATCGGAGACGGCCCATATTCAAATAATGCAGCTTTATGCTCTTTTGTTCCGTATCCTTTGTGCTTTGCTATTTTATATTGAGGGTATTTTGCATCGAGATCAATGCAGATCCTGTCTCTTGCAACCTTTGCGAGTATTGATGCAGCCGCAATACTCATTGATATTGCATCACCTTTTATTATTGCCGCCGTGTCAATATTGAAGCCGCGGTTTATATTTCCGTCTATCAAAGCAAAATCAGCCTTCACAGAGAGTCCGTCGATTGCCCTGCGCATAGCCAGCAGATCGGCTTCAAGAATGTTCATCTCATCTATTTCTTCGACCGATGCAGAGGCTATACAGTAAGCAACCGCATTTTCTTTGATTATATCAAAAAGCTGCTCCCGTTTCTTCTCGGAAAGCTTTTTGGAATCATTAAGTCCTTCTATATAAAGTCCTTCCGGGAGCACACATGCCGCCGCAAAAACAGGACCGCAAAGTGGACCTCTTCCAGCCTCATCGACTCCGCAGATAACTTTGTAACCTTTATCCGAATATTCTTTTTCAAGCGAGTAATCCGGCATAATTCACCTCATTCGTTAACCCTCTCGATCGTTATTCTTCCGAGCTTACCTGCTCTGAATTCATCGAGGAGCATATTTGCAGTGCGTTCTTCATTGATCTCGCCGCCCGAAATAAGAAATCCGCGCTTTCGACCGATAAGTCTGAAAAGCTCATAGTCATCAAGCTCCTCATGCTGTGCCATGTCACCGAGCTTATATCGCTCCGAAAGCAGAGCAGGGTACATAGCTCTGAGTCTCGCCACAAGAGCCATGGCAATTGCTTCTATTTCGAGAATACTATCCTTGATCGCGCCCGTAATAGCAAGGTTTTCTCCAACCGTTCTGTCATCAAATTTTGGCCAGAGAACCCCGGGCATGTCGAGAAGATCGATTCCAAGCGTTGTTGAGACCCATTGCTTATCAACAGTAACACCCGGACGGTTTTCAACCTTTGCTTTTTTATTGCCGCTGATCTTATTTATCAGCGAGGATTTGCCGACATTCGGTATTCCTACCACCATTGCGCGAAGCTTTCTGCCACTCATTCCTTTTTCTTCAAATCGCTTTAGCTTTTCGCTCATTATTGATTTTATAATAGGCGCAATTTTATTCATCCCTTCGCCCGTGATACAGTCTGTAGCAAGGCAAACGCGATTTCCGGCTGTATATTTTTTAACAAACAAAGCCGTTTTGTCCGGATCTGCAAGAGAAGCCTTGTTAAGCAGAGTTATCATAGGCTTCTGCTCAATTATTTTCATAATTTCGGGATTATGAGAGCTATACGGAATTCTCGCGTCGAGAATTTCTATAACAACATCTACCTGTTTCAGATGCTCCGAGATCATTCGGCGGGTTTTAGCCATATGCCCCGGGAACCACTGTATAATTTCTGTTGGCATTTTTAACTTCCTTAATCAAGTTTTCCCATTTTATCAAATGGAGACAATCTGTAAATCGCTTTTCCGATAACGCGCCTTTCGTCAACAAGTCCAACCCAGCGAGAACGGCTGTCGGTTGAGTGATTTCTATTGTCACCCATTACGAAAAGATGACCTTCGGGAACCTCAAGTGGGTATTCCCAATCCGAGGTCATAATAGTATAACCCTCTTTAAGATACATATACTCAGATTCGTCAAGCACACTTACCGTGCCATCGGTATCTGTAATGGTAACAGTCCACGTATCAAAATCAATATCAACAGTCTGTCCCTCTGTGGCGATCACCCTCTTCACAACAGGTTCATTCAGAGTTCCCGTTTGGTGAAATACTAAGATATCGCCTGTATCCGGAGTATAGTTTATGTTTGAAACAACCAACATTTGCCTGTCGGCAAGAGTCTGATCCATTGATCCTCCCGAAACAACACAAAGTCTGGAAACGAAGGAATAAAGAAGGAGTACCACACATGCCGCAATAACAAGAATTTCAAAAATATCGAACATTTCTTTGGCAATGGAAGTTTTTTCTTCCTTTATCGTCGCCTGATTTTCTTTCATAATATACCTCAAATTTCTCCTGTGAGCAGACTCATAAGGTCATGCCCCTTGGGAAGATAATTGTTCTTATGTGCTGCAGAATCCTCGGTGAAGCAATCAACACCGTCATATGATCTGCTTGAATTATAAATCATGAAAGGAACGGGAAGAATAGTATGTGTGCGGAGAGCAACCGGTGTGGGATGGTCGGGAAGAACCATAATTTTAAAAGCTTCACCGGTGCTTGCAAGATATTCATAAACAGGCTTTAGTATCTTTTCGGATATCTTTTCAATCGAAATCACCTTGTTCTCTGTCTCGGCTCTGTGTCCGCATTCATCAGGACCTTCAACATGGACATAAACAAGCTCTTTACCCCGATTGAAGGCATCAATAGCAGCTTGAGCCTTTCCGTCATAGTTGGTATGTACATTACCGGTTGCGCCGTCAACATCAATAGATTCCATCTTTGCACAAAGACCGATTCCTTTGATAAGATCAACTGCCGAGATAACCGATGCGTTGAGATTCCATTTTTCGGTGAAAGAGGGAAGCTGAGGCTTCTTTCCGGGGCTCCAAAGCCAAGCAGAGTTTGCAGGGCGCAGACCTCTGCGGCGCCGTTCCTCGTTTACAGGATGATGATTGAGGATATCAAAGCTTTCGCGCATAAGCTTATAGAATTCCTCACCGCCGTTTTCCTTTTTCGGCAGATATTCACCTATCTGCTTTCCGAGAATATCGTGAGGACGCATAAAATCGTATTTGTCATTACCGTTTTTCCAAATGAGACAATGGCGGTAGCTTACACCTGTATAAAATTTTCTGTATTCATTTCCGAGCTTCTCATCGAGAGCTTTAATCAGTTTATCGGCTTCAGGAGTCGTGATTTCATCTGCGCTGTGGTCAAGAATAGTTTTGCTGTCATAATCTCCATCATCGGTAAGCGTAACTACATTACAGCGATAAGCCGTCTCATCTGGCTGCATTTCTATGCCCATGCTCACTGCCTCAAGAGGGGAACGTCCTTTGGAATAAATCTTCGGATCGTAAGAAAGAATAGCAAGATTTGCCGTGTCGCTTTCGGGAACCATTCCTTCGGGAACATTTGAAACCGTGCCGATATATGCTTTTTTTGCGAGCATATCCATAGTGGGCTTATCAGCTTTTGCCATAGGGGTAAGTCCGCATAAAGAATCAATCGGCGTATCTGCCATTCCGTCAGGGATCAAAACTAAATATTTCATAAATATCTCCTTTGAACATCTGTTAAAATAAAAACAATCACCATTATAATATTATATCACAAATTCAGTCAAGGTCAACAGTAAAGACACATTTTTTATTAAAATATTTAAAAATTGTACGAACATATTGAAAAATCGCGTATTCTGTGTTAAAATAATATTGAAATTGATGAATTTTTCAGGCGGTGTAATTATGCTTAAACGCTCAAGATCAATATTTATAATTATTTCGGCCGTTGCCTTGCTTGTAGTTGTAGGGGGAATACTTTTGTTTTGGTATTTAACTTACGATTCTAATTCCGATGATATAAAACCCGCTTTATTTTTTTATGAAGCTGACTACAGCACCGATATTCTATCCGATCCCGAATATCTTAAACTCAACAGAGCTATATCTTATAAAAACGGCGCTGTGATGATATCCGTTGAGCCTGAAAATTATGCCGAAACGGATAAGCTTCTTGATTTTTTAGCAGAATTTTTGAATACGGCGATCAATGGTGATTACAAATCCTATCCAAAATATTTTACAGAGGAATACAAATCAAAAAATGATATTCCCGAAAAATTTACAATGCAAAGGATTTACAATATAACCATTGAAAAAATCAGCGAATCGGCAGAAGAATACAAAGGAAGAACGATCAACCAATATGTTTATATGCTTGACTATATGATAAAGCGAAATGACGGCACATTGCGAAAAGATATAGAGAGCGACGCTTCTATACCGCAATATCTTGTCATCAAGGAAATCGACGGGGAACTTTTAATAGACAATATTCTGACATATTCATATAAATAAAGGAGACAGCCCTATGAACGAATTTGTTTGGCTTGGAATTTTGATAATAGCGTTTATAAGCGAGATAGCAACGGCCGCGCTTGTAACAGTTTGGTTTATGCCCGGTGCGCTTGTTGCCTTGATTCTTTCTGCCATGGATTTGCCGATCTGGGTGCAGGTGCTTGTGTTCGCGGTGATTTCAGTGATCATGTTGGCACTTTCAAAAACGATTTTCAAAAAATATATCAGAAAAAAACCTATAGAAAAGACAAATTCCGATGCACTTGTCGGAAAAAACGCTATTGTAACCGATGAAATAGATAACTTGCAGGGCAGGGGACTTGTTAAGATCAACTCACAGATCTGGTCTGCGCGCTCAACTGATAACACCGAGAAGATCGAAAAAGGAAATATCGTTGAAATCGTCGGCATTGAGGGAGTAAAACTGATTTGCAATAAAATTACTAACAAAGGAGAATAAATATGGAATTTATCATTGGCGGAATTTTGATCGTACTGTTTATCGTTATTGTCTCAAACATTCACATTGTACCGCAAGCACGAGGATATGTTATTGAGCGCTTGGGTGCATATCATACAACATGGAAAACAGGTATGCATTTCAGTGTACCTTTTCTGGACAGAGTTGCAAAAAAGATCAATTTAATGGAACAGGTTGCTGATTTCCAGCCTCAGGCGGTCATAACAAAGGATAACGTCAGAATGCAGATCGACACCGTTGTTTTCTATCAGATAACCGATTGCAAGCTATACACCTATGGTGTTACAAGCCCTATGAGTGCAATTGAAAATCTTACTGCAACAACACTGAGAAATATCATAGGTGAGCTTGAGCTTGACAGCACGCTTACCTCCCGTGATATAATAAACACAAAAATGCGCGCGATTCTTGATGAAGCAACCGATCCTTGGGGAATAAAGGTCAATCGCGTGGAGCTTAAAAACATCATTCCTCCAAAGGAAATCCAAGATGCAATGGAGAAGCAGATGAAAGCAGAGCGCGAACGCCGTGAGCTTATTCTTAAGGCTGAAGGCGAGCGCAATTCAACGATCCTTGTAGCGGAAGGACGCAAGCAGTCCCTAATTCTCGAAGCTGAGGCTGAAAAGCAGTCTGCAATTCTTCGTGCCGAAGCCGCAAAGGAAGCAAGGATCAGAGAAGCAGAAGGCGAAGCAGAAGCTATCGTTAAGGTTCAGCAGGCAACGGCAGAGGGTATCAGAATGATAAATGAGGTCTCGCCGGGGCAGGGAGTTATTGCCCTTAAGAGCCTTGAGGCCTTTGAAAAAGCGGCTGACGGAAAGGCTACAAAGATAATTATTCCCTCGGAAATACAAGGGCTTGCAGGACTTGCAAAAAGTATAACCGAAATCGCACAGATAGATGAAGCCGAGCAATAAATAAGGAACTTCGCAATAAAAAACAAGTGGTATACCGAAAGTATACCACTTGTTAAAATTTTCACAATAGGGTGCTTGTCGAATTATTTAAGCTCCTTAACAACTCGGTTGACCCATTCGATGAGTGCAGAATTTTCCTCGGGCTTTACGCCGCTAAGGAAGGAAAGACCGCATTTTGTGCAGAAGACCTCATCGATAACATTTGTTCCTGCTTCTTTAAGTATGTTCTTAAGATTGGCTGCATCATCGGCTGTCCCGTCGATCAGGATGGCAACATTAGCTGCACGAGTTTTATTGAGCTCCTTGCAGAATTTTTCGATTGTAGAATTCTGTTTTGCAGGAATCGCCAAAATAACGATACGCTCCTTGTCACAGGAATAAGCAGGCGGGATTTTATCAACCGCGTTAGGTACAAGATCGAATTCATTTTTGATGTTGTTTGCGAGCGTCATCATTTTTTTCTTGGGAGACGCTACGAGAACTCTCATTTTGATTGGCATAGTTTTTACCTCCGAATTTTTAATGCTATAGCATCATTATATATATTTTACCACAAAAAATCTGTTTTGTCTGCATTTTTTCAAAATTAACTTAAAAAATAGTTTTTTGTTGATTTTTATTCCCTTAATTATACAAAATTTGCATTTTGTATAATGAGCTCGGTATTATTTTATTAATCTTCAATCATCTCTTCCCGGTTCTTAATTCCAAATATTTTTTACGGGTTGCTTCGCCGCCTCTTAAATGGCGAGTTTCTTTATGTTTTTCCAGCACTTCTTTTACCGCATCAAAAAGGATCGGATCTGTTTTACGCAAATGTTCCGTAACATCCTTGTGTACCGTACTTTTGCTTACCCCGAAATATACTGCGGTATTTCTGACTGTGGCTTCGTTATTTACGATATATTCGCCCAGTAATCTACATCTTGATCTGCATTGTGTATCAATCATATTGCACCTCAATAAATTATTCGATACAATATATGTTTTATCATTCAAAAATATAATCATGGGAGAACTTATGATATCAAAGGAATCCGAAAAATTTGTCACCTCAAACATTCTTGAAGGAATGACGTCCATATCTGCCCTTTTAAACTCACCGGAGTCAAACGATCGCAAAATCATAAAAATTTTGTATAATGAGGCGAAGATAAAAAAACATTTCAGAGAGTTTAATTATCTTCGCAAAATGTCCGAGCTTCACGGATTCAGTATAGATACAGTTTCTGCTGAGATAATCGAACAAAACACTATCGGAAACACACATGGTGGTGTTATTGCTTTTTGCACCGAGCGTACTATTAAAGAGCTTTCTGCCGAGGATATCACGGAAAACGGTTTTTATTTTATGCTCGAAGGCATTGAGGATCCCTATAATTTCGGCTATTCCCTGCGTTCGCTGTATGCTGCAGGAGTAGACGGTATAATTCTTTCTCCAAGAAACTGGATGGGAGCGGCAGGTGTTGTTGCAAGAGCTTCTGCAGGGGCTTCAGAGCTGTTGCCGATGTATATTTCCGAGCCTTATCGAGCTATAGAGCTCTTCAAAGATAAAAAATACAAGGTCTATTGTGCAGATAAACCGAATTCCGTCTCAATTTACGAAACAGAAATGAAAAAGCCGCTTCTTGTTATCGTGGGAGGAGAAAAAAGAGGAAATTCGAAGGCTGTTCTTGACGCAGCGGATAAGATCATACATATCGATTACGGACGAGACTTCCCTGCCGCTCTTTCTGCCGCTTCGGCTTCAACAGTTATCGCCTTCGAAGTCATGCGCCAAAACAGCTGATTTTTTCCGAAAGCACCGTTAAATCAAGCCGGACAACAGATCAAATTTCACATGGGCAAAAATGAAAATCGGCGGTACACACACTGTGTACCGCCTTTCAATTATTTTTCAAGTGATTTGAGATACTTGAGGCAGATCTCAGGCTCAGTAAGACCGAAGTATTAGCAAAGAATAGCGAAAAATATGCAAAAAGGTTATTTCATTGCCGGAACTATAGCTTCGATATTATATATCTCGTTAAATTGGAGTTCAAATACGTATACAGGTTGATAAAATCCTTTTGTGTCAACCCTGTAATCAAGCACCGAGGATTTAATAATTATCTCTTCGATGTCGTACCATTCAAGAAATTCATTCCCCGAAAAATTCCCTGCTGTGAGCTTTTCATATGCTTTGACCTCTGAAATTATTTTCGCTTCCTTATATTTCTGTAAAACAAGCAGATTGTTTTTAATTTCTTCTATAGTGCTCTTTTCGGAACATTTACAGCTCAGCACTCCGTCATAAAGCTTTCCTTCTTCAAATACCATATTAACGGTAAAAATATGATTTCCGTATTCGTCTACAGCAAAATCCGCTTTGTCAGGAATATAGATATCAAAGAGTTCAAGCATTTTTAGAACCTCTTCCCTGCTGAATTCAGCGTTTTTCTGACTGACAGCACCGCCGGCGGTATAGCTATAGCTGCCGTCGTTATAATATACATCGAGAAAACCTCCGCCGAAATGGTTTGCGAAAACAGTCATGCTGTTGTAATAATATTTATCCTCAAAAGATATCCCAAGTCTTTCGGCAAATTTCTCACCGAATTCATCACAGGATTTTTTATCAAACGGTTTTCTGTAATATGTCGGAGCCGTCTGCTCATTATCATTAAGTTCAAAATCGATCTGCCATTCTATACCTTTGACATTCGCTGTAAAATACGGAGATTCTTCGAGATTTCCGTATTCCTTCAGATGATATCCGCCGAAAATACATATCATTGCCGCTATGAATATCAAAGGAACTGCGGAATAAGCAAAGCTGAATATTTTCTTTCTCTTTGAAATGCTGATAAAAATCATTACAATGCAATAACCGAGCACTATGCCAAGCGTATTTGCAAACAGATCGTCAACATCAAAAATTCCAAGCCCCGCAAAATATTGAATTATCTCAATGATAAGCGAAACCGAAAATCCAAGAGGAACAGTAACATACCATCTTCTGAAAAGCTTTGCAAGCAGCGGCAAAACAACTCCGAGAGGAACGAACATTGCGATATTGATGAAAATATTCAGCCAATCCTGAAAGAAGAAGGTATTCCAGGCTTCTCGCCAAGCTCTGAAAAAATGCAGATTCATAGCCCTGTAACCGCCTCCGCCGCCATAGCGAAGTAAGGTTGCATATGCAAGAACGGCAAAATACCCGGCGAGTATCAGCAGTAAAACAGCTTTAAGCCAAGGAAAATGCCCTTTCCCCTTTGTATTTAAACGGAATATAACGTATGCGACGGCGAGCCCTGCCGTACATATTATGACCGCGAAAATTCCAAGAACCATTCCGCGCTCTAAAAGGTTTAAAATAAATTCTAAAAAATCATTCATTTAAAACTCCCAAATTATCATTGAAAACCTCCAAATCTCCTCCTAAAAAGCGGCAGACCAAAGTCTGCCGCTCTCGGCAATTAAGGAATCAGAGCTTGAATTTTGGCCGGCACTCTTCCCTTAAGGAAATTCCCTGTTAAAGTTAAAACGTTATCTGTACTGCCGCTGTCAGAGCTGTAAAATGCAACACCTACATGGTAAAGCGGTTCGGTTTCGGTGAAAATATTTTTATCATAATCAAGACCCGAAAGATTTTTCAGAACTTCTTTATAAAGCTCCGCATCCTCCTCCAGCTTGATTCCGTTTTCCTCAGTGAAATAATCATCGTTTCCCTTGTAAATGATTATATATGCTACCTTGCTTGCCAAATAATCGTAGTATTCCTCTTCATTCATATTTCTCATAAAAATAGGAGCAATCACACTGTCGGTATATATCGGCATATCAAATGATTTATAACCGTTTGATCTTGAACCCTGAAAATTAAGATTGCCTATTTGCTGCCTTTGGAAATATGTATAATCTATTCCGTCAAAGCTTTTCGCAATGCTATTTATGGCGTCATATTTTTCGATTTCGAGAGCACCTAAATCAAAATCCTTTGTGTTAGCCTCCGAGATCCTGTCTCCGGAAATATAATAATCGGAATATCCTTCTGCTTCTATAGATTCTTTCCAATAGGACTCATATTCCTCAGAATCGG
>JAZOAL010000103.1:0-3036 GCA_045595425.1 Eubacteriales bacterium
TTCCGATCGAATCTTCAAGATGGAAGTCGATCTTAGGACCGTAGAATGCGCCGTCCCCCTCATTGATGGTGTAAGGCAGCCCGAGCTTTTCAAGCGAAGTCGGAGGCCAAGCGGTCTTAGGAAGACAATACTCAGGAACAACTCCTTGGCTCACAGAACGACATGGCTACGATCCGACTTTTCCGATCGAATCTTCAAGATGGAAGTCGATCTTAGGACCGTAGAATGCGCCGTCCCCCTCATTGATGGTGTAAGGCAGCCCGAGCTTTTCAAGCGCGTTTTTAAGACCGTTTGTTGCTGCTTCCCAATCCTCGTCACTTCCCATGCTGTCCTCGGGACGAGTGGAAAGCTCAACGCTGTATTTGAAGCCGAACTTTTCGTAAACTTCATTGATAAGGTGAACAACATTTACGATCTCATCAGTGATCTGATCTCTGCGCATAAAGATGTGTGCATCGTCCTGGGTGAAGCAGCGAACACGGAAAAGACCGTGGAGTGCGCCCTTCAGCTCATGGCGGTGAACGAGACCGAGCTCACCTGCTCTGATGGGAAGATCTCTGTAAGAATGGAGATCACTGCGGTATACCATAACTCCGCCTGGGCAGTTCATGGGCTTAACGCAATATGTTTCCTCATCGATTGTGGTGGAATACATATTGTCCTTATAATGATCCCAGTGACCGCTGGTCTCCCAAAGGTGGCGGTTCATGATAAGGGGGGTCTGAATCTCAACATAATTCTCGCGGGTGTGAATCTCTCTCCAATAGTCGATAAGAGTGTTCTTTATCATCATACCCTTGGGCAGGAAGAAGGGGAAGCCGGGAGCTTCTTCGCTGAACATGAAGAGCTTCATCTCCTTACCTATCTTGCGGTGGTCGCGCTTCTCAGCCTCTTCAAGGAGCTTCAGATATTCATCGAGCTCTGTCTGATTCGGGAATGCGATACCCTTGATACGTGTGAGCATCTTGTTGTTCTTATCGTTTTTCCAGTAAGCACCGGACTGATCCATAACCTTGAATGCCTTCAGTGCCTTTGTATAGCAGATGTGAGGGCCCACGCACATATCGATATAGTCGCCCTGCTGATAGAAGCTTATTGTAGCATCCTCAGGCAGATCGTCGATGTGCTCGACCTTATAGATCTCGCCTCTTTCCTGCATCAACTTTATAGCTTCTTCGCGAGAAAGGATAAATGGCTTAATTGGGAGATTCTCCTTTGTGATCTTCTTCATTTCCTTTTCGATATTCTGAAGATCCTCTTCTGTGAGCTTGGTGTCGCCAAGATCAACATCATAATAAAATCCCTTCTCATTTGCGGGGCCGTATGCGAATTTTGCATGGGGATAGAGGCGGCTTATCGCCTGAGCCATGATGTGTGCGGCACTGTGGCGCAGTATGTGCAGCTCTTCTTCGGGAGCACATTCAGCCACGTGACCGTCATTGTAAATGACTTTCATGATTTTTCTCCTTTATTTCTTGAAAATTTTATCAGTAAAATAAAAAACACCCGCGGCGGTATTAAAATACCGTCAAGGGTGCTGTAAATGCACGGTCCCACCTTGATTTTTAACTCAAAAACATCCGCAGATGTGACCTTTAACGCTGTCAATACGGCAGTGCTTTTCCTTTTCAGAGGGATTTTGCGCACTGCGGCTCGGGAGCGGTCTTCATCCGCTTTGCCATAAGAAGCTCACAGCATTTTGCTTCTCTCTCTGAATGGCATAATCGGATTACTCTTTCCTTCAAAGCCTTTAACTGCATAACATTATATCATTGTTTTTTACGCTTGTCAAGAGCTTTTGATCACTTCTTCAACTTCGCCGATGTGAAGATGCGTATAATTCTCGGATATATATTTTATTGCAGGTGCTATCAGCTCTCGCAAACTGTCTGAGATATAGCTTGAAGCAAGCTCGCTTTTAATTGTCCAAAGCAACTCCAAAATAAATGCAAAGCCTTTTTCATATATTCCGATTGCTTTGTTCGCCATGACTTTTCCGTTTATATTTTTATATTCCCGTTTTCGATATCCGATATTATCCTTGCAATGGCGTGCTCCTCGTTGCTGACTGTTATAATGTCGGCAGCCTCCTTAACCTCGGGGCGGGCATTTGCAACGGCAATGCCGATTCCCGCCTTTTTCAGCATTGAGATATCGTTGTTATAATCTCCCACAGCAACCGTTCTTTTTATGTCTATGCCGAGTATCTCCGAAAGCTTTTCAACAACTACGCCTTTTCCGATACCCTTGGGAAGGATCTCAAAAAGTATCTTTTCCGAACGGATGAAATCAAATTCATTTGCACGCGGATGGGACAACAGAAGTGACTTCAGTGCCTCAATGTTTTCTTCCTCGGTGTCGCCGAAAACTATCTTTGCCACAGGCTCGGTAACATCATTGTAATGTCTGACCAGATTAGGCATACCTGTCACAAGTCTGAAATGCTCCATTGCGAGGTTTTCCTTGCAAAAATACAGCTTATCAAACGTGTAGACCTGAATACCGATCATCGGCAGTTTTTTGTCTACTTGCTCAACCAGCTCCATAACGTCTCGGGGCATGGTTCTGGCAAAGACGTATTCATTTTTTACGTGGTCGTAAATGCCGCCGCCGTTTACACATCCAAAGGGGCAGTTTGGTTTGATGGTTTCATATATATGGGCGGAAAAATATGGCATTCTGCCCGTTATAAAAGTGAAAAGACCGCCTTCACTTTTGAAATATTCAATAGCATCAAGGTTTTCTCGCGATATGGATTTGTCACCTCTCAAAAGCGTTCCGTCAAGATCGGTGCAGATAAGTATTCCTTCAAATTTCTTCATTTTTAAGCTCCCGTTATTCTGATGATAAGAGTATACATCTTTTTGAGTGAAAATGCAATAGATTTCTGTAAATTTGTCTCGAATTGTTCAAATGTTTCCTTTTTTCATTGACTTTTTTCATCCGCATTGGCTATACTGCAAGCAGTGAATAACCGAAAAACTCAATTTCGGGGATAAACAATAATTTGTCGGCATGGGGCTCTGCCCCACCCCC
>JAZOAL010000104.1:0-2829 GCA_045595425.1 Eubacteriales bacterium
CATCGCCATATGTAGCCCAAACGGTCTCAAGAAGTGAAAGAGCGCTGTCATAAGCAACATCGGCAGACTCTGTGTCAACAGCGTCTGTATCATCTGTAGCTTCTGTGTCTGTGCCTTCTGCGGTGTCGCTTGCCGCGTCTGTGTCTGTACCCTCAGCAGTATCGGTGTCTGTATCCTTAGATTCATCAACTGTGCAGGATACTACAGCGAAGATCATCATCGCTGCAAGAATGAGTGCAAGAAATTTTTTCATGTGAAATTCTCCTTTAAATTTTCTTTTTTTCGGGAAGTTTGATCGCTTCCCTACCCATAGACGCAGAGAAAACAAATATGTTCCCGATTTTTTTGTTTTTTTACAAAAACAGAAGCCGCCAAATATTGACGGCTCTGTTTATGTCTCAGTTTTGACTACTTCAAGTTGAAGCAATGCAATTAAGCTGCTGCTGTTGTGTCAGCTGCTGTATCAGATACGGACTCAGCTGCTGTATCGGATACGGAATCAGAAGCCGCACCTGTGTCATTAGTATCAGCTGCATCACCGTTGCCGCAAGATACTACAGCAAAGATCATCATCGCTGCGAGGATGAGAGCAAGAAGCTTTTTCATAACAGTTTTTCTCCTTTTAAATTTTTCGGGATTCGATGTTTTCCCCATCGAAACAGAGAAACAAAGAATTCACGAAATTTATTACAAAAACAGAGTCTGCAAAATCGAAGGCTCCATTATTGTCTCAAATGGAGCTACTAATCAGATTCGAACTGATGACCTCGTCATTACCAATGACGTGCGCTACCTGCTGCGCCATAGTAGCAAAGATATTCAACGTATGGTATTTTAACACAAAACCTTTGGTTTGTCAATAGTTTTTGGAAAAAAAGTTGTTTTTCAGTGTTTTGCAGTGAATTTTTGCGAATGTACCGAAATGTTTAGTTGAAGTAAACAATAAACGATCATTGGGCGAACCGTAGAGAGATAAATAAACGCTCTCCCCCGGTCATCCCGAGGGAAGCCGAGGGATGACTTTTCGGTGAATACTGTTTTGCGTCTTTCTATAACGAAAAAAAGGATTTTAGAAATAAAAAAGTTAGTTTTTCCACATGAGATCCTTCACTGCGTTCAAGATTGACAGATAGTGCTCATTTGTAGCTTTTACTACATGAAAAAAATCAGTAGATTTGCTGTAGAAAGATACACAAACAACTCACAAATGTCATCCTGAACGCAGTGAAGGATCTCATAGGCTGTATGTTACTCTGCCCCATGCCGCCAAATTATTATTTTCCAACGCAAAAATGGGCGAAGATATCGGAAACTATGTCCTCTGTTACCTCTCTGCCGTCGATCTCCGCAAGTGCGGACATAGCACATTCTATATCCGTTCCGCAAAGATCAACTGTCATGCCCATGGAAAGAGCACCGCAAGCCGATCTCAGATGATCAAGCGCGCACATTATAGATGCGTGCTGACGGGCACCGGAAACGATTGCATCTGTTCTCAAATCAACATCTCCGCAGTCAAACAGTTTTTCCACCTTCTCGGCAAGAGAAGCGACACCCTCTCCAGTTTTCGCCGAGATACGAACACAATTTTTGAAACGGCTTGCAATCTCTGCCGCATTCTTTTCAGAAAAATTCTCGGAATCGCATTTATTCATAACAGCTATTACATTACAGCATCCCGAAAGCTCATCAATCAATGCTCTGTCATCCTCAGAAAGCTCCTGAGAAAGATCGAAAACAGCTAATATCAGCTCTGCATCCGCAATCGCCGCACGGCTTCGCTCGATACCTATATTTTCAACCCTATCCGAGGTCTCTCGCAATCCTGCGGTATCGCAAAGCAAAAGAGTCACCTTGCCAAGCGATGCCGTTTGTTCAAGAATATCTCGCGTTGTTCCCTCAACATCGGTTACTATAGCCGCGTCTCTGCCCACTATACGGTTGTAAAGCGAGCTTTTTCCCGCATTCGTCCTGCCGCAGATAACGGTTTTCACACCCTCTCTGACAGCATGCCCTGCCTTATATGTTTTCTCAAGTGCCACAAGCTTTTCACAGGATTTTTTCACCATTTCGATCATTTCCGCTTCATCGATAGAGGCAAGATCCTCATCCGGGAAATCTATCTTTGCATAAACACTTGCCAAAATGTCGCGAAGTCCCTCATAAACGCCTCTGATCTCTCTCGTGAGATGCCCGTCAAGTCCACTGCGCGAAAGCAAAAGCTGACCGTGGGTCTTAGCCTCAAGAAGTGCACCAAGATCCTCCGCTTGGCTGAGGCTCAGCTTGCCGTAAATAAATGCCCTGCGAGTAAATTCCCCCGCATCGGCTTGCCTGCATCCCGCCGCAAGGCATGCGCCAAGTACGCTTTCGGTTACAAGCACACCGCCATGACAGCATATCTCAACAGTATCCTCCCCCGTAAATGAATGAGGAGCACGATAAACCACTGCCACGCCATCATCAATAACAGTCAGACTGCCATCGGTGTCTCTTTCTTTTATATCGCCGTAAAGCGCCATATTAGACTCCGCCTCGCAAAGCAAACGCCCGGTTTTCGGAAAAAACACCCTCGAAGCATATTCCAAAGCGTTCTCGCCGCTTATTCTTATCATAGCAACGCCGCCCTTGCCTCTCGGAGTCGACACCGCCGCAATGGTATCAAATATTTTCATAGAACCTCCTTGGGAAATAAACAATAATTTGTCGAACTGTTTGTAGAGTGATGAATTAACAAATTAAGATGCACGAACGCAAGCCTTCCCTAGCAGGGAAGGTGGCGCGGAGCGACGGATGAGTAGAATCCAATTACCACTGATATTAAATGATATC
>JAZOAL010000105.1:0-62446 GCA_045595425.1 Eubacteriales bacterium
CTTCAGTTTAACTCTGATTTTTTCCTTAACTGCCATTGTTTTTTGCCTCCTTTTAGATTTCCGCTCAAAAGTTCGTCATTATATACAAATGAAGAGCTTGTCTGAAAGAGCGGTTTGTGAAATGGGGCGAATTCACTTGTACACCGCGCCGTGTGTTTCTTCGCCTTCCATACAAAAGCCGGAATACCGATCAGCATGAATCCGGACTCCGGGGAAATGAAAGACCGCGAGTGAGGTCGCAGAAATAACGGTTCGGCAGCAGGTAAAGACACTGCCGAAGGATGCACGAATCAGTCCCGCCCGATTGAACAAAAGGGGATTCCCCCTTTTCGGACATACTCTGCGAAAATTACCCGTCAAATGACGGCAACCTTCCGCTTCATCGCGCTCAGACCCATTTATTATACAATATTTGCGCCCATATTGCAATAGTTTCGCGAAAATATTCCGCATAGAATTTTAACAGATTTTTTGAGTTGATTTTTGTGCACTTTCAACAAAAACTGTGTGTATAAAAAACTCTTTTGCGGATTTCCCTCCTCCGGAGGCCGTTGCGTATTGTCAAAATGTGAAAAAATAATAAACATAACAGCGCGGGTCTTGAAAAAATCAAAAAAAAATGTTATAGTATAGTTATGAAGTTTAGCTTATATAAATAATGTAACCAAAATTCGACAAAACGGAGCATTTATGAAGTATATAACATTAAAGAAATTATTATCGGCGGTAATTTTATGTTTAATCTGTCTTCTTTGTATTGCATCCTGCGCGAGTGCGGGAAAGAAGAAAACGAACTCGGCAAATCTTAATCTTGATATAGGTATAGGCATCAGCCACTTCGAAAACGAAAGCGACTATCCCGAGCCTTCCGCTGATGCTAAGCTCGATGTATATTCATCAAAGATCATCATCCGAGATGCTTATGATGATAAGATAATTGAAACTCCCTTGATCTATAATAATTCCTCCACAGCCCATCCGAGAATGCAGCTCCGTATCAGCGGAAACCGGCTATATGTCGTTTATTGTCCCGATATAAGCCTTCCGAGTCTCCAGCTCGCTTCAACCGATAACGGCGGCGAAACATGGGTACAAAGCACATTAAATTTGGAGGAGGATTCTGTTGGAACGATAGACGTTTTCGAATCATCCTTCTGGTCAACCAGAAACGGTGCGCTAATAATCGCAAACGGCATGGTTGATACCTTCATCTATTTCACGGACGATTCCGGAAAAACATGGCAAAAGGCAGAAGGTGCACCCCCAAGTCAAAACTGGCATGATTCACTTTACAGCGGCGTATTCTTAAGCTCCGCTATCGGCTTTGCTACATATAATTTTTACTCCTACCCGCCAAATGAGCCGCAAATTTATATTACCCTTGACGGAAGTGTTACATGGGATCGTCTGGCAGTCAAGGTCCCTTCAAGCGTTATGACAGCCTATGCCCTGGCAGGTACACCTTTCTATGACGGCATCAAAATCAACATCCCGATAGAGCTTTACGACGAAAACGATCAGTTAACAGATATAAAATATTATGTCTCATATGATTTCGGCGAAAATTGGGAGTTCTACACCGATGAAGAAGATCTGCAGCTTATAAGAAACGATGAGCTCGGAAAATGGTTCGAGAGCAACCGGCCTGCAATACTTGCCGATAAGGAATATTCTGTTTCGGATTTCTCACTTTACAGCTCCTTCTCTATCGAAGAAAATGTGCGAATAGACGCTTACAAATTAGTTGTTGCCTATGATATAAGTGATTGGAGCACACTGCATCTGACCGGCGAAATGTATTTCGACGCGGAAGCCAACCTATATTATAAAGAAGCTTCCGGTTTTCCAATACTTCTTTTCGTTTATGAGGGCGATGTATTCGACCATAGCTATTATCTGCTCGGTTCAAGCAACGAAACCCAGTATAAAACCGAGGGGGAAGATCATCTTGCCAAGCGTCTCTATGAAGAATATGTCGAACACAAAACGATAAAGACCCTTTTTAATGAAGCAAGAGGAGCATATTCCTGGTTTACAGCCTATGCTCACAATCTGGTATACACCGGTGACAGCATGGAATATGACGGAGAAAAATATGACAAGGTGTCAATCCTTGACATAACCTCAAAAGCTCAGCTTTCGGATTACTTATCAGGTCTGTTCTCCACCGAGATCACCGAGGAGCTTATGGAAACCACCGTAGGCAGTGAAAAGCATCCGCTCTTCATCGACGGAGAGGACGGACTTTACCGTTTCGGCGGATACGCAGGTCAGTTTAATTTCAGCGATCTTGATATCAAACTAACCATATCCGAGCTTACAGCTTCCGATGCAATTCTGAACGCAAAGGCGGAAACAACGATATACAGCGATCTCGACCCCATCAAGTTCGAATACGACTACGAGATATTCCTCGATTCCGACGGAAAATGGAAGCTGAACAGCTTTGTTCTTCCCGACAAAAAAATTGCCGATGTCTTTTTCGGCTACGATGATGGCGGCAATCGGGAAGATGATACCACCAAGATAACAATAAACGACATCTCCGACTGGGCAAAGCTGGAATTTACAGGAATCGGAAGCGAACAGCTCAGACAGTATATTGAAGCTTTTGTAAATGGAGATCATAAAACGCTCGCGTCACTCAGCAAAGCCTCGGATCCCGCAGTCTTTGAAGAATATGCTGCCCTTGACATCACCGATTATTCCATCAGCAAAATATATTCCGCAGGGCAATCAAAGCTGCGCTTCGATTATACCATCGGAGATCAGAGAGCGGAAAGCTCGATCAGAACAACCGGCGGAGATCACAGCGTATATGTAATAGCCGGTCAGAACGGTATTTATCTCACAGATACAGACGAGAGTGAACCAACAGAGCTCGAGGGCTTCCTTTCGGATTATTTCGCATCAACTCTGAATCACGAGATCCTCGACTGCAATGATCTGAGCTACAGCCAAAATCTCGATATTACCGAATTTCTTCTCAAGCGCCTTGGAGGATATAACATCTCCGAAAGCGATATAACAGGACTTGCATACATCATTTTCGGAGTTTACACCTTCTCTCCAAGCGAAGATCTGCGCAACGAAGACGGGACCTTCTCAATCACAAACAGGATAAATCGCGGAATCGGCTTTGATATTATCAGCGAATACACCATTGATGATGAGATCAATATAACCGTTCAGTTTTATGCAGATGAATCAAAGCTTGTCCCTGCCTTCAGCATCGATTATCAGCTCCGTCAAAACGGCGCGGACTATAAGTTTGTGGGCTTTTACAAATCCCACGACACCGGACGTAAGATATACAAAAACATCTAATTCAACAAGGAGCTTCTCATGTACAGCACCCTGCTTTTCGACCTTGATGGTACTCTGACCGATTCGGGCAGAGGAATAACCAATTCGGTTGCATATGCGCTTGAAAAATTCGGTATTTCCTACGGAAGCAAAAAAGAGCTTGAGTGCTTCATCGGCCCGCCTCTCGTTAAAACTTTCATGTCAAAATTCGGACTGCCAGAAGATGAAGGCAAGCATCTTGTAACGCTTTACAGAGAATACTACAGCGTCAAGGGAATTTTTGAAAATGATGTTTATCAAGGCGTCCCCGAGCTTCTTTGCACTCTCCGCAAGGGCGGCAAAAAAATCATTCTGGCAACCTCAAAGCCCGAGCATTTCGCCGTAAAGATCCTTGAGCATTTCGACCTTGCAAAATATTTCGATTGCATTGCAGGCGCAACCATGGATGAAAAAAGAACAGACAAGGATGAGGTAATTGCCTATGCCCTTGAAAAAGGAGAAGTTTCCGATCTTTCAAAAACAGTCATGATCGGTGACCGCGAATATGACATTTTCGGAGCAAAAAAGATCGGCACGGATTCTATAGAAGTTCTATACGGTTACGGAAGCCGTGAAGAGCTTGAGAGTGCCGGTGCAACATATATATCCGAGAAAGTCAATGATATACTGAAATTCATATAATAAATATCTGCCCACTGTTGTGAAATAGCAAAATAAAGGTAGACACATAGAAAACCACTATGTATCTACCTTTTTTGTTATGGTATAATAGAAGAAAAAAGATTATTAGAATGAAAAAAGGGCAAAAGAGGATAGCCATAAGAGAATCGAACCCATAAGATCTCTGACCTTGCTGAATTTATTCGTTATTTAAAGCCACTCTTTTGATTTTTATATTCGGCATAATTCTGTAAACAATAAAATATGTAATGACGCACAGTGCCGTCGCCGCAAAAACATCTATTATCGAATGTTGCTTGAGAAAAACAGTAGATAGACAAACAAGAATGAGTGAAATGATCCAAAAAATCTTCCAGCCAATTTTCTGCATCCCTTTTGCATACCATCCCCCAAAAAACGCGCCTGCCATTCCAAGCACATGAATTGAAGGACAAACATTTGTATTGGTATCAAAATCGTAAAGACCTCTGACCGCCACAGCAAAAACATTATCCCTGACGATCTCAGGCCTGAGATTTTGACATGTTGGGTAAATGAGATAGAATATTATCGTAACCGAATAAGAAATAATGATAAACCACATATATTTCTTAAAATTCTCAACATCAAAAACGCCAAGATAAAGTATCATTCCCACAAGGAAAACAAACCATGCCCAATAAGGAATGATAAACAACTCATTAAAGGGAATGAAATTGTCAAGCTCGCACCAAACGGGCTGATAATAACCTCTCGGTATCAGTCTCTCAACAGCTAAAAACATAAGGCCGTAAACAGGCCAAAATAAAAGTAATAAAAGGTGAGAAAATTCAGAGCTTCTCAGCTTTGAAAACCTGAATTTTCTGTAATCAACATCAATCTGTAACATTTTTTTCATAATCCTCATAAACTCGTGTATAAATACGATCTGCGGCACGATAATTGAAAGCACCGGAAAGCCGCTCTGTAATTTCCGAAAGCCACATTCTGTCAGAGACGAGCTTAAGTGCCGCCAGAACAAGCTCTTCGACACTTTCTGCATGAAAAATATAGCCCTTTTTCAAAAGAAATTCCAAATTTCTTGTTTCACATCCGGGAACAGCGTTTAAACATATCAGGGGCAGATGCTTTGTAAGTGCCTCGGTGGTGCTTAGCCCCCCCGGCTTGCTTATCATGACATCCGAAGCATCCATAAGAGAAGCAATGTTTTCAACGAAGCCGTAAATTCGGATGCTGTGACCCGCTAGCGGCAAAAGCTCATCATACAATTTCTTGTTGCTGCCGCACACCACAGTGAGCGTTACACCTTCGGGCATCTTCTTTGCAAGAAGCTCTGCAATTTCCTCCATAGGGCCTGCGCCCATGCTTCCGCTCATAAACAGAATATTTTTGCCATCCTCAGGAAGACCTTCATTTCTTTTGGCTTCGCCTTTGTCAGCACGATCATAGAAAACAGCTCTGACAGGTATTCCGCTTTCGGTTATCCTCTCCTCGGGAACACCGCAACGCACAAACTCGCCTTTAAGTCCTACAGGAATAAAATAGCCGTCCATATCCCCCATATTGACGCCGGGACTGCAGGTATAATCCGTTGCAACAAAATACATCTTAATATCGGGAGCATATTTTCTTCGTATCTCGGTCAAAGTCAGCTCAGCAAAAACATGCACGGCAATTACCGCATCATATTTGTTTTCCTTTATATACTTATAAAGCTCATCTGCGGTAGAGGCGTTCGCCGTATAAAGTATCTTATTTCCATGCTTCTCCTCAAAGCGGTATCCCGCACCGAAAAGCTTCGGCAAATATCTGTAAACGAAAACATGCCCTCGGCTTATGACCTTTGAAACGCCCTTTGAGAAAAGATCCAGAGTATTAAATACATCACATTTATAACCGTGCCCCTCAAAGCATTCTTTTATTGAAGCGGCGGCAGAATTGTGCCCGCCACCGGTATTACACGACAGTATCAATACTTTCACAATCTGCCGACTCCTTCCCAAAAGATTCCTCTTTCTTTATCTGTCTTGCATAAAGCCGTTCCAGCTTCGGACGGTTATATCGCTGTATCATTATAAACGGAATATTGCAGAGCGCATAAATCAGCATAAATGCCACGCCTGTATTTCCCTCCACAAGGAGGGCAAGAACCGGACTTGAAAGAATGAGCAGAATATGCACAAGCTCTGCAAGGCAGGTCTCATTTATATATTTCAAAATGTGATCGGAAGACATATTTCTGTCAAGCTTTTTACGAAACATGTAAGGAACGATTTTACTCATATCGGGAAGCTTTGTCATCCAGCGGGAAACATGAAATCTGTTATAAAATGCGCCGCCTTTTTCCCATTCAAATGCTTTAAAGGGAAAAGAACTATGACTTAACTTTTCTTTGGGGATTATAAATCCGAGAATGTGTGCAAGCACGCCAACAACCAAAACAAACTTCACGCCTGTCAAAAAATCACGCCAAAACATACAAAAACCTCCAATCTTAGCATTATATTATATTTTATAATACAAAAATCAAGCGAATATCAATAATGTATGCTTATTTTGATTTTTCATTCTTAAATCAGCAGTGCCTGTTAAAAAACAATAATTTGTAAGCATGGGGCACCGCCCCTTGCCCCGCTAAAGACCTTTTTCGAAAAAAGGTCTTTAGAATCCCAAAAACTTTAAATGGTTGACAAACCGAAATTTGATTGACGGTCACCAAATGAATGGTATCAGGCGATATTTGACTTTTTGCTTATATTCACCATAACCGTCCAGTTCTTTTAAAAGGAATTCTTCTTCACCTTTAATCCTTTTGGCAATAATAAAAGGGTAAGTGAGAAATATTATAAATGAATATACAGAGCCTAATACAATCGGCATTGATAAAAACAAAAGTAATGTCACGCTGTACATTGGATGTCTGACAATTCCGTATAGTCCT
Source organism: Eubacteriales bacterium (assembly GCA_045595425.1). Lineage (GTDB taxonomy): Bacteria > Bacillota > Clostridia > Oscillospirales > CAG-272 > SIG710. The sequence continues at coordinate 6,908 of JAZOAL010000105.1, forward strand.
GTGTCTATTACCTTTTGGTTTTCTTGTACTTCAATGGTGCGGCTAAGATATGTATTCTCTCGCAGTACCTGTGCATAAAGAATATATGCAACAAGAAACACAACCGCCGCACCTATTACAATACCTATCGGCAAGACATACCAATTAAAACGAACACCGAGCCCCGCAACGATAAAGCCTGCCACAAACATAAGTCCGCTCAATTTCACAACAAGACTTTGTTCTTGTTGCTTTTCTTTTGCATCCAACCTGCTTTTTAATAGGTTAGGGTTTTTGAACATCATTACAATTCCCGCAAAGAACATTGGAATAAATAAAATGCCCATAAATAACCAACCGTTGAAAAACGAAAAAGTACCTGCCGGTAAGAATATTAACAATCCAACCAAAACAACACCTAATAAAAACTTTGTTATTGCCTGCACGAATAATTTCCTTGTCATAGTTATTCACTTCCAAATTCCGTTTTATCACACTGTTGTATTTGCTGTTGAATGGGAACACAAAGTCAAATTGGGACTATTTTAAAGCTCCGCAAATTGCAATAGTAAGCTGCGCTCAAATAATATTACCATAAAAATTTTATTTTTTCAAGAGCTTTTACAAACCATCTCTTGAAAAAATTCTTAAAATATGTTAATATAAATAAAAGATAACAAAATCTATACAGTTATGCCGCAATAAACAATAATTTATCAGTTAGTGAGGACGACCAAATTATTGTTTATCTATCTTTATTCACATAAAAAATAAAAAGCAGGTCAAAAATGGACAAATATAAAAAATTAGTTTCAAACACGGCGATCCTCAGCGTCGGAACGCTTGCATCGAAGATACTGGTCTATCTTCTTTTGCCGCTTTACACCGACTGCCTTCTGCCCGAAGAATACAGCACTGCAGATCTGATATCACAGACCGCAAATCTGCTTTTGCCGCTCCTTGCTGTGGGAATGGTGGACGGAATATTCCGCTTTGCCATCGACAGTGAAGGCGATAGCGGCAGAGAAAAAGTATTCTGCGTAAGCACATATATGATAGCGTTAGGCTCTTTAGTTGCCCTTGCACTGATACCGCTTCTTGAGCTTACAGGATTTTTTTCGGGGTATTCTTGGCTCATTCCGCTTTATGTTATCGCTTCCAACTTTCATCTCTCGGCGGCACATTTTTTGCGCGGCTCCGGAAAAACAAGGCTGTTTTCATTTCAAGGTATAATCTGCACCGCCCTTACTATCGCCCTCAATCTTCTTTTCCTTCTTGTTCTTGATATGGGCATCACGGGATATGTCCTCTCGGTAGTTGTCTCTGATGCACTTATGACAGCATTTCTTTATATCAAGGAAAAGCTCTGGAAATATCTGCGACCTTCGAGCTTTGACCGAGATCTGCTCAAAAAAATGATAAAATACAGCGTCCCGATGATACCGACCACCGTTTTTTGGTGGATAACAAACGTTGCGGACAGATATATGATCGCATATTTTGACGGTCAATATATAAACGGACTTTATGCCGTTGCATTTAAAGTTCCTACCCTTCTGATACTCGTTTCGGGCATTTTCAGCGAGGCATGGCAATATTCGGCTGTTACAGACGGCAGCGGCGAAGACAGACAAAGATTCTTCTCTAAGGTTTTCGATTCTTTCCAGTCCATCGTGTTTCTTGCCGCCTCTTTTCTCATTTTGCTTGCAAAATTCTTCACAGAGCTTCTCCTTGCCGAAAGCTATGCAAACGCATGGAAATATATGCCTCTCCTTGTTGCGGCAACGGTATTTTCAAGCCTTGTTACCTTCATGTCAAGCGTCTATGTCAAGCATAAGAAATCAATAAATTCTTTTATCACAGCAATGATCGGTGCTGTAAGCAATGTTGTTCTCAATCTGCTTCTCATCCCCAAATACAGCGCTCAGGGAGCGGCTGCCGCAACCCTTGCCTGCTATGTTATCGTCTACATCATCCGAGCAGTCGATACACAAAGATACGAAAGGTTCAATACCAAGCCTATCACCATGATCGCAAACTCTCTGATCGTTGGTTTTCAGTGTGCAACAATGCTTCTGGAAATCAAATTCTGGTGGATATGCGGAATACTATCGTTCATAGCCCTCGCTTTGGTAAATCTTAAAGCACTGTTTTCCTCTGCAAAAACCGTTCTTCAAAGCGTTCTCGGACGAATCAAGCACTGATTTTACAAAAAAATTCATTATTTTTCAAAAAACACTTGCAAAATGGAAAATAGTATGGTATAATACTCGTGTTATGCGCATTTTGCATACAGACTAAAGGACAGTCCTCTGCCTATGCTCGGCACGAATGTCCGGATTTTAAGGAGGAGCCAAAAATGGATCTTATTAAGGCTTTTACAAATGAGCAGCTGAAGGAGACAGCACCTGTTCTCAACATCGGTGATACTGTCAGAATTCACAACAAAATCGTTGAGGGTACAAGAGAGAGAATCCAGATGTTCGAAGGAACCATCATCGCAAAGCACGGCGGCGGAATCTCCGAGACCTTCACAGTAAGACGTATTTCCTATGGCGTAGGCGTTGAGAAGACCTTCCCCGTACATTCTCCCAATGTAGTTAAGGTTGATATCATCCGCTCCGGTAAGGTTAGACGTTCTAAGCTTTACTACATCCGCAAGAAGGTTGGTAAGGCATCCAAGGTTAAGGAACAGATAGTTTAATTTTGGCGTTAAAGAAAAAGCTCGGCATAAAGCCGAGCTTTTTCTTTATACAATAAGCAAGTTCACTTCAAAATCAGTGCCTTGCTTATTTGGGGTTCTATAATAAATGTTGGGGTGAAGCCAACATTTATTATAGAACCGTTTTTAGTCAAAGAAACCTTCAATCGTATTATTCGTATCAAAGGAATGATTATACTGAAGCTGTTTATATAACAGCAAATCGGCATCGGCATCCATGTCAAGCTCATCCCAAGAGAAAAGCTCGCCTCGGTCGTTGATGCAGAAATTTGCCGTAATAACGGGATATTTTTCCCGAAGCTGTTTTCTGAATATCTGATAAGCGCTGAGTTCAAAGCCGGCGGCCTCGGACAGCATAATATTCAGATAATTCAGGCTTGTAACAACCCCATCCTGTTCTTCTATATCATAGTTAGACCAAAGGACGAAGGGCACGATAAACTGATCGCTTCTCACATCCCAATCGGGGGTCTCCTCATCAATACCGAAATTACTGAGGATCGGCTTTGTAACGGTGCTGTTCGGCTGGTGATCGCCAAACATGAGTATAACAGTAGGCTCATCCTCATCCTTGAAGAACTCAATAAGCTCCCCAAGTGCCGCATCCGACATCCGAACAAGAGAAGAATATCCTGCAACCGATTCCTTGTTTTTCATTTTGAGCGGCAGCTTGTCCATATCCTCCTCAAGGCTCGGGAACTGGTCGGGAAATTCACTAAAATTAGTAAATCCACCGTGATTCTGCATTGTTACGCAGAAAAGTGCCAAAGGATCTTCATTTCCCAAATTATCATGGTAAATACGAATTATCTTATCATAAACCGCAGCATCGGAAACATAATTTCTTATCTTATCATTTTTCGTAAAGGAATTGCTCCAATAGCTTTCGTCAATACCAAGCATCGGATAAACCGTGTCGCGATCCCAACCGCTTGCGGGATAGGGATGAATACTGTAAGTTTTATAGCCCTTATCCTTCAAGGTGCTGAGCAGATTTTCGGTATCATCCCGCACATATTGCTGATACGGGATGCTTCCCGAGGGCAGAAACGCCATGGTATTGCCCGTCAGAAATTCCCACTCGGAGTTCGGAGTATTGCCTCCCTTAACGGAAACATATGCCTGACCCTTTATAGTGTTTTCCTCCAGTGAATCAATATACGGAGTATCGCCCATATCAAGCCCTATATCTCCGTGCACAGAGAGATCGGAGAAGGATTCATTCATGATAACGATCACATTGGGATTTTTAACCACGTCATCATTTCCTGCACTATCGTCACCTTCGGCGGTTATGTTATCCGCTGTCGCCTGCAGAGCTTCTGCGTCATATCCTTCGGGAGCATCAACGGTCATATATTTCAGGAGAGAAACAAAGCTGAAATAGAATCCGTTATACTTATAAACAGCCCTTGGAGTAAACAGATAAGGATAATATCTTACATCGCCCTGAAAATCCTCGTTCTGAGCCATATTTGCATATCCTGCCAGCATGGGGATGCACAGCAGAACACAAATGATCCTGACAGCGATCTTGATGCGTATATCGAATTTCAGCTTGATTTTGCTGCGGCAAAGAAGAAAAGCCGCAACAGTCAATGCAATGAAAGCGATCAAAAGCCAAACAATTTTTTCTGTAAACTGAAATTTGTAGTCACCGGCAACAGACATCGCCGTGCCCAAGGATAACAGATCCCAAGGCATGATCGGAAGGGAGCGGAACTGAATGACCATACATTCGGCAAAGCCCACAATACCGCAAATGAGTACAGTCAGCGAGCATGCAAAACGGGGTGAAAAGGTTATTAAAAGCAACACTGCTTCGATAATGTAAACGAAAAGGATATTGAACATTATTATAGCCACACTGTTGAGAGCTAAAACACCGTCCGCAAATCCCTCAAGCATAACATATGACAGTATCGGCACTCCCAGCATGACGATAACCGTCAGCACATCCGACAAACGAGGTAAGCGCTTGTTCAAAAGCAACAGAGCTCCGATCACATATATGAATATAAGATTGGCATAGAATATACCATCATTCTTAAGCAGACCTTTGGAATTGATAAATTCCTGCAATTTAGCAGAAGGCAAGGGAGCAAGAAGCATAAAAAGAACGATCAAGATCTGCCATTTCCATTTCCAAATGAAATTCAATCCTTTTTTCGAATACTCCGCAAGTCTGTCAATAAATTTATTATTTTGCATTTTCGATTTTTCCTCTTAAAGGGTTGAAAGGATTATTTCCATGTTGCCTTCCAATTTAAAGTCGCCCATTCCGGCAGGTACAAAATAGCTGTCACCCGCCTCCACGGAATATTCGGTGCCGCCGGCAAATATACTGCCCTTTCCGTTTATGCAAAGAATGGAGGCAAAGCTGTCGTTATCGGCAAAAATGCTCTTTTCACCCGAAATTTTTATATGCTTGACTCTGAAATAGCGGCAATGCGCGAGCGTATCGCCATCATCCAAAGCATCCTTAGCTTCAAATCTGATAGCGTCTACCTCTTCCGCGCTGAAGGGCTTGACTACCGCGAGAGATTTTTCAACATGAAGCTCACGCAAATTCCCCTCTGCATCTCTTCTGTCATAGTCATAAACGCGGTATGTAAGATCGGAATTTTGCTGTATCTCTGCTATAATTATCCCTTCACCTATGGCGTGAAGAAGCCCCGACGGGATGAAATATGTCTCCCCTGCATGAACCTCTCGGTACCCCATTGCAGAATCGATATTTTCCTCTTTGACCGCCTTGGCAAATTCCTCTCTGCCGATGCCCTCGGCAAGACCGTAAACGATCTTTGCACCCGGCTTTGCATCAACAATATACCACATTTCGGTCTTTCCGGGATCCTTTTCATGTGCCGCCGCATAATCGTCATCGGGATGAACCTGAACCGACAGCTTATCCTGCGCATCGATAAATTTAATAAGCAGAGGAAAGCGTTCGCCATCATATTTTGAACCGAGAACGCTTTTATCATGCTCGATATATTCTCCGAGCGTCATTCCGGCATATTCACCATGGGTAATTTTGCTCATTTCGTCCTCGCGAACGGTCAACTCCCATGTTTCGCCGATATTATCACCGCCGTTTTCCTTGCCAAACATCTCGGCAAGATTGTTGCCGCCCCAAATGCGGCTCTTTGCAACATATGAAATCTTAATCGGATATAGTTTATTCATTCAGATACCTCTTTCGTTAAGCCATAAGAGAAGCGGCTATGTCATAAAGTCTGCAGAAAAGAATAGTGAGAAACACCGCAGGCAGATAATTCATAATTTTAAGCTTGGTTATACCAAGAATATTGAGGGCAAGTCCGATGATGAGGAGAGAGCCCACTGCGGTCATTTCGGTAATGACCGTGTCGGTCAGCACGGGCGAAATCCACTGTGCCAGCAGAGTGATACTGCCCTGAAGCAGAAGCACCGATGCGGCAGAAAAGATCACTCCGATACCGAGCGAAGAAGTATAGATTATTGAACTGACAAAGTCGAGAACCGACTTTGTATACTGAGTTGTATGGTTGTTATTGATCCCGCTTTCAAGGGGACCGAGCACCGACATTGCGCCAACGCAAAAAAGCAACGTTGCGGTAACAAATCCCTGCGTCACATTGCCGTGATTCTTTCCAACCTTTTTTTCGATCCATTCGCCAAGCCTGCCGACCCATTTGTCAAGATCGATAAGCTCGCCTATCACCGCTCCGAAAAGGAGCGAAAAGATCATAACAAGCGCATTTTGCCCTTTGATCGCACCCGTAACACCTATCCAGAGTACGCAAAGCCCCATGCCCTTCATCACTGTATCAGATATCTTCTCGGGAATACCTTTTTTAAAGAGCAATCCAAGCAAGCTGCCAACTACAACAGCGGCACAGTTAACAAGTGCTCCAAGCAATATAAAATTCATGTAAGCTCCAAATATAAAATCCAATCGGGATGCCGCAGAAACAGCGGCATCCCGTTTAACAAATGGGACAATAAGAGATTATCTTCTGCCCCTGAAATCGTCGCGGCGGCGTCCGCGGCGAAGAATACTCATGATCTCGTCGAAATCGTCCTCGGAAACGGGAGTTTCCTCACCGCCCATATCAGACGCGTAATCATTCATCACCGGAGCTTCCGTTACAAAAGAAGGCTTTTGAGCAGGCTCTGCGGGAGCATTTGCCGCAGGCTTCTCCTCAACCTTTTCGGTCTGTGAAACCTCTGCAGCCTTTTCAGCAGCGGGACGCTTAACCTCATCAGGCTTTACAAAAGGCTTAACAGTGCGTCTTTCCTCATCGCCGTCCTTCTTCTCAAAGCCGGTAGCAATAATGGTGATCTTCATCTCGTCCTCAAGCTCTTCATCAAAAGCAACACCCCAGATAACTGTTGCATCGGGATTAGCTTCACTGGAGATCATAGAAGAAGCGAGGTCAACATCCTCAAGTCCAACATCGGGAGAAGCGGTAATGCTGATAAGTATACCCTTGGCACCCTCAATAGAGGTCTCAAGCAACGGGCTGGAGATAACAGCCTTTGCAGCCAGCTCTGCCTTGTCCTTGCCGCTTGCGGCACCAACGCCCATGTGAGCGTAGCCTGCATTTGACATTATGGATGTTACGTCTGCAAAGTCCAGGTTGATAAAGCCGGGAACATTGATAAGCTCTGAAATGCTCTGAACACCGCGGCGAAGAACATCATCCGCGATCTCAAAAGCATTAAAGAGAGTGATCCTTGTATCGGAAACCTGCTTCAGTCTCTCATTGGGAATAACAACGAGAGCATCAACAAATTCGCTGAGGTTAGCAATACCAAGCTCAGCCGCTTCCATTCTCTTTTTGCCCTCAAAAGCAAAGGGCTTTGTAACGATACCAACGGTGAGAATATCCATTTCTCTTGCCGCTCTTGCAACGATAGGAGCCGCACCTGTACCTGTGCCGCCGCCCATACCTGTGGTGATAAACACCATGTCTGCGCCCTGAAGAGCACCCTTGATATCATCAAGATTTTCCTCTGCCGCTCTTGCTCCGATCTCGGGGTTTGCACCTGCGCCGTGACCCTTTGTGATCTTTTCACCAATGACTATCTGGTTTGGAGCACTGGAATTCTTAAGCACCTGACGGTCTGTATTGATGGCGATAAATTCAACGCCACGGATATTTGCGGAAATCATTCTGTTTACAGCATTGTTTCCGCCGCCTCCGACACCGATGACTTTTATACACACACCGCTGTCGTAAGTTTCATCATGTTCGAATGTCATTTTTTTGTCCTCCACGTTTTATATAACGAATTTAATTTTTATTTTGGCGGGCAAATCCTTCAAATTATAATAACCCTATATTATATAATAAAGGATTTTCACGCATTTTGCAATAGTTTTTTTGAAATTTTATCGATTTTTTACTGATTTTTTGAACCAAATCATGAATTTTATTCAATTTTTAGCGTTTTATGCAGCATAACACTGCTTTCCGACACATCGGAAACATTTAAAACGACGCCCTCCATTTCTCTGTAGCCGCCCGTTTCAATTACCTTTTCTGCCATTTTCAGCTTCAGTGCCTCGTCCTTGAAATCACCCATTTCGATCTTATATTTCCCTGTCTTAACAAGTGAAATATCAAATTTACCGCCGATATAGATCTTGTCCACATCACCGCAGAAGGATGTTTCCGAGAAAACCGTGAGAAAACGCTCGATATATTCATGGTCTCCCTCAAAAAATTCCAGCCGTTCGCCTGTGACCGCTCGTTTTACACTCGGCATAGTCACATACGTTAGCCCGGTGCCCTCAAGTGCCTTTTTATCAGAAAAGCGTTCAAGAACGCGCAGGCTGTCCGAAAGAGTGAAATATTCGCCCGTGACGCTGATATAATACTTCGGAATCTCATATGTAAGAGCAATGTTTATCTCCGAGGGAAGTATTTTTTCAACCTTTGCTTGGGCAATTTCGGGATATGAGGCGAGAATTTTTTCCTCGATCTCTTTTGAATCAATGTGATAAAGCTTCTTGCCGATCTCGATTCCGGATAAGGCAATTATCTCCTCCTCACTATGCTCGGAAATTCCCGTAACACGAACTGTTTTCAAGTCGAAATATGATGAGAAAAATCCAAACAGGATACATCCGATAACTGCAAAAACCAGAAATAAAACCGCTATGACAAACAGCGCAGAGCCCCTTCTGCCGTAAGCTTGTCCATCCGCCTCAGTGCGCGGCGGTGAATGTGGGGGGCGGTAATAATAGGGTCTGTCCCTTTTGCCCGAGCGAGCATTGCTACGCACCGCTCCGTATTTATATTCCGTCATTATCTGCCGCTCACCTCTCTTTTCGTTAATTTTTTGATCTCATCATAGATAAGCTTATTTGCGTCAAGATCTGCGAAATGCGAAATCGAATCTCCCATTTTTCGCCGCAGATCTCCATCTCCAAGAAGAGTCTCCACCTCTTTTTGAAGTCTGCCGCAAGCGAGCTCCTTTTCCTCAACGAGTATTGTTCCGCCCATATCGGCAATGACCTTTGCATTTTTATATTGGTGATTGTTTGTAACATTTGGAGACGGGATCATAATGCTTGTCTTTTTCATCATCGCAAGCTCGGAAACCGTCATCGCACCCGCTCTGGATATCACGATATCGGCTGCAGCCATTCTGAGGGGCATATCGTAAATATACTCGGAAAGCATGAGATTTTCCCTGTTTTCAAGCCCGAATTCCTTGAATTTTTCTTTTGCGGCTTCCCATTCGATGGAGCCTGTGGCATGCTGGTGAAGAACGCGCTCATTTTTAAGTCCGAAATCCCGCATAAGCTCAAGGCAGGCGTCATTTACCTTCTCTGCTCCCATGCTTCCGCCGTAGGAAAGAATATAAAAATCGTATTTTCCTTCAATGCCCAGCTTCTCTCTCGCTTCCTCGCGGCTCACACTGCCGAAAGAAGTGCGCAGAGGATTTCCGACATGGGCAATCTTCTCCGATGCCGAAAGGTGCTTTGAACTTTCCTCGAAATTGAGCCAGATCCTATCCACATATGGCTGAAGCTTACGCACTGCAACCCCGGGATAGGCATTTGACTCATGAACTGCAGTCGGTATTCCCATTTTCGATGCCGCCACAAGCACAGGCCAGCAAACATAGCCGCCCGTGCCGATAACGATATCCGGCTTAAATTCTTTAACTATTTTTTTTGCTTTTATGGGCGAAACGAATGCAAGATAAGCAGCCTTTATGTTAGAAAGGGAAAGAGAACGCCGAAAGCCTCTGATCTCAACATGCCTTATGGGATACCCCTCCGCGGCGGTCAGCTTGTTTTCAATGCCCCGCTCTGTACCGACAAACAATATCTCGGAATCGGGGTCGTTTCTTTTAATTGTATTTGCTATGGCGATGGCGGGATTGACATGTCCTCCCGTGCCGCCACCTGTCATTATCACTCTCATGTCAAAAATCCTTTCTTCGCTATTTCTTATTATGCGAATAGCGAGATATGGATAAAACTATTCCCATCTCAGCCATCTGCACCACAAGCGAAGTGCCTCCAGAGCTGAAAAAGGGCAGAGATATTCCTGTATTCGGTATTGAATTTGTAACAACGGCAATGTTGAAGCCCACCTGAAGCGCCACCTTTACCATAAGACCCATGACGATCAGATAGGTGAATCTGTTTGGCGAATGTCTGGCTATGACAAAGCCTCGCCAGATAAGAAGGAAAAACAGCGCCATCACCGCCATTGCTCCGATGAAGCCAAGCTCTTCGCAAACTATAGTGAAAATAAAATCATTCTGCGGTTCGGCGACATAACCGAATTTTTGACGGCTGTTGCCAAGTCCAACGCCGAAAATACCGCCTGAGGCTATCGTATAAAGCCCCTGAATGGTCTGCCAGCCGCTTCCCGTTGGATCAGTCCAAGGATCAAGCCAAACCTCGATGCGGGTGCTGGAATAATCCGTGAAAACTATCATCGCACCAATGGCGACCACCGCTATGATCCCGATAGGAACTATGTAACGCAATTTTGAACCGCCCAGCACCATAACAGAAAAACCTATACAGCAAAGTATAACAAGTCCGGAAAAGTGTTTTTCGGCAACAACAAGACCGCCTATAAGCAATATAATAAGTCCCGGAAATATGAGTCCGTAAGGAACCGCCTTCTTCCAGCTTTTTGACTGTACTTCATCTCCGAATTTTGCCATGTACATGGCGATCATCATAACAAGGGCGGTTTTAGCAAGCTCAGAGGGCTGAAACGAGCCAAGCCCGGGAATCTCAAGCCAACGCTTTGCACCGCCGCGCTCCGTTCCGATAACTAGAACCAGCAAAAGCAGTATTATCGCCACGCCGAAGATGAAATATGTACCCACCCTGTAGTATTTCAGAGGTATAAGGGTGACCATCAAAATTGCTACCATGCCCACAAAAGTATAGAGAAGCTGCCGCCAGAGAAAATAATAGCTGTCGCCGTATTTCGTTGACGCATACGCATAGCTTGCGCTGAAGCTCATAACCGCGCCGAACGCCAACAGCATAAGGAGGATAACGAGAAAGACCATGTCAACATTACCCGATTTATATGCTTCGGGGATCTTTAGAAATTTAAGCTTTCCTTCGTTTTTGCCCGCTGTGACGGCACCGTTTTTTCCCTGTTCTGCCGCTTCGGGCATAATTTGACCTTTTTCAGGTATCTTTTTTGCATCGGGGGAAATACGCCTGCTGCTTTGAGCTCCTGTTTTCTTAGACGAATTTTCGGCATCGCGTTTTTCCGACTTGCCGACCTCTTTTTGAGAGACGGAACGCTTCACAAAAAAATCGTCATCATGCTGATTCATTCCGTCACCTCCAAAATTTATTTAGAATCTCACTCCAAACCATGCTATAACGCAAAAGACAATAGTCAAAAGTGAGAAGATACATACAATCTTAACCTCGCTCCAGCCGCATTTCTCAAAATGATGATGAACGGGTGCCATTTTGAAAAGACGCTTATGTGTCAGCTTAAAGAAACCGACCTGAAGCATTACGGAAATCGTTTCAAGCACAAACATAAGCCCGAAAACAAGCACCAGAAGCGGATTGTTCATAACGAAAGCGGAACCCACTATCATTCCTCCGAGGAAAAGCGAGCCGGTGTCGCCCATAAATACCCGCGCGGGATAGAAATTATATACAAGAAAACCGAGAGTCGCACCTATAAGGCAGGATGAAACAAATCCAAGGGAAAGGTTTTCCGCCATTACCGCCACCGCACAGAGGAAAACTCCGACAACAAGAGAAACAGAGCTCGCAAGTCCGTCTATACCGTCGGTGAGATTTACACTGTTAACGATTCCCGTTATCAGGATCAGCGCAAAAACATAATAAAGCACGCCCATGTCCCATTCCACACCAAGGTAAGGAATATAAAGAACCGTATCGATATGTCCGGTTTTGTGGAGCACTAAAATGTAAATTACCGCAGAGACAAGCTGAAGCAGAAACTTCTGATAGGCAAGAAGACCTTCGTTTTGCTTTTTCACAAGCTTAGTATAGTCATCAACAAAGCCGACCATGCCGTTTATCGTGGCAAGTCCCAGCGTGAGCGCGAGAGGGATGAGCTCCGAGGCCCTGCCGTTTATGCCAAAGTATATGAAAACACCGGTCATAACAAGGAGTATCGCAAGAATGAAGCATATGCCGCCCATCGTTGGAGTTCCCTCCTTCGACTTATGCCATCTTGGACCTATATCGAGTATCTTCTGACCAACCTTGTGGCTTTTCAGTATCGGTATCACCCTCCTTGAAACAAGCAAGGTTACAAGAAAGACAAGCGCAGTTGGGATAAGGATATTTAGAATTGCTGTTTTCATAAGGAATGTACCTTTCACTTTGGTAATTTGTCAATGTTTTCTTTTAGAAATCCGATCACTCTTTCAGCCGCCATGGAACGGCTGGCTTTAACCAGAAGAATATCGCCGGGACGAAGAGCATGAAGCATCATTTCTCCTGTTATCTCAGGGCTTTCAGCCTTTAAATTAACATAAACATTTTCGGGATTCATTCCGTTTTCAATTGCCGAAAGAGCAATATTCTGTGCTCTCTCTCCATAGGTAAAGAGCAGTCCGCAGCCTTTCTTGGCAATATAAGCTCCCACATCCTTATGGAGCAGCGGTGAATTTTCCCCAAGCTCAAGCATGTCGCCAAGCAGAGCCACCGTCCTTGCACCGCCCTTCTGCTCCGAAAGCTCGGAGAGCACATCGATCGCAGAGCGCATCGACTCGGGACTTGCGTTATAGCAATCCTCGATAAGGGTTATTCCGCCAAGGTCGTAAATATTCTGACGCATGCCGACGCTTTTGTAACCGAGCAGTCCGCGCCGTATCTCCTCCGCATCCATTCCGCAGCTCTTGCCGACAGCAAAAGCGAATAATGCCGCATAAACATTGTGCTGTCCCATTACAGGAAGCTCTATATTCGAATATATCCTGCCGCCGCACAGCAGATCGAAGGTTGTTCTTTTTATTCCCATTCTTATGTTCAGAGCACGCATATCCGCATCGCGGTTTTCAATGCCCACATAGAAGACCTTATGCCCTGATTTATCTGCGGAAACGAGAAGCGGCTCATCGCCGTTAAGAATCAGTATTCCATTTTCATCAAGCCCTTCTGCGATCTCCATCTTTGCCAGACAGATATTTTCCCTTGATCCAAGCTGTTCCATATGGGAGGTTCCGATGGTAGTGATAACTGCAATATCGGGCCTTGCCGCATTTGTCATTGCCGATATCTCACCAAAGCCGCTCATTCCCATTTCAAAAACGGCTGCACCGGTGTCTCCCGGCATTTCCATCACCGACAAAGGCATGCCGATAACGCTGTTGTGATTCCCCTCTGTTTTGTAAGTCTTATAGTGCTCACCAAGAACGGCGGCAATAAATTCCTTGGTTGTGGTTTTGCCAACGCTGCCTGTCACGCCCACAGTGACACAAGCAAAACGCTTTTTATATTCACTTGCGATCCTTCCGAGAGCCCTCACAGTGTCTTCAACAAGCACAATGGCATATTTATCAACACCCTCCATATTCGGCAGTCTCTCGGCAAGCGCAAAGCGGCAGCCGCGAAGAGCGGCAGAAGCAATATAGTCGTGACCGTCAACTCTCTCTCCTCTGATCGCGGCAAAAACGGTATCGTGATCAGCTTCCCTTGAATCTGTGCAGATACCGGCAGCAGAGGCATCGCCGCTCATTCCGAAAAGAACAAGCTTGCCTTTGCACATTTCACATATTTCATTTATCGTAAGTTTTCCTCTGGCAAATTCAGCCCTCATATATCAAATTCCTTCCAAAAGCATCAGCGGTAATAATAATATTTTCTCGCCGCTTCCTTTGCAATATTCTTTTCACTGAAAGGATGCTTACCGCTTCTGTCAATTTCATATTCTTCGTGTCCCTTGCCCGCAAGCAGGATGATATCTCCCGTGAGTGCATTCTTAATAACATAATCAATAGCTTCCGCGCGATCCTCTACTATAACCGCGTGCGCGCGCGTAAAATCAAAACCGACCATGATGTCGGAAATTATGTCAGAGGGTGACTCGCTTCGGCTGTTATCGGAGGTAACGATCACAAAATCAGCCAGTGTAGAAGCGATCCTTCCCATTTCTGGGCGTTTAGTCTTATCACGATCGCCGCCGCACCCGAAAAGGAGAACTATTCTCTGTCCCTTCTTTCGAAAATCTCTCACGGTGAGCAAAAGATTTCGGAGAGCATCGGGAGTATGCGCATAATCTATAAAAACCGAAAAATCCGCACCTGCGCAAAGCTTTACGCGCTCAAAGCGACCGTCTATCCCGCCCATATGACGCAGTGCGTCCTGCACGGTTCGTGAATCAATGCCGATTTCAAGAGCGCATGCCGCCGCCTCAAGAGTATTTATAACCGTAAAACGTCCCGGTATAGGGCTTTTCACCTTAAAGACCGAGCAAACAGAGCTGAGAAGATATTCTATGCCGTCAGCACCGAGATGAGATATGCTTGCCGCCAAATAATCGACTCGCTTTTCATCCTTGCAGGTGCACAGTCTTATATTTTTACACCCACCAAGCTCTGCGGCTTCGGCAATATCTGCGGCATAGGCGTCATCGCCGTTGATAACGGCGATATCCGTCATGGAAAAAAGCTTCCTTTTTGCCGCAAGATAATTTTCCATAGAGCCGTGAAAATCAAGATGATCCGGGGTCAGATTTGTAAATACAGCCGCCGCAAAATGAAGCGGTGCAAGCTTATCAAGAGCCAACGCATGTGAGGTTGCTTCGAGAAAGACCGTTTCAACGCCGTCACGCGCCATAACCGAGAGGATTTTATATAGCTCTTTCGGATCGGGTGTTGTCATATTTGCATTTTCGTTATCTGAACGGATCGAAAGCTTTTCCTCACCGGAATAGCATACCACTGTTCCGATAAGACCTGTTTTCACCATGGACGCGCTGAAAATAGAACGGAGCATAAAGGTCACGCTGGTTTTTCCGTTCGTTCCCGTTACGGCAATGAGCTTCATGTCCTTTGCGGGACGACCATACCACGTATTCCATAAAAATGCCAATGCGCGCCTTGTATTTTTTGTTTCAAGGTGCAATGGAGCTCCTTCTTTTTCGAAGATCTCGGCTTCATATTCCGCTCCGCTCTCCGTGAGTATTGCCGCTGCACCTCTGTCTGCGGCATCCTTTATATAACTGTGCCCGTCCGTCTTTGTCCCCTTGATGCAAACAAAAAGTGAGCCTTCCTTTGCATCGCGGGAATCCGAAGTAATATCGTTTACATCAAGAGAATCTAAAGGTTTTTTCGAAGTTGACACAACATCGACAAATTCGATATCCGTATCTGCAATAAGTTCGATAATATTCAAGCCTTTCGCGCCTCACTTTCGATGATTTTCGAATTATCTCATCAACATCCATCTAATTTGAGGCGTTTTCATGCCATTCTTACGGACTTATTCGCCAAAATTATGCGAAATCTTCCGTGCTTAATAAATTTACATTATTATCAATCTGTACCGTCAAGATAACGGAACTCCACTGTAACAATAGTACCCTTCGGTACGATCTCGCCTGCCGCCGGAGATTGAGATACAACCACTGCTCCGGCACCTGTCTCATAATTTGTGGTTCCTGTAATATTTATATTCAGCTTGCTGTTAACTATCATATGGTTAGCGATCGTTGCCGATTGTCCCATAACATCGGGAACTGCCACATTGTCGCTTTCAGTAAGCTCTCCGGCATAAAGATATATTTTTCCGTCCTTGCGAACGCCGCTGCCGCCGGCAGGAGCCATTTTCACGATTTTTTCGCCCTCTCCGACAACCTCACAGTCAAGTCCGAGATATCCCATGCTGGCTTTAGCATCTTCAATGCTCCATCCAACATAGTTAGGCAAAGTTTTCGTCAGATTTTCAAGTTCTTTTTCGGTGTAAACAGCTTCAATACCGAGATAAGGAAGAATGGACTTCATAACATTCGCCACATAAGGAGCAGCAACGATACTTCCGTAAACAGATCCCTTATTCGGTTCATCTACCATTATAAGCACTGCCACCTGCGGATCATCTGCAGGCGCATATGCAACACAGGAGCCGACTCTGAAGGGAGTACTTCCATCGGGAAGCTTTTTATCCTTTTTCTCGGTCGTACCTGTCTTTGCCGCGATCCTATAGCCAGCAACATATGCGTTTTTTGCACCGCCGTCACCCGAAACACCCTCTTCGAGTATCTGAGTTATAGTGTCGCAAACCTCTGTGCTGACAACCTGTCTTGTTGTTTTGCTCTCTTCATAGGAATAAACAACATTTCCGTCAGAATCCGACATTTCCTTTACAAGATGGGGGGTCACAAGATAACCGCCGTTTGCCACTGCGGCAATAGCGCGGATCTGCTGAATGGGCGTAACGGTGAAGTTCTGTCCGAAAGCAGCCGTTGCAAGCTCAACCTGATTGAAATTCTCCATCTTATGGAATATCGAATTTCCTTCACCGGGAAGATCGATACCCGTTTTTTCCATAAGCCCGAAGGCATTGAAATAATCATAGAATTTTGCCGAGCCCAAACGCAGTGCAATTGTCATAAGCACAGGATTGCATGACTGCTGAAGTGCTCTTGCAAAGGTCTGGGAGCCATGACCCGTGGTCTTATGGCAATGGATAGGCTTACTGTATCCGGGGACAAAATACGCTCCGGTACAAACAAAATTCTCTCCAACCTTCACAACCTTTTCTTCAAGACACATAGCGGTTGTTATAACCTTGAAGGTAGATCCGGGCATATAGGTACTGGTTATCGCCTTGTTTGACCATGAAAGCTGCTGCAGCTTCACCTTTTCGGCATTATACTCCTCACTGCCCTCGGTCAGATTCATTTCCCCAAGCTGCTCAAGAAAATATTCATCAAGAGTCCAGGGATCATTGCAGTTAAAATCGGGAATAGTTGACATCGCAAATATTCCGCCTGTTTTAACATCCATAACTATTCCGCAAACTCTCTCACTGGCACCGTTATCCGCAAGGGTAGCACGGAGCTGATTTTCAAGCTCATATTGAATGAACATGTCGAGCGTTGTGGTCATTTTATAGCCGTCCAGCGCTTCAACATAAGTTTCATATTCGGTAGGCATTTCATTGCCATAGGAGTCGCGGGCGGTTATGTATACGCCATTCGTTCCCGAAAGCTGATCTTCATAGTAATATTCAAGCCCGTAAAGTCCGTTGTTTTCAGAGCCGGTAAAGCCGAGAACGCTTGATGCAAGGCTGTCATAGCAATAATAACGCTTTGATGTTGCCTCGAGATGCACCTGACTGTACAGATCGTTTTCCGCTATGAATTTTCTGACAAGCTGTGCGGCATCGTTCTCAACATTCTTTGCTATAGTCTCATCAAGTCTCGAAACCCTTTCGGTCTTTTCCATTACCTTATCATAATCCACACCGAGAATCAGAGACAGATTTTCAGCTATCAAAGCATCAAGTCCGGGGCGAGGCTCTTTATCTTTAATATAGCTGCCGTCTTCATTCTTTTGCCCTTTTATTGCGCTCTGTATATCCTTTGGGGAGATAAAAACACGGTATACCGTGATATCGGTCGCAAGCAAAACACCGTTTCTGTCATATATATCACCTCGGTCGGCAGGTATCACCGACTCGGTAGTCATCTGGGAAATGACTTCCTTTTGATATCGCTCATAATCCTGAGTCTGAAGAGCAAAAATTCTGAAAGCCAGGAAAATAAATGCCGCCGCAACAATTGCAAGTATCAGATAAGATCGTCTGTAGAGACTTGTGCTCACCGATTTTTGCCGCATCGAGTTTCCCCCTTTCAAAATTCTGTTATAATATATTATTATTCGCCGCAAGCTTATCCTTCATTACCGCAAAGCGGCATGCTCTTGCATAGGCCTCGGCGATATACTCCTCTGTTGTCATCCTCATATATTTATCATTGTCATGTCTCTTCGGCTTGCTTGATCTTTTAAGCTTAAAGGTCAGCGGCCCCCTATAATTATATTTAACCAGCCGCTCGGCTATTCCCTCAAAATCCACTATGCCGTCAAAGGGCAGCAGATGCAGATCATCCGCCCATGTAATTTTACCGTAAAGATTGCTGATACCGAGATTATCGTTAAGATGGGTAGAAACAAGCCTGTCTCCGTAAAGCTCCATCATATCTCTGCCCTCGTTATAGCAAAGCTCGTGTCCCGTATCAAAGCAGAATCCTACAGCCTTGCTGCTCTTAAATACCTCCATCAATGCCGCGAGATATTCCTCGCCCTCCGTATTTTCAAGAGCGATAATCACTCCAAGCTTTTCCGCCTCACATACAACACGGGAAAAGCTCTCAATACCTTCGGGTGTCGGCGAATGCTCATCAAAGCCTGTAAAGGCATGAACCACCATTATGCCAATGTCATTTTCCGAACAATCTCTCAAACAAGCTATTATCTCATCTGTTGCCTTTTGGGAGGCTTCCCCGTCCTTCCAAAGATCGGCGGCATGCTCGAACGGGGCATGGATCGACTGATAAAACATGCCGATCTCATCGGCATGTTTCTTTATATTTTTTATATCACAGCCTTGCGACCAGCCTGTGAAAAAGCCCTCAAAGCCTGCCGCTTTAAACATTTTTATCTGCTTTATTGTATCTGTTCCAAAAGAATTGTTCACACCGAGACAAAGGACCTGATTACGCATTATAAACCTTTCTATATATCCTATTGCGCGCCCGCCCGAAATATGCAGGCGGACGCGTATTAAGCATCGCTATATCAATTTTCCCCCCTGATGGCACTGAGAAGAGTCGTAAGACCCACATTGGTATTCTCATCATCAAAGGTTTCTATCATATCCTCATCACTGATCTTTATGTACTGTCTTGTGACGAGATCCTTCTTAACCATTCCGAGCTTATTCACTGCGATATCTTCTATCGTTCTGAGATCATTCTTCACCTCAAGTGCAATGAGGAGCTCATCCTCCTGCTTTGCAAGAGCAGATATTTCATTCTGCATATCAGCATATTTGTTTGAAGCATCGCTGAGCAGAACCGAGCTACCCACGATAAACATCAGAGACACCGCACATATAACAACCGTAAGCAATGCTCCAACGGGAAGATGACTGAAGTTTCGCACCAGTGTTCCCGGATTGTTTTCCTTTTTGCTTGTATTGTTCTTAACAGCTCTGCGCACCGTGGTAGGATGCTTCGGTGCGTTTTCACGCCTTACAGGCACTTTTGCAGGAGATTTCTGCGCCTGAGTGCGACCGGAAACCGAAGTTGCTATGGCTGTATTCATCGACTGTTTGTAAGCAGAAGCAGTTTTAGGTCTCATTGCATTTGCGCTCTGCGAAGGGCGCGCTGACTGCTGTCTCTGCGCAGGACGGGAAGAGAGGTTCTGCGTTTGTGTACGATGGGCATTTACATTGATAGGCGCTCCTGCATATACAGAACGACTTCTGTAATTCTGCTCAAACTCACCGAGAGTCAGAGGAGCAGAGGTTGCACCTCTATAACCGTACATCCCCTCAAAGCCATAGCTATCGGCAGAGGTCTTAACCTGCAGCGCAAGTCCACGGCCCGCAAATTTTCTATTCAAATACTGAAAAGCATTGTCCTGTGTATTAGTCTGATAACCGTTTTGCACGCCGCGGTGATACATGGCAGATCCTCCACTTGATTTTTTATATTTTTTCAGCTACCCTGAGCTTTGCACTTCTTGAACGAGGGTTTTCTCCAAGCTCGATATCCGATGGGAGTATCGGCTTCTTTGTGACAACCTTTACCTTTGGCTTGTTTCCGCATACACATACAGGGAAATTTCTCGGGCAGGTACAGCCCTGCGATAGGGATGAATAGGTCTGTTTCACGATCCGGTCCTCAAGAGAATGGAAGGTTATTATCGCAATTCTTCCTCCGCTTGAAAGCAGATTTACGGCACTGTTTATCGCAGGCGTGATCGCATCAAGTTCACCGTTGACCTCTATGCGGATGGCTTGAAAGGTTCTCTTTGCGGGATGGTGCCCTCCCTGCTTTGCCGCCGCGGGCATCGCGCGTTTTATAATATCCACAAGCTCACCCGTGGTTTCTATGGGTTTCGCGGCTCTGGATCTTACGATTTCGGCGGCGATCTTTCCGCCAAACTTTTCTTCGCCAAAGCCATAAATTATCTCTCTTAATTTTTCTTCGGAATAGGTATTGACAATCACAGAAGCATCGAGAGGATTTCGGTCATCCATTCTCATATCGAGAGGAGCATCGGCATTGTAAGAAAATCCCCGCTCCGGTGTATCAAGCTGATACGAGGAAACGCCGAGATCCATCAATATTCCGTCAATTTTATCTATTCCAAGCTCAGCGCAAACCTCACCCACCTCGGAAAAATTTCGTCTGACCAAGGTCACCCGATCGCCAAAAGGAGCAAGTCTTTGCCCCGCCGCCTCTATCGCCGCGACATCGCGGTCAATGGCGATCAGCCTGCCGCCTTCGCCGAGAGCAGCGGCGATATGAAACGAATGTCCGCCTCCGCCTGCTGTTCCATCCACATATATACCGTTCGGTTTTATAGCAAGTCCTTCTATACATTCGTCAAGGAGCACCGAACGATGGCTGAAATTTATAGATTCCTTCTCCATTCCGCTCATATATCGTACTGCTTGAGAAGAGCCACGATCTCCTCGGGATTCTCCTCGGAAATCTTTGCACTGTAGTTTTCTTCTGTCCAGATCTCGGAATAATCGCCGCAGCCGACTATAACAGCCGTTCCTCTCTCAAGCTCCGCATGCTTGCAAAGCTCGGGGGTAAGAAGCACACGTCCCTGTGAATCATATCCGGATTCAAGAGAATTTCGATAAAGGAAACGGTTGACATCATGGCGCTGTGATGCCGGCACCTTTGCCAGAACATTTGCGCGATAGTTCTCCCACTCGGATTTTGCATATACCAAAAGGCATTTATTTTCGAGGTCACGGACTATCATAACGCTCTCGCCAAACACTTCTCTGTGCTTCGCGGGTATAAAAAGTCTGTTTTTTGCATCAAGCGCATGTCTGAATTCGCCGCAGAGAGCCATATCCGTACCTCCTTATCTTTTTATAGTTTTTCGGTGCACTTTTTCGACACTTTTGAGAAAAATTCGCCATTTTGCACCACTTGTACATTTATTATAGTATGTTCTCATGAAAATTGCAATAGTTTTTAGCAAATTTGTTGAAAAATTTTTTCAGTTTTTTTCGTAAAAACACCAAAATTTACTTATTGACACTAATTTCCGGATAAAAAATTTTACTTTTAATTGCTTAATTTACATATTTTGTAATATCTAACAATATCATACAATGTAAAATTCAGTCGAAGATTTCCCGACATTATTCACCATATCTTTATCTTATCCTAAACTCTCCAACATTTTTCAAACAGAATCGAGAAATAACGATTTTTAACTTTTAAAAATTCGCCATATTTCATCCCTTTTCATGAATATTCAACAAAGAATAACTATTCTCCTCCGAAAGCATCACGGAGCTTTTGGAGAGCACCCTTTTCGATTCTGCTCACATATGAACGGGATATACCGAGAAGTGACGCAACCTCTCTCTGAGGAAGGGGTTCTATTCCCGAAAGCCCGTAGCGCAGAACGATTATCTTCCGTTCCCTTTCCGAAAGCAGTTTTTCCACATACCGCAAAGCCTGCGCCGAGCGAAGTGCCCTGTCAACCTCCTCGCATATGCTCTCCTCGCTGCTTATAACATCGATATAGGTCAGCGGATTTCCATCCTTGTCTATATCGATGGTCTCGTTTATCGAAACTTCATTCGCAAGCTTTTTTTGAGATCGGAAAAACATCAATATTTCATTTTGAATACATTTTGCACCGTAGGTTGCAAATCTGGCACCGTTTCTCACATCAAAGGAATCCACCGCTTTAACCAGGCCTATCGTTCCAACGGAAACCAGATCCTCACTGCACTTGTTTGAAGAATAGTATTTTCGTACGATATGTGCAACCAGCCGCAAATTATGCAATATCAATTTTTCCCTAGCACGGTCATCGCCTTCAAGACGCAGCTTTCTGAACAGCTCATGCTCTTCATCCTCCGGAAGCGGCGGCGGAAAATTCTGCGGAGTGGATATACCAAGGATCATACACGCGGCTTTGAAGGTCGCAGACAACAAAAATGTCAGCAAAAAATCACCTCTTTTCATATAAAATTTATGCAAACAAATGAATTCTTTGCCTGTACATTGACAGAAACGAAAAAAAATGTTATCATATATATGGAAATAACATGAAATCTAATGAAGCCTGTCGGCAGAAAGGTCACATCATGAACAAACTAATCGGAAATGCTGT
Source organism: Eubacteriales bacterium (assembly GCA_045595425.1). Classification (GTDB taxonomy): domain Bacteria; phylum Bacillota; class Clostridia; order Oscillospirales; family CAG-272; genus SIG710. The sequence goes on from JAZOAL010000105.1 coordinate 29,466, forward strand.
CGTCGGACAGTCAGGAGGTCCCACCTCAGCCATAAATGCAACTCTCTCCGGCGTCATCAGAGGCGCAAAGGAGCTCCACATCGAAGGTATCATCGAAAAGCTCTATGGAATGAAAAACGGCATTGAAGGGCTTTTGGCGGAAAATTTAGTCGATCTGTTTGAAATTTTTGAGGATGAATCAAAGCTGACCGTGCTCGAAAACACTCCTGCCGCCGCGCTGGGATCATGCAGAAAAAAACTCCCCGAGATTGGCTCCGGGGATGAAATCTATATTAAATTGATAGATATCTTCAAAAAATATAATATCAGATTCTTTTTCTATATCGGCGGCAACGACTCGATGGATACCGCCAAAAAGCTCGGCAGATACACCGAGCTTTGCGGCTATGAAATGCGTGTTATCGGTGTGCCGAAAACCATAGACAATGACCTGCCTGCAACAGATCACTCTCCCGGCTTCGGCTCAGCGGCAAAATATATCGCAACCATGACCCAAGAAATCATCCGCGACTGCGCGGTATACACCGTTCAAGCCGTCACGATCATAGAAATAATGGGAAGAGATGCCGGCTGGCTTACAACCGCTTCGGCGGCAGGCAGACATATCTGCGGCTCAGAGCCGGACCTTGTGTACCTGCCCGAAAGAGCTTTTGATATGGACAAGTTCATTTCCGATGTCCGTCTTGCCCTCGAAAAGCACCCGAATGTAGTTATTGCAGTCTCTGAAGGCATACGCCTTGCAGACGGCAGATATGTGGGAGAAGCTACCCAAAGCGGCGCTACAGACGTATTCGGGCACAAATACCTTGCAGGAAGCGGAAAAACGCTCGAGCATGCTGTAAAAAATGCCATTGGCTGTAAGGTTCGTTCAGTCGAGCTCAACCTTTGCCAAAGATGTGCTTCACACCTCGCATCAAAAACCGACCTTGAAGAATCGGTTCTCGTTGGAAGAAGCGCCGTCTTTGCCGCCACCGAAGGTGCCACAAAGGTTATGATGACGATCAACAGAACATCAAATGATCCATATACCATCGATATCGGCACCGTAAATGTTGACAACGTTGCAAATTACGAACAGCTCGTTCCCGATAAATTCATCAATGCCGAGGGCAACGGCGTTACCGATGAATGTATCGAATATCTGTTGCCGCTTATTAAGGGTGAAGCATCACCCGAATATAAAGACGGGCTTCCGATTCATTTTGTAATATAAATAAAGAACGCTTACATATGTAAGCGTACTTTATTTATATTATTTGGCATCAATGCTAAGCTTTGCCGCTGTCAGCGTGTTTTTAAGAAGCATTGTAATAGTCATAGGACCTACACCGCCCGGGACAGGCGTTATGTAAGACGCCTTGGGCTCGACCTGTGCAAAGTTGACATCACCGCAAAGCTTGCCGTCCTCACCGCGATTGATACCGACATCAATGACCACTGCCCCGTCCTTCACCATATCCGACCCAAAGAAATTAGGTTTTCCGATGGCGGCAACAAGAATATCGGCGCGACGGCAAACCGCGGCAAGATCGGCAGTTTTCGAATGGCATATGGTTACAGTAGCGTCAGATTGAAGCATGAGCATAGCCTGAGGCTTGCCCACGATATTGCTTCTGCCGACTATGACACACTCTTTTCCTCGAATCTCAACACCGCTGCGTCTTATGAGCTCCATAACACCGGCGGGGGTGCAAGGAGCTAAATCATAATTACCCGTCATGATCCTACCGACATTAAAGGGGTGGAAGGCATCGACATCCTTTGAGGGATCAATGCCGAGAAGCACTGACTCTTCGTTTATATGCTTCGGCAGCGGAAGCTGAACAAGAATACCGTGTATCTTGCTGTCATAGTTAAGACGCGAGATCGTTTCAAGAAGCTCCGATTCGGTAGTCTCCTCCGGCATTTCAATGACCTCGGAGTAAAAGCCGACCTGCTCACAAGCAAGCTTTTTATTTCTGACATAGACCTTTGACGCGGGATTTTCACCGACGATTATTACCGCAAGTCCCGGTCTGAAACCGTTTTCGGCTTCAAAAGCCTTTACTTCTTCAATTATCTCCGAGCGTATCTCCGCAGAGACCGCCTTACCGTCAATTATTTTAGCCATTTTTATTCTCCTTTTTCTTTTTTATAAGCATATATATTATCGCCGCACTGCCAACAAGCGCGCAAGCAAGACCTATAAGCTGTGATATCTTAACGGGTCCCACATACAGACTGTCTGAACGCAGTCCCTCGATAAACATTCTTCCAAAGCCATACCAAGCGATATACATATAGAATATCTGACCGTCAAATTTTTTCTTTGAATAGAAAATATTTATTATAACAAAACCGATCAGATTCCAAAGTGATTCATAGAAAAATGTAGGATGAGCAAGCACCGTTTGATAACGGCTGGCATAGGAGTTTACCTCCATTATAAAAGGAAGCTTTGCCGCGCCCGGAGTAGCAAAAACCTTTCCGAAAAATTCAAACTGCGTTATATCGCCAAAAGCTTCTCCATTGCAGAAATTACCCCATCTGCCGATAAGCTGACCCAGCATAACGCCCGGAGCTATCATATCAAAAGCTTTAATAAAATTTTTCTTTTTGATCTTACAGACCAAAAATATTGCAAGTGCACCGCCAATGATGCCTCCGTATATTCCAATTCCGCCGTTCCAGATCGCAAAGACCTCCCAAAAGCTGTCATACTGATCCAAGCTTGTGAGAACATAATAAAGCCTTGCCCCAACAATACCCGAAAGGACGGTATAAATAAACAGATCAAGCATATCATCGCTTGAAAAGCCCTCTCTTTTGCCCCTGTAGCTGGCATAGGCAAAAGCAAGTATTATTCCCGTTACGATTATGAGACCATACCAACGAACCTCAAGACCAAAAATATTCAAGGCAACGGGATTTATGCTAAATCTTTCTATCCCCAAGCCCGGAAAAGCAATCTGTGTCATTTTTTAACCTCCGTTTTATTAGTTTTAATCAAGCGGAACAACATAGGAAAGAGTAAAGCACTTCTCTGAAAACGAAGAACGGAATATATCCATAACTTCACTCAGCGTTATTGTAGAAACTATGTCTGCATATTCAAAATAATCATATCCGTCAAGAACAAAATCCACAAGATCCCCCGCAATGTCCTCTGCCGAATCAAGCCCCCTCACAAAGGAAGCATAAAACACCTTTCGGCATCTTTCAAACTCTTCGGAAGAAAAGCCCTCTTCCCTCTTTTTTAGAGTATATGCCTTTATAAGTTCGTAAACCGCCTCAGGATCATCCGAATCTCCCGAAACTGCGCAAAAGCCGAAGCTTTCGGAAAGAGTATAGGAGCTACTGAGCCCGGGAGAGATCATACCGCCCTCATAAAGTCGGCTGTAAAGCTCACCAGTTTGCGAGAAAAGCAGATCTGTCACGATCGACATGGCAACATCACGTTTTGCTCTTTCAATAGATTCAGAAGGAATTGCAGTATCCTTTATTCCAATATCAAATATGGGCTTTGCAAGCTGCATCTCCTGAACAGTTTTTTCTCTCACAACAAATGAAGGCTCGACCGTATTCTTTCTTATGATATCTCTGCTATCCGAAGTACCAAGCTCCTCGTCTGCAATGGCTATCACATCCTCTGCCCTTACATCTCCGCAAACAACAAGTATCATGTTTGAAAGGTTATAAAAAACACTGTGGCATCTGTAAAGAAGCTCCGGCGTGATACCCGAAATGCTCTCAACCGTTCCGCATATGTTGTTTTTTATATCATGCTTGTGATAAAGCCCCTCAAGCATACCTCGATATGCTCTTGATGAAGGCGAATCCTCATAAAGCCCTATTTCTTCGGCAATGATACCTCTTTCCTTTTCCACAGACTCCTCGGTGAAATATGGGTGAGTTACAAAAGAGAGGAGCTCACCGAGACATTCCTTGAAATTTGATGTACAGCTGAAAAGATAGACCGTCTTATCATATGAGGTATAAGCGTTTGCATCTGCGCCAAGCTCTGAAAAACGCTCAAAAGAGTCTACATCACCCTCGTTTGTAAACATCTTGTGTTCAAGGAAGTGAGCAATGCCCATTGGCACATCCGTTACCTCGGAATCCCCAGACAATTTAAAGCCGTTATCTATTGAGCCGTATTTTGTGGCGAACATTGCGTGTGTGGTTGAAGTATCCTTTGGATAGATATAAATATCAAGACCGCTTTTATGAGTGACCTTTATATATTTTTCTCCAAATGCAGGATAGGCAACTTCATTTATAAGCGTCTCATTCCTCGTCTTCTGCATAGTAGTCACCCCCATCGCCGTTCTTGAGCGTACCTCTGATAAAGGCACAGGTGTCAGCCCCAAATCGGTTTGCCGCTCTGATAACATCAGCCTTTGTCACAGCTTTGAATTTTTCAATATCCCTCTCAAGCGTGCTGTCAACTCCCTCGGCAAGCCTTATTCTATAGTAACTCTCAAGGGCATATGCAGAATCTGTGCCTTGCCTGTAAAAGTTCTCTATCGAACGCTTTGCACAATCAAATTCAAAATCCGAAATATTTCCCTTTTTAATTTCTTCAAACTGATCAAGTATCTCGCCGACCACCCTCTCCTTGTTCTCATTGCTTATTCCGGAGCGAACAAAGATCGCGCCCTTTATAAAATCGAAATTAGATGAGCAGGAATAGCAAAGGCTTTGCTTTTCACGCACATTTCTGAAAAGCTTTGATGAGGGTGAGCCGCCAAAAATATCGTTTAGAATAACTGCGGCATAAAAATCTCTGTCGTGTATATCTATATCAGAGCGAAAGCCCATTGTCAGCTTGCCCTGGATAACAGGCATCTCTTCCTCTGCCTCTCGCATTTTATCGGGTGCACTTTTCACAACCGTTTTGCTCATTTCAGCTTTTTTACCGCCAAGCTTCGGAAACACATCTTCTATCATTTTATTAACGCTTTGCGAATCTCTCCTTCCTATGTAGATATACATAGGTACGGAAGTCTCAATAAATCGGTGATAAAAATCCACAACCTCTCGGTTTTCCATTGCCATCACCTCGCAAGCTCCGCCTCCTGACCGGTGTCCGTAAGGCTCTCCCTCAAACATTATTTCACGGCAAAGCTCATAGCTTCTGACCTTGGGATCCTTCCGGGAAGCTCTTATATAATCGCAAAGATCCCTCTTTTCAAGATCAAATGTTTTCTCCGGAAAAAGCCCTTGTGAATTTAAAAGAGGAAAATAAAGCATTTTATGAAGAGTTTCCAACGCCCCCCTCAAAAGATCCTCCTTTTCGGGAACACATGAAGGATCAAGACATTCAACAGAAAAGCCCGCAAGGAGATTGTCTCCAAAAGGAAGTCCCATTGTTGATATATTGGCATCATAAAGATCGTCAAGATGACGGCTGAGAGATGCGATATCGGGATAATCTGCACAGCCCCTCTTTAAAATGCTGAAAAGAACTGCGCCAAGCCTGAAATCTCTGTTTGAAAAAGGCATGGGACAAAGAAGCGTCAGCGTCTCGGTCTTAAATTTGTCGGTCTCAATGGCAAGAAGCGTTCCGCCACTATCAAGCAAGATCTTTTTTGGATTCATTTATAAACCTCGATTTTTACGAATTATATCGATCGCACCATTCGGAAGCAGTTTTTCGGCTTCCGCAAGATCACCTTTTTCCAAAAGGCAGCGAACTCTTGTCGAGCTGACTTCTCCCAGTCCATCCGAGCATGGCAAAAATAAAGTTTCGATCTCGGGGGCAAGCTCACGGTTAAAAAATGCCATCTTCATCTCATATTCAAAATCCGTACTGTTTCTTACGCCCTTTATTATCGCCCCACAGCCAAGCTTTCTTGCAAGATCGACAAGCATTCCGTCATCATGAACCACCCTAACATTTTCAATATCTGCACAACCGATCTGGGCTATACTAAACCGGGTTTCAAGGTCGAAAAGATATTCTTTATTTGGATTTATGAGAAGTGCAAGATAAATCTCGTCATAAAGAGCCGCCACACGGCGTAGAACATCAAGATGCCCCAGAGTCATCGGGTCAAAGCTTCCTGGAACTATGGCACGGTGGAGCTTTTTTTCAGTCTTCATTGTTTGAGTCCTCATTTCTCTTTGGGGTCAGCAGTTTTATATATGCAACTCCGTATTTCACGCTCCGAAGCACCTCAAACCGAGCCTCAAGCTCCCCATTGCCTCCAAAAACATCCTCCTCCGATCCGCTTTCGCAAACTATCAGAGATGTACGCTTGATAAGTCTGCCGGAAAGAAGCAGTTCAAGTGCCCTCGGAATCAGCTTTTCAGCATAGGGAGGATCGAGAAAAACAATATCGTATTTAGCCGATTCATTTCTCTTTCTTCCCTCTCCGCGCAAAAATTCGAGAGAATCTGCACAAACAGCACTCGCTCCTTCGAGCTTTGTTTTTGCAATATTCTGCTTTATGACCGACACAGCCGCCTTTGCATGATCCACCATAAGCGAGCTCTGCGCACCGCGGCTGAGGGCTTCAAGTCCCATCTGTCCCGAGCCTGCGAAAAGATCAAGCACTCTCCTGCCTTCAAGCTCAAACTGTATCATCGAAAAAATAGCTTCCTTTGCCCTTTCGGAGGTTGGCCTCGTATTTTCTCCTTCAAGGGTGACAAGACGGATACCCTTGGCACGCCCTGTGATTATTCTCATCATAATTGTACCTCAGTAAATGTTGTTAAACAATAGATAACCTCAAAAATTAAAATAATGATAAACAATAATTTAGCAGAGAAGTAACAAACAGTTCATGAGATCCTTCGCCTTTGGCGAAGGATCTCAGTACTGAACTGATTATAATGTTTCTACGGAAAATAACGATTAATTTTCCGGTGAAAAAATAAGTGATCGCCACTATCTTGTCATCCTGAACCAAAGGCGAAGGATCTCATATGGTATTAACTAATTATTCGATAAATTATTGTTTATTCATCAATTTTCGCTTCCATGAAAATATTCATAAATATTGTGAGCATCTCTCGCGTTGATCCCGCCTACCGATGCAAGAGCCTCCTTTGAAGCGTCCCGAACCCCTGAAAGACCTCCGAAATAGGTGAGCAGTGCCTTTGACTTTGCTTTTCCGATCCCATTTATTTTTTCAAGTGACGATGTCGTCAAGGTTTTTCTTTTCGCGCCGTCCATTCTTGAAACACTATAGCGGTGAACCTCCTCCTGAATGCGGTATATCAGAGAAAATACCGCCTGTTCTCTTGCAATACTTATCTCACTGTCTTCATCGCAAAGAGCCCTTGTCTTATGAAAATCGTCCTTCACCATACCGAAAACGGGAATGTCGATTTCCATCTCACACATAAGTGATCTGACGGTCGAAACATGTCCCTTTCCTCCATCAAGAAGTATAAGATCCGGGCGTTCCGAGAAAGAACCGCTCTCGTCCGACAGATGAGACAGCCTGCGATAGAGAGCTTCTCTCATACTTGCGTAATCGTCAATACCCTCAACAGTTTTAATTGTAAAGCTTCGATAGTCCGAACGGCGAAATTTTCCGTCACGGCAGACCACCATTCCGCAGGTCTTATGCTCGCTTCCAAGGTTTGAGATATCATATGCTTCTATCCTCTCGGGGAGAGCCTGGAGCCCCAGCATGGCGGCAAGGAGCACCAATGTGCTCTCGTCCTTTTCAACATTCAGCTTATATAATTTTGCCTTGTCCTTCGCGTTGGCATATACCATACGGCAAAGAGTCCGCATATCGCCCCTCTCGGGCGTGCGCAAATCGACTCTTCGTCCCGCCAGATCTGCAAGATATGAAGAAAGGATTTCAGAGTCCTCTTCATCTATCGAGAAATCAAGGAGAACTTCATGGGGAATATATTCACGCTTAAGATAATAATCTCCTATAAAAGAAGGCATCGTTGTCTCATCGGCGATCTGATCTGCGCCGAAATAGAATTCTGTCTTATCGGTCACAGCACCCTCTCGGATATTGAATACCGAAATAACCGAACAGTTATCATCCGAATAAAGAGCAAAAACATCCTTATCCGCATCGGGTGCCGCAACAACCTTTTGCTTCTGACTGAGGCTCTCAAGAGCCATTATCGCATCGCGGCATCTTGCCGCAACCTCAAATTTTTCTTCCTCGGCATAGCGCATCATCTGTTCCTCAAGCTCGCGCTTTGCCGCCGAGGTGTTTCCGCGCAGAATATTTATCGCGCACTTTATTGTCTCGCCGTATTCTTCAGTGCTGACCTTGCCCGTGCAAACTCCCATGCACTGCCCCATCTGATAATAGAGGCAGGGGCGTTCTTTGCCGATATCCTTTGGGAAAGACCTTTTGCAGGAGGGGATGCCAAGACTTTTCTGAAGCAGATTTATAACCGAGAAAACCGTGCCCGTCCCCGAATACGGTCCAAAATATTTTGCTCCCTTATCTGCCGTTCTCTTCCTTGTGTAAACGATCTTTGGAAATTCTCCCGATGTCACCTTGATATATGGGTAGTTCTTTGAATCCTTCAGTCTTATATTATATTTCGGTAAATACTGCTTTATCATTCGGTTCTCAAGAGTCAGTGCCTCTATCTCCGTGTCGCAGAGATAATAGTCAAAATCATGAACCAGCGAAACCATCTTCATAGTTTTCAGATTTTTTTCGCTGTTCTGAAAATATTGAGAGACCCTGTTCTTCAGCTTGCGCGATTTTCCTACATAAATGACCTTCCCTGCTTTATCCTTCATAATATAAACGCCGGGAGTCAGCGGAAGAGTATTAGCCTTTGATAAAAGACGCTCAAGTCTCGTTTCCATAAAAACCTCCCAAACATTCATTAAAGAAAAAGGTGGTCATGCAGAAGCATCACCACCGCTCAGGCGAAAAAATTATTCGGCAAAGCCGGTATTGATAAGCTCGGCAAGTCCGTCAAGAGCCTCTGCCTCATCCTGACCGTCAGCAATCAGATTGATAGCCATTCCCTTGGATATCCCCAGTGAAAGAACTCCGAGCAGGCTCTTTGCATTGACTCTGCGCTCGTCCTTTTCAACCCAGATCGAAGATTTATAGCTATTTGCCCTCTGAATAAAGAATGTTGCAGGTCTGGCATGAAGACCGATACTGTTTGTAATTTTCACTTCACGAGAAATCATAATTTACTCTCCAAATCACATTGCATTTTCACAAAAATTTCTATCACTAATAGTATATCAAATTTTCGTCACAAAATCAACAAAAATTTTCGGTCATTTTCGATAAATATTTTCAAAAAAACAACCTTTTTATCAGTCATAAGTGACATTTTTGCTCAAAAATGTCCATTATTCCGTATATTCTGCGATATCGGTAAGGGTGATATCCACATAAACATGCCCGGTATAGATAGTCATTTTTTTACCAGGAGCGAGAAAATAACTTCCTCCCGCAAAATACCCATCATCATTCACAATTCCCTCTGAAATTATCGTTCCCGTCAGATCCACCCTTGTCCCCTCGGGATAAAAGACTCTCTTGATCCCCGCGCCGGGATCGTCTGCATAATATACCGCAGGCTTTGAATCTATGCTTTCCATAACTCCTATGAAAGTATCGTCCGTAGCAACATAAACATTGTCACCCTTCACAAAAGCATTGGCAGTGGTATATTTCACATTGCTCACCGAAAAGGAGAGCTCATATTTTCCCGTAACCGCCTCTCCGCTGATATCGCTTCTTTGATAATAGCGAAAACCAAATACCGCAATGCACAAAATCAAAACTATAAGTATCACAATGTCAAGGACGTTGAATTTTTTTATTTTAGTATTGTTATCCATTTTTCGCCCTCCTTAATCGATTTCTCGTATAGTTGTACAATATCCCGAGCCCGCAAATCCGGAAGTCCAGATGTTACAGGACTTTCCAACAAGAAATTTAACGCCGTTCACATAATATCCGCTGTCAGAATGTGTTGCCTTTGCACGGATAGTTATGCTGACATCAGAAAGATCGGGATTTTCAGCCATATAAACACTGCCATCGTTATGATTATAAGCAATTTCCGAAAAAGGCACACTTTGCACGGGATATGCCACAGTTCCGATGACCTGCTTGTTATCTGGATCGCGGACAACATCCCCGGAATCAACGGCAACCTTTACAGAATTATCAAGCTGTCTGAATTCCACAGTATATTCGATTGTGACCGTATCTGCCGAAGCCCCCCCGGCGTTTTTGGTAACATTGCGAGAAAGAAACACAGCCGCCGCTATAATGATAGCTATGACCAGAATGAAAAACAGATCCATTCCGTTAAAGCCCTTTTTCGTTCTTTTCAACTTTATTGCCATTTGTTTTATCCTTTCAATATTCGGTTTTCGTCTGATTTTTCTTTCTTCCTATTCTTGCCGCCGCCACTATAAACGCGGTAACCACCCAGAAAAAGAAGAAAATGCGATAATTGAACCAAATAAAATCGGTCATTCCCTGAAGCAGAGCCGCCAGAAGTCCGCTGACACCGGCAACGCAGATCGCTTTTTCCGCCGCTGTATCGCTTCCGCTTCTCCTTATAAGCTCAAGACCGCTCTTCATGCACAGCAGCAGTGCCGCCGCAAAGATCACAAGTCCGACTATGCCCGTTTCAATAATGATCTGCAGAAAAAGATTATGGCTGTGGACAGCGGTTTCAATACCCGATTCCGCAAAACGGATATATACCGTTCTAAAGGCTTCCGTCCCCACGCCTATTCCCGTAAGCCAATGCTCCTGCGCTACCTTCATTGCACCGCGCCAGATACCGAGGCGATAGACCGATGAAGAATCCGACATGGTCAAAATACTTGAAAAACGGTTCAGCAAATCATCAAAAAGTCCGCTTCCGCCCAGCTTGTCCCAAAACAATGTGACTCCGAGAAGCCCTGTAGGCACAAGAATCGGAATAATATAAGGACTGTATAACAGCACAAACACTCCAAGCGAAATAACGAGACCAAGCCAAGCACCGCGAGACCATGTGTAAATAAGACAAACACCCATGACCGCACAGGCAACGGCGGCAGAAAATCTAACATAAAGTCTGCCCTTGCGGAAAACATACGAAAGAGCAAAAGGAAAAACCATAATGAGGAAAACGCCCAGCATATTGGAATTTTCAAAGGTGGAGGTTATACGTCCGCCGAGATCTCCAAACATCTCCTTATCCATCGTGCCGACCTCCATGTTGCCGCTGATCTTCTGATAAAGACCGTAAAGAGCGGTAAGTGTGCCGGAAAATACAAAAGCAAAAACAAGTCTGTCCAGCCACTTTCTTGTGGTGATAAGCGAAACTATCATAAAATACACAAACATGAAGCAGGTATAGATCGCCGCCGCACGAAGAGATGCAGCACCTCCAACCGAAGCAAGACCTCCCATAAGCATGACAAGCATGAAGAGTGCCACAAATATGTCCGAAAGCTCAAAATTCAGTATCAGTCTTCCAAGAAAAACCTTTATGAGCATGCAGATAAAGGTATAAATTATCAGAGCCGCGAGAATAATAGACGGTGACCCAAGGAAGGTGAGGAAGGGCGCACTGAAAACAGTGAAAAGCACCCCGACCTCGGGGCTTTTATAGACCATAGCGGCGCCTATCAATGCTATAATCCCCAAAATGATCAAAACAGGCGAAACAAAATACGAAAGGCATCCGAGCAAAGCTCCGGCAATTGCCGCGCCGAAATATCTTTTTGACCCATAACACTGATTTTCATATTTCTTCAGACTTGCGGGCAAAAATCCGAGAAAATCAAATATAATGGCGGAAAAAACAAAGCTTTCACCGGCAGACGATGCAAAATTTTTACCGGACAAAAGCATGGGAAAAGCAGAAAGTGCCAAAAGTGCACCAAGGATCCAACCGAAATAACTTGAAGAATCCCCCGCAAAAGCAAAACGCTTGATAATATTCATCAAAAGCACGCAGAGTCCGAAATACATAAAGAAGAAGCCGTAAAACTTCATGTGGCAGCAGATGAGCCAGTCTCTTGCCCCCGAAAGTGCACCGAGAATACGGCTGTTCTCATAGCTGACTATCGCACGGCGGCGGAGCCTTGCGATAGGTGAGGCTTGCCAGTCACCCACATCTTCGCCCCTGCACCCAAATTTCCCGCTCTCAAATAGCCTTTGGCGCGAAGAATAATTTGTCAGCAGTGAACCGAAAAATCCCGAAAACATCGCATCATAGCACTTCTTTGAAAAACGTATAATAGTGCTTGATTTGAAAACCTTCGTTATTTTATTCTTATTAAAGCTCAATTTTTCTCCTCCTTTTCCAGAAGATCGGGGCGCATACGGCGAGTCAGCTCAAGAGCCTTTTCCGCACGCCACAAGTCAATATTTGCATGATGTCCGGAAAGAAGCACCTCGGGAACCTTAACTCCGTGAAATTCAAGAGGTCTTGTGTATTGAGGATATTCAAGCATCCCGCATGCAATGCTTTCACTCTCATAGCACTCGTCCGCAGAAAGAACCCCCTCAACAAGGCGCGAAACGCAGTCCACAAGTATACATGCCGGTATCTCTCCACCTGTGAGCACATAATTTCCGATGGATATCTCCTCATCAACTATCTCGTCGATTATACGCTGGTCTACGCCCTCATAGTGACCGCATAAAATCACCAAATTATCGTATGAGGTAAGCTCTGCTGCCTTTTTCTGATCAAGTATCCGCCCTTTCGGAGACATAAAAATCACTCTGCGGCGAATCTTATCTCCTTTTTTCGGCAAAAGCTCGGCATCCGCAGCCTTCGTCACCGCTTCATAGCAGTTGTATATCGGCGGAGCCGCCATAAGCATACCCATGCCGCCGCCGTAAGGCGTATCGTCAACACGGCGATGCTTGTCCTGTGAATAGTCGCGTATATTATGCGCCGCCACAGTTATCGCGCCGCTCTTTTGCGCTCTGCCGATTATACTCTCTCCGAGAACATATGATACAAGCTCGGGAAAAAGTGTCATTATATCAAATCTCATTTTATTCCGCATCGTCAAACATTCCCGAAATGGGGCAGACGAAAATCCCTTTTTCAATATCAATCCTCTTGACAAATTCGGCAACCGCCGGCATCATCCGCTCACCGCAGGGGGTATCAACAACATAGATATCCGAAGCGCCGCGATTGATAACCTCGCGCAGCCTGCCATAGATCTTACCGCTGTCCGCATCAATAACGTCAAGACCCTCAAGATCGGCAAGAAAATAAGCTCCTTCTTCCAAAGGAATATCCTCGCGCTCGGCATATATCAAGCGGTTTTTAAGGAGCATTGCAGCATCCATGTCCTTCACACCCTCAAGCTCCATTATAACAAATTCCTTGAATATCGATGCGCCGAGCACCTTTTTCTCGGTATAAGCTCCATCCCTCTCAAGAAAAACCCTTTTCAGAGACGAGAGCACCTTTGGGGTGTCACAGCGGTTTTCAACCTTTACCGCTCCCTTTATGCCGTGAGTGTTAACGATCCTTCCGCATTCGAGATACCGAGATTTTGCCATAACCTTGCCCCCAATTTTATATTTATTATATTGTATCACAAAATTCCCTTTATTTCAATAGTTTTCCCATTTATAAAATAATTTGCAAAAACTGTTGCAAATATGGCAAAAATATGGTAAAATAAATGCAAATTGATTGGAGGTAAAAAATATGCTTGTAAAATTTCTTGAAGGAACAAACAATAATATGTCGAGCTGGTATTCTATCATTATGATAGTTGCAATGCTCGCAATTCTCTATTTCTTTATGATCCGTCCCCAGAAAAAGCAGGAAAAAGAAACTCAAGCAATGCGCAATGCTCTTCAGGTTGGCGACGAGATCACAACCATCGGAGGCATTATAGGCAAGATAGTCAGCATTAAGGAAGAGACCTGCATGATAGAAACAGGTCACGACAGAACAAAGATCAGGATTCTTAAAAGTGCCGTCAGAAATGTTGACGTTAAAGCAGAGGATGCTCAAAACTGAATAGTCATAAAAAACGCCCCCGAAGCATTATAATTATATGAAATTATATTTCGGAGGCGTTTTTATGGAAAGCAGAAAACACGGAATTTCACATCCGCACAGCGCAAATACAGGTGGAGACGGCTTTTCTCCGATAATGACCTTGCGCAGTGCACTTTTGGGACTTGTCGCCACCGCTTTGGCGGCTGTCCTGCTTCTCATGGTCGGCGCGGGAATTGCATATTCAAGCAGTGACCCTTCTGCTCTTGAATTGCCAATTGCAATTGCCGTTCTTTACATAAGCTTGTTTGCAGGCGGTTTAACCGCTTCAAAAACCGCACGCAGCAGCAGACTTCTCGGGGGCGTTTTCTTCACAGCCATCGCCCTCCTATTGATCCTCCTGCTAAAGCTTCTTTTGGCAGGAAATAACGGAATCGGAATCAGCGGAGCAACAGCCTATCTTATCGGCGCAGTAGCTTCGGCACTCGGGGGATCTTTCATCGCTGTTTTTACATCCGGCATAAAACGCACAGGCAAGAAAAAAAGAGCCAACAAATTCGGAAAGAAAAAATAGCGGCGGGAGCGCATAGGAAGTAAGCTGCTATACAAATGAAAAAGCCGTCAAAACAGGTATAAAAACCTGATTTTGACGGCTTTTCTATCTAATTTATTTAATCAAAAGCAATAGGAGTTGTATGCAAAGCTTTGCGGGGCGTTGCCATATAATCGGCAACCTCATCACGCCAGCGAAGATAATGCTCGGTCTTTTTATGCTCTGCCGCCGCGTCCTCGTCCGCATATACCTCAAAAAGTGTGAATTTCGTGGGATCCTCACGGCTTTGAAGCACATCAAAACGCACATTGCCCGGCTCTTTTCTCGCATTTTCATGATTATAAAGAGTGATCTTCTTAAACGCCTCGATATTCTCAGGCTTCACATCAACAGAAACAAGCGTTGCTATCATAATAATATAAACTCCGTCAGTCAACAATACTCCAAGTGATCATGCTCACCGCACTCGACATGCGATAGCCCTCACTGGTATATGAAATACTCTCCTCAAAGAGCACATGATCCCCTCTTGCCGCATCGTAAGAAGCGGAATCACAAACCTCAAATTTATAATTATTTGGATTCTTTTCCCCGGGGTTCACGCATTTTGTAAATACAATATAGTGGGTTCTGTTTCTTGAAGGACGGGAGAAATATACTATAACTCCCTCGGGATGCTCATCAAGAGCTTCCTTTATAGCCTTTTTCGAGACATCATAAGACATTGTTGAAATAATACTCTTTCCGTTCACTTTGAAACGGGACTCGATATTACTGCGGGAAACAAGTATAGGGTTGCCGTAAAGAACGCCCCTCGATGTTGTTGCGCCGTTGTTGCCAGAATTTGCAAGTGCAACAGTATATGGGTCTGCAGGGAGATCGTCTGTCTGACCGCTTCTGAAGTCATATCCCTTCGTCAATTTTGCCCCCATATTGTTGAGAACCATCGCGATAGAAGCAAGATAACAGCCCTCATCCATCCAGTCTGCTCCCCTGCCGTATTTATCTATCATAAAACGCTTTCTGACACCGCTTGAGGTGAAAGATATTCCGGATAGTGCTGTACCGTTCCAATCACTGTTTGCGGCACTGTGCTGACTATACCAAGTAAATGCGGCATCCTTTGAAACAGTAACAGTACAGCTTGTACTCTTATCCCCCGAAGCGGCTGTCACCGTGACCTTTCCCGGAGCAAGCGCGCAATAATTCCCCTCTCCGTCTATCATCAGTACATTTTCATCGCTTGACTTCCATTCAACATTTCGAGCACTGAAATTATAAGGTGTCAATGTAGCATAAAATGTACCGACCGCATAGAGCTTGACCTTTGTACTCACAAATGCAAGCGAAATGCCCTCTGTGGGAATAGGCTCAAAAACCCATTGCTGTGCTCGGCTTCCGGTATATTTTTCAAGCGAAAGATAATTATGCTTATAGCCTGAAAGCTGAGAGGAAACGCCAAGCGTAACCGAACCGGAACCCGAGACCGCCGGAGAAACGGTATAATTTCCATTAGTTGCAGAATAGATAACAAACTTCTCGGTTTTTTCAACATTTTCCGCCTTCGTTATAATACTTCCGCGCTTTGTACCGTTCTTATAACTAAGAACATATTTTCCGCCTTCGCTCTGTGGGTGCAGAACATATGTACCGTCGCCAAGGCGTTCAACATAAATGTCCTGTGCCTCGCCGCCGTTCTTTTCATCGAGATAGGCAGACCCCTTTGTGTCATAAACAAAATCATAAGCGTCAATATAAAGTCCTGTGGAAAGATTGCGGATGCGATAAACACCGCTCTCAAGAACATTTTCCATGTTAGCCGTTTTCTTCGCACTAACCGCCGCTGATATCGGCATTGGCATTGAAGAAACTAAAAGAGAAAGCATAAGCAATAGGCATATAAATCTGCAAGCCTTGCCCATCCTCTTTTGTAATCGCATAAAATATATCCATCCTTATTTCAGTTTTTATAATACGCACACACAGTTATTATACACCATTTTAAACAGAATTTGCTGAACATATTGTTAATTTTATTATTATTTGCAGAAAATATCCTCAAAAAAGCATATTCATCGCACAATTTCACAAATTGTAAACATATGTATGATAAAACTAAACGTATAAATATAACAATAAAAAACGAGCCATCTCATCGGCAAGCGGGATGACTCATTTTTATATTACGCAAAATCGCGCAAAATTTATCTATTATTATATTCCGAATGAGGATTGACGATATTTCGCCAATCAAGATCACCGCGCTCAAGAGCGCAGATAAGTACTTCCGCAGTTGCAATATTTGTTGCCACTGGAACATTGTGACGATCACACATGCTTAGCAATTCAAATTCCTCTTCGTCATATGAATCCAAGGGATTCGTGCTGCGGAAAAAGAGCAGTACGTCGATCTCATCATAAGCGATCCTGGAAGCAATCTGCTGCTCGCCTCCATGCTCACCTGTCATAAGTTTTTCTATTTTCAGGCCCGTTGCTTCGGATATATATTTAGCCGTTATGCTTGTTGCACACAAATTATGCTTACTGAGTATGCCGCAATAGGCTATGCAAAACTGGGTCATAAGTTCTTTTTTGGTATCGTGTGCAATAATGGCAATTTGCATCAGATTCATCCCTCTCTTTGTTTAGATTTAGTTGTGGTTATCTCATTAGCAGTTCCCTGCGTTTTTTCCCTGAATAAACTTTTTTAAGCAGCGGCCGATTTGCCCCGCATATCCTTGCCGCAATGTTATTAAAAGAATCGGCAATGCGCCTCATATTTTTATTGTCAACCTCGGCGCAGAGTCTTCCGTATTCCTGGGAAAGCGAAAGCTCATATTCTTGAGGTATTATACCGATAAGCTGAGTGCGGGTCTTATCAATAAGCTCATTTATACCGGAGCGCAATCCGTTTTGCACAGCCTCGGCATCAAAAGAATTCACAACAAGCCTCTGTTCTTTAACTCCAAGACGATCCAGCATAATTCCCGTTCGCTCGGCAGCTCTCGCGGCTGTCGGCTGATGGGAAACGATGATCAAAGCCATAGTGGCAGATTTTGAAACAAGCTCAACGGTTTCGCCAACCGCACCGGGAGTATCGATAAGTATAAAATCAAGCTCAAACTTCTCCTTTGCCGCTGCAAGAACCGCCGAAAACTGCTCCGGTGTGAAATCCTCTTCTGTTTCAAGAGGAGCGGCACAGAAGAAAAGATTTTCATTTCGCGCATCCCTTATAACAGCTCTCTCAATGTCGCATCGATCATAAATAACATCGCAGATATCATATATCACCGAGTCTTCGCAGCCGAAAATGAGGTCAAGGGAGCGGTTAGAAAAATCGCAGTCCACAGCCATAACTCTTTTCCCGCGTTCAGCAAGAGCAAAAGCCAAATTCGCCGTTACGGTGGATTTACCGACTCCGCCTTTGCAGGAGGTTATGATAATAGTTTTGCAGGAAGAAACAGAGGGCGCGGTTTCGTTTTCGATCTCACTCATCACCACTATCCCCCTTCTGCCGAAAATCCTTTGGATACATTTTAACATAAACTGCGGATTTTGTCAATGAGTCTGGGCAATAATTACATCCTGCAAATCAATTTTTTCCAATACTAACAAAAATTATTCAATAAAAATTAAAAAAGAAGCCCTCTTGCACTTGATTTTTTGTATAATATGATGTATAATTATGTAATAAATGAAATTTCGCCAAACGGAGGCTTTTTTATGAAATATTCACCGGAAAACGACAAAGCGGAAATTATTAAATGCTGTGCCTATTGCGAAAAAGCCACACCGCTTGTGGGAGATGACTATATTCTCTGCTCAAAAAAAGGCGTGGTTTCACTGACTCACCTGTGCCGCCGTTTTTCTTATGATCCGCTGAAAAGGATCCCAAGGCGCACCCCCTCTATGCCCACGCTCGAAGGCATTGCGGGAGAGCTTCCCGATGTTTAATCAGTGGCCTATCAAATACGGGATAAGAAGCTATAAAAAACAGGCTGTTTGCAATTGCAAACAGCCTGTTTTTTATTTCTGCGCAAGCTTCTTTCTTGCAGCTTCGGCTTTGAGACGAAGCTCGGTATTGAGAATTCTCTTGCGGAGTCTGACAGATTTCGGAGTTACCTCGATAAGCTCATCGTCTGCGATAAATTCGATAGCTTCTTCAAGACTGAATATGATAGGGGGAGTAAGCAGGAGCTTTTCATCCGCACCGGAGGAACGGATAGATGTCAAATGCTTCTTCTTGCAGGGATTCACCGCGATATCCTGTCCCTTGGGATTCTGACCGACTATCATTCCCTCATAAACAGGAGTGGCAACTCCGACAAACATGTCGCCGCGCTCCTGAGTGCCGTAAAGACCGTAGCTTGTGGTCTCGCCGTCCTCGGAAGCAACAAGAGAACCGGTATATCTCATTGGAATATCTCCCTTAAAGGGCTGATAACCGTCAAAGATAGAATTGATGATACCCTCGCCGCGAGTATCTGTCATAAATTCGGAACGGTAACCGAAAAGACATCTTGCAGGTATCGAATATTCTATCCTCATTCGGCTTCCGTTGGGATTCATTTCAAGAAGCTCGCCCTTACGTCTGCCAAGCTTTTCAATTACTGTTCCGCTGGCCTCTGAAGGAACGTCAATAGAAACGCGCTCCATAGGCTCGCAGGTCACACCGTCAATTTCCTTATAAAGCACACGCGGAGTGCTGCAGCAAAGCTCATAACCCTCACGGCGCATAGTTTCAATGAGAATGGAAAGATGCATCTCTCCTCTTCCCGCCACTCTGAATTGGTCGGTAGTTTCACCGTCCTCTACACGCAGAGATACGTCCTTGAGGAGCTCCTTATAAAGACGCTCGCGAAGCTGACGGGAAGTTACAAATTTTCCCTCCTTGCCTGCAAACGGGCTGTCGTTTACAGAGAAGGTCATTTCCATTGTAGGCTCACTTACCTTGACAAACTCAAGAGGTTCGGGAGCATTGACCGAGGTGATAGTATCTCCGATGGTTATATCAGCCGCGCCGGCAAAGCAGACGATATCGCCAACAGTTGCGCTTTCAACAGCAGTTCTGCTAAGACCGTCAAACTGATATATCGAAACGATCTTTGTCTTTTTCGGAGCTGCCTCTGTGTGATAGTTACAAACAAGAGCATCCTGATTCTGCCTTAAAGTACCGCGCTCAATACGTCCAATGCCGATTCTTCCCACAAATTCGTTGTAATCTATAGAAGAAACAAGAAGCTGGAGTTCACCTCCGGGATCACCCTCGGGAGCAGGCATATATTCAATAATGGTGTCAAAAAGGGGCTTCAGGTCTGTCCCCTGCTGATAAGGAGAGAGAGAAGCAGTTCCGTTTCTGCCGGAGCAGAAGATCATGGGGCTGTCAAGCTGCTCATCTGTCGCATTAAGATCGATAAGAAGCTCCAGAACCTCTTCTTCAACCTCTTCAAGACGGGCATCTGGCTTATCTATCTTGTTGACAACAACGATAACTCTATGGTTCATCTCCAGTGCCTTCTGAAGCACAAAGCGCGTCTGAGGCATCGGTCCTTCAGCCGCATCGACCAAAAGAATAACACCGTTCACCATTTTAAGTATACGCTCAACCTCACCGCCGAAATCCGCATGACCTGGAGTGTCGACAATATTGATCTTAACGTCGCCGTAATGAACTGCGGTATTCTTTGCGAGAATAGTGATTCCGCGCTCACGTTCAAGGGCATTACTGTCCATAACTCTTTCTGTTGTTGCCTGATTGTCGCGATAAACTCCGCCCTGCTTTAGCATCTCATCTACAAGGGTAGTTTTACCATGGTCAACATGGGCAATTATCGCAATATTTCGAAGATCTTCTCTTTTCAAATTCTTGTCCCCCAATAAATTCAATTTCTACAATTTGATATTATACCACATTTTTTTCATATAGTAAACAGTTTTTGTGACGATTTTGATAAAATTTCATCTATTTTTTTGTGCAAAACGCATTTTTTGTGCTTGAAAATCTTCAAAAAGACATTAGATGCTCATTTGTTTCGAAGCCTATCAAACCAATGTTAGATAAAAACGATACATTGATAAGTTTCAAATTTACTTTTAGACCCAACATTGCTTGATGCGTATCCAATATTTGTAACACTTGCATGAAAGTTTTATTCATTTATGTGTTTTTTCTTCGAACACCATCGAACGTTTTACAGCTTTTAATAAAAAACGCTTGACAATCCTTAAAATATATGATAAACTTAAAACAATGGAAATATGTTCCGGACAAAAAAATCTCATTCTTTCTAATTGTTTAATAAAGGGCGAAGCCCGAAAAAAGAGGTTATTATGGAAATCAAATTACTCCGAGAACCAAATATCGTTTACGAATCTGCAATGCTTCTTTACAACAGCCGTAACGGTCAATCCTGTGCAGAGCTCAAAAATGCCATTCAGAAAAAGTTTTCTATCGATGCCGATGTTCTCGACAACTGTTTTAATGCTATTATTGAGATCAGCGACTATGTAACGGGTGCTCTTGCCGCTGATGAAAAGCTTCTGGATTTTCTTTTTGCCCGTCACAGCGCAATGAAGGGGTGCTTCGCTTTTTATCTTATTCATGATGCTTGCCGACGTGCCGAGCCGGATTTCGTCAGCGATGTAAAGCGCATACGCGATCTTTCGAAGGCAGAATTCTTTGTTAACTTTACTTCTATGCTTATAAGTGACTATGCTCCTCAGGATTGGGACGGAGATATCACAAACTATACAGAGCTTTTTGCCTTCATCGAGCAAATGCCTATCCCATCCGATGAAAAATTTGAGCTTTGCCGTCTATATAACAATTTTGAGAACTATAAAAGTCTCCTCGCCGACATAATTGAGGATGCAGGAAATCTTTTCATGCGTAAATATGATGTTGTGAAGCATTATATCGGCTGGTTTTTATCTGCTATCGGCGAGCCGCTTAACTCCGGCGGGCAGAAATTTATCGAGCAGAATTATGATCTTCCCATCTCTCCCTCGGTTGATGTTCTTTATCTTCAGCCTTCTATAGTTATGTGCAACACAACAAAATATCTGATGAGCTATACAGATGAAAAGGTATACGATTTCTTCTATGTGGGAGTGCTTTTTGAGCCTCTGAAGGAGATCACCGATTCTTCAACCCTCGAAGATAAGCTCTGCAGAAATCTGCGTACTATCGGAGATCTGCGCAAATTTGAGATACTTCGTCTGCTTTCCGAAGGAGAAAAATACGGACAGCAGCTTGCCTCTCTTCTGGATCTGAGCACAGCTACGATCTCTCACCATATGGCGATGCTGATGGAGTGCGGATTTGTTGAGATCAAACGCGAATCAAACCGCATTTATTACTGTCTCAATCGCAAAAAGCTTCGTGATTTTATCGATGAACTTACAAATTCACTGCTTACATAAAGAAGATGGCTGGTGCAAAATTGCACCAGCCATCTTCCTTATGATAACGTTTTTAATAATTATATTTTTTCCTTTTGAACAAAAGAAAGGTTATTGTAACAGCAAAAGCAAGCAGCTCTGCCGCAATCACTGAAAACCAAATACCGTCCAGTTTAAATATTATCGGTAAAATAATTACACAGGAAGTTTGGAAAATCAAGGTTCGAAGGAAGGATATCACAGCCGAAGTCAAGCCATCGTTAAGCGCTGTAAAAAACGACGAACCGAAAATATTGAAGCCGCAGATGAGATAGCTGAAAGCATATATTGTAAATCCTCTGACAGTAATATCGAAAAGAGCCTGGTCATAACCTACAAAGATTGACGAAAGCAATCCTGCCGCTGCGATCGCTGTTACTGCCATAACTATCCCGGTAAAGCTCACCAAAACAAGACTTTTTCTCAGCATATTTCTTAGTTCCGAATTGTTTCCCGCACCAAAATGATAGCTTATTATCGGAGCACTGCCAATAGAAAATCCTATGAATATCGCGGCAAAAATAAAGCCAACATACATGATAACGCCATATGCCGCCACGCCGTCATCACCGGCAAAATTCATAAGCTGAAAATTGTAAAGCATTGTTACAACAGAGGCGGAAATATTGCTCATCAGCTCGGAGGATCCGTTGGTGCAGGTTTTAAGGAAAACGCCGCCGTTAAAGCTCGCTCTGCCCAGACGCAGACGGCTGCTGTTTTTCGATGCGAAATACAAAACGGGAAGCGCACCGCCGACAAACTGGCTAAGCGCAGTTGCAAGGGCAGCACCGAAAAGCCCCCAGCGGAAAACAGCAACAAACAGCGCGTCAAGCACCATATTTGTCACTCCTGCGGCAACAGTCACCGCAAGCCCCAGCTTAGGCTTTTCCGCCGTAATAAAAAAGCTCTGAAAAATATTCTGAAGCATAAAGAACGGCAGTGCTATAAGATTTACTCTGCCATACAGAATACAGCAATCAAGGATCTCCCCCTCTGCCCCCAGCAATAGGGCAGCCGGTCGAAGAAAAATAAGTCCCAATACCGTAAGCAAAATACCGCCAACAGCTGTAAGATACACAAGCATGGAAAAATATTCGTTGGCTTTTCTGTCCTGCCCCTCTCCCATGGTTTTAGCAACGATTGCAGTACCGCCTGTACCGATCATAAATCCGAGAGCTCCGAGGATCATAAGCAGTGGGAAGATAAGATTTATGGCAGTAAACGAGGTCTTCCCCACAAAATTTGATACAAATAAGCCGTCAACAACACCATAGATCGAGGTAAAGATCATCATTATTATTGACGGAAACACAAAACGAAGCAGCTTACGGTAGGTAAAATGCTCCGAAATACTTATTTTCATAAAAACCTCCAAATGCACATGGGCTTATTATAGCATGCGGCAATCCAAATGTCAACAGAAATGCAGTGGCATTGATAAAATATTATCCTAAATAACAAAATTACGATATAAGAATTGCCAAATCGCAATTGACAAAGCTTGGCAAATGTGTTATAATGATCTTGTTATTTTTTCTATAATGGAGGATTATCAATGTTTTTTCAGGAGCTTGAAAAATTTGATGCCGAAGTAGCATCAGCGTGTGAGCGCGAGCTTGGCAGACAGAGACACAATATCGAGCTTATCGCATCCGAAAATATAGTTTCAAAGGCTGTTCTTTTGGCTGCGGGAGGCGTTCTTACAAACAAATATGCCGAAGGATATCCCGGAAAGAGATATTACGGCGGCTGCGTTTATGTTGACGAGGTCGAAGAGATCGCTCGAGAGCGCGCAAAGAAGCTGTTCGGCGCAGAGCATGCAAATGTTCAGCCCCATTGCGGTGCCAGCGCAAATCTTGCAACATTTTTTGCACTTTTGAATCCCGGAGATACGGTTCTTTCCATGAATCTCGCTCACGGAGGCCATCTTTCACACGGTTCCCCCGTTAATATTTCGGGTAAGTATTTCAATATCGTTCCGTACGGCGTTTCCTCCGAAACTCAGACTATTGATTATGACGAAGTTGAGCGTCTTGCTCTTGAATGTAAGCCCAAGCTCATTCTCGCAGGTGCTTCCGCTTACCCAAGAGTTATTGATTTCAAACGCTTCCGCGAAATAGCGGACAAGGTCGGCGCATATTTTATGGTGGATATGGCGCATATTGCAGGTCTCGTTGCCGCAGGCGTTCACCCCAGTCCCGTCCCTTATGCGGATGTTGTTACAACCACAACTCATAAGACTCTGCGCGGTCCCAGAGGAGGTATGATCCTCTGCCGTGAGGAGCTTGCAAAAGCCATCGACAAGGCAATTTTCCCCGGCACACAGGGCGGCCCTCTTATGCACATCATCGCCGCAAAGGCAGTTGCCTTCGGCGAGGCTCTCACAGATGAATTCAAGGCTTATCAGGAGCAGATCGCAAAGAACGCAAAGATTCTCTCCGAAGAACTGCTTGCAAAGGGCATAAAGCTGGTTTCCGGCGGCACCGATAACCACCTTATGCTGCTCGACCTGCGCGACACCGGCATCACAGGCAAGGAGCTTGAGCACCGCCTTGATGAAGTGCATATCACAGCAAACAAAAACGCTATTCCCGATGATCCCCAGAGCCCCTTTATCACAAGCGGTCTGCGCATCGGCACTCCTGCCGTCACATCCCGCGGCTTCAAAGCCGAGGAGATGAAGCGCATCGCCTCTTGGATATATGACGTTATCTACAATTTTGAAGAGAAAAAGGACCAGATTTCAAGAGAAGTCATGGATCTCTGCGAAAAATTCCCTATATACGAAGACTGAAATATCTAATTTGTAAACTATGAGAGTAGCTTGACTACCAAAATCCAAAAGGCTGTCACATTTTGCGGCATCCTTTTGGATTTTTGGTTTTGGCTGTTTACTTTAAAGAGAATTCTTTCTGCGATTCTGTTATAATCGTTTGTATCCCATTTTCTGCAGTGGTATTTGTCACAAGCTCAAAACATCAGCTGTTTCCGCGCCCTTGACTTTTGACCCGCAACCGGTTATAATAATTATTCAGAAACAAAAAGGAGAACCGTGATGCTTAAAAGATTTATCGCTTACTATAAACCGCATATGAAAGTATTTACTCTTGATATGCTGGCATCTCTGATCGTGGCGCTGATCGGAATAGTATATCCGATAGTGACCCGAGAGATGCTTAACAACCTCATTCCCGAACGAAAATACCGTCTTATAGTGATAGCAGGCTTGGCACTTCTGGGGCTTTATCTTATCAGAATGCTTCTCAACTATTTCATTCAATATTACGGTCATGTTATGGGCGTTAAAATGCAGACGCAAATGCGCACCGATATGTTTGCTCACCTGCAAAAGCTGCCATACAGCTTCTATGACAATAATGAAACCGGAAAGATCATGTCCCGAATGACAAATGACCTTTTTGAGGTCAGCGAGCTTGCACACCACGGCCCTGAAAATCTTATCATTTCTGCTATTTCCATCATAACCTCCTTTGTCTATCTTTCAAGCATCAACATCTGGCTGACGCTTATCATCTTTGCATGCGCGCCCTTTCTTCTCGTTGTTGCACTGATCCTTCGCAAAAAAATGCGTGACGCCTTCAGCGAAAGCAGAGCCGCAACCGCTCAGATAAATGCCTCTCTTGAGAGCAGTGTTTCCGGAATACGCGTTACAAAGGCATTTTGCAATGCTGCTAAAGAGCAGGAAAAATTTGAGGTCGGCAACAAGGAATATACCTCTTCCCGAAGCCGAGCTTACAAAGCAATGGGGCAATTCCATTCGGGAACATCCTTCATCACCGATATTTTTAATGTAATAATCCTTATTGCCGGAGGCTTTTTCCTCTATAACGGCGCGATAAATTTCGCAGATTATTCCGCATTCGTAGTCTCGGTAAACCTCTTTATCTCCCCTGTTATGACCCTGATCAATTTCATGGAGCAATATCAGAACGGTGTCACCGGATTCGCGCGTTTTCTTGAAATCATGGACGCAGAGCCCGAACATGACAGTGAAGGCGCGGCAGACGTTGAAAAAATCGAAGGTGAGATCGAGCTTAGAAACGTCACCTATGCGTACGATGGCGAAAAAGACGTTCTTGAGAAGGTTGATCTGAAAATAGAAAAAGGTAAGACCTTCGCCCTTGTAGGACCTTCAGGCGGAGGAAAAACGACCATATGCCATCTTATTCCCCATTTTTACGATGTTACATCGGGAGAGATCCTTATAGACGGCAAGGAGCTGCATACCATCACAATGGAGTCTCTTCGCCGCAATATCGGAATAGTTCAACAGGATATCTATTTATTCAATGCCAGTATAAGAGACAATATCCTCTATGGCAAGCTTGATGCAACCGAAGAAGAGATCATCGAAGCTGCAAAACGTGCAAACATTCACGACTATATAATGACTCTTGAGCACGGTTACGACACGCAGATCGGCGAGCGCGGAGTCAGGCTGTCCGGCGGTCAAAAGCAAAGGCTTTCAATTGCCCGCGTGTTCCTTAAAAACCCGCCTATTCTTATACTTGATGAAGCCACCAGCGCGCTTGACAATACAACAGAGATTCTTATTCAGCAAGCTCTCGACGAGCTTTGCCGAGGCAGAACCACCCTTGTTGTGGCTCACCGCCTTTCCACCATTAAAAACGCAGATGAGATAGCCGTTGTTTCCGATGGTAAGATCGTTGAGCAAGGCACGCATACGGAGCTTCTTGCAAAGAACGGCACCTATTCAGAGCTTTATGAGCTCCAGTTCAGAAATAATCAGTAAAAAGGACAGACCCATATGGTTGTACCCTAAAGGACAGTTTTCAAAAATACGGCATATCTCGAAAGAGGTATGCCGTGTTTCGCGTTTGTGTCCACAAATGCAGTGCTTCGTATGCCTTAATTAAGGACTACAACCCATTTATTATTTTATTCGCTAAGTTTAAAAAGCTTGCACAAAACAAAGGCTCCCTTGTGTAAAGGGACCTGACGCCGAAGGCGACTGGGGGATTGTTTAAAGATCAATTCAACCTTTTACAATCCCTCCGTCACGGCAAGCCGTGCCACCTCCCCTTACACAGGGGAGGCTTTTTCTGATTAACGCTTCAATGCTTCTTGATATATTGGAATTTACGCATTATCCTTTTTTGAGTTTAGATAACGGATAATCCAAACCACTGCACATATATCCCACACTATTGCGCAAATAATATGTAGCACAAAAGATACAGAATTTGTATATCCATATTATTGCTCAACTGTCTATGAATAATGACCAGTTGAAATTGTATGAGACTATTGATATTTCAGCAGAAGAGAGAGAAATAAGAAAGCAATTCAACAAGTCTCATGAAGATATTACATATAAAGACTTTCAAGAATTATCAAGAGAACAATTAAAGGTATTCTTTAACTATATGATAGACCATATAGACATAAGAGAACTTGAAAATATAGGAAATGACCCAAGAGTTTATTTAGCAATCACAATACATCTTAAACTGAATGGGTATGCTCCCAAGTATTCCATAGAGTATTTGAAGAATATAAACACAGGAGAAAAACAAAAAGCAAGTCATTCTAAAAATGACTTGCTTAATGGTGGCGGAGAAGGAGAGATTTGAACTCTCGCGCCGGTTAAATCCGACCTACACCCTTAGCAGGGGCGCCTCTTCGGCCTCTTGAGTACTTCTCCAAAAGATACGGGCAGCCTTTGCAGAACCCGTACCCATATATTATACTCGCATTTGAGTGATTTGTCAAGTGATTTTTCAAATTATTTTGTTTGAATTATAATTTTTGCGAAAAATTACACATTTTGTTTTCAATTTAATTTTCAGAATACAAATCCTTAGGTCTGAGAGATTCAATAATTTCAGCAAGCTTTGTATCCGGCGAAAACTTAATGCAGACTTTTCCTTCACGGAGCTCCGCATACAAATAGTAGGCATCCTTCGGCATAAGATCCTGACAGTAGTCAAAACGCAGAATATCTTTTCCAAGCTTACCTGCATATTTTCCGGGAAGCTTCCCGTCCCTGCTGTAAATGAAATCGGTTATCTCATCCATATTTATGCGGCACACCGCCTTTGATCGCTTTCCGCTTACCTCGTTTATGACAAGGTCATAATCCCCCTCGCCTGCCTTCTGAGTTGAATAAACATATTTTCTGACCACATATCTTGTTGTCAGAAATATGGAAATTGCAAGAACGGCGAGTCCGGCAATCTGAAACGCTGTCGCATACGGCATAAAGTTAGACACATAAACGCACCCAAAACCTACAATAAATCCGGCAAGGGACACAAAAGAGCATTTCTTAATATCTCTCGGCGGCATATAGGAATAGCTGTACATATTTTCACCACCTTCAGATATATTATACATTACTTTCATCTCTCTGTCAAGCCTGCACAGCCATGCGCTCGGTGAGCCTCCTCTGTCTTCGTCCTGTTAAAATAGCTTACAATATCCTCATCGGTATAAACATTTTTAGCATTTGAAATTCATTGGTTAAAAAATGGTCTTCATAATAATTCCACTCCTATTTCACTCGGTCTTTCTTTTTCGGTCTGAGTAAATATACTGCCCGTATTTTTTCTGTATTCTGTTGGCGTAACTCCATATTCATGTCTGAACCGCCTTGAAAAATTGCTCATGTCGGGGAAGCCCGTCATTTCACATATCTCCTTGACGGTATATTCCGTTGAAACAAGCAACTCGCGGGCTGCCGCAAGGCGGCAAAGCAGGCGGTAGTTTTTAACGCTGTATCCGGTAACTTCCTTAAATATATGAGAAAGATAATATGTACTGATATGGAAAGCCGATGAGATATCGTCGAGAGAAAGCTCCTTTGAAAGGTCAGTCTCAAGCATCCGTCTGACCTCATGAACTATCGCACCGCGCTCCGTGCTTTGGTAAGGAAAGGACTCCGGGCTGTAGCGAAGAAGCTCTGTAAGAATAACTCTTAAAACAGCGGCAGCTCCGTCGCCAATGCTTTTATCACTCTCCTCATACTCCCTCAGAAGCATCGAAAAAAGCATGTCGAGTACCCCCGATATCTCTGAGACATCAACAACATTTGAGAAGCTCGATGGGCGGTCACAAAAAGGAGACATAAGCTTGTCCGAATCGATCTCGCGCATTGTCCCCTCAGGAAGAAACGCCACCGAAAATCTATCATAATTATCGCTTTCGTTTATAACCGAATGTTTCTCCAAATTGCTGATAAATATCACCGATGGACGGTTTATGATCCATTCCTTCGAGGAAACACGGATCTTGACTCTCCCTCTTCTTACATAAATGAGCCTATGTTCGTTATCATGGCTGTGGGGCGGATATTTTTTAGCACCAATTGAATGACTTACACTTCTGATACAGAACATTTTAACCTCCCTATCATCATTATTACAAAAAATAACAACTTTTACATAAAAAACGCAAAAACAATATAGGCAAATTTTTAAAAAACAGTTAAAACAGCACTAATGCTATTATACAGCATAAGAAAGTTTTTGTCTACCCGTTTTGAAAAAATTTCAAAACAAAATTTACATATTAGAAAGATAAAAAGACAATATTCAGGAAATGGCGCAATTTCCTATTGAAATTCGCAATTTTCCGCTTTCAAAATGTGTTTTTATTCATGATCATTCGCCCGTTTTAGTCATTTTATCCAAATGTGGAAAAGTCAATTTGTCGGCCTCCAAATCAAGTGAGGCTGTGGAAAACTCTGTTGAAACTGTGTAAAACCCAGCAATATCAAGGTCTGTTTTTTGAAAAACCAAATTCAGCCTGTGGAAAACTCGGCTTTGTTCTTGTCAAGGTCTTTTTTGAATTATCTTGTTTTTCTACATTTTGCACAAACGAGCTTCAAAGGCTGAAATAATGATAAAAAAATCCTGCATATTAACACAGATAGCGGTGAATTATGCAAAGAGAAAAACTCGATTTTTAACAAAAATAAGGGTTTGTCGCGCAAGTACGCGAGACAAACCCAATTATATCAGTTTATTGTTTTAGAATTATTAAGCACAAGTGTGCTATAAAGGAAAAGAACATCCTGAGACTGGAAATTCACATTAAATCCCAGCATAGTTGAGGGAAGATACCGGATATCGATCACTGTTATCTTAGCATAATCTGCAGTCATAAGAGGAATAATGCTTCTTCCAAAGGAATCGCGGAAAACAATAAGCTCTTTATCAGTCTTTGCATCGGGATTTTCTATCGTAACCAGGGAAAGCTCTCCCGACATAAACATGTCATAAGGATCCTTTCCGTATGCTTTCTCCATGTCGTATATAGAGATCTCTTTATTATTCTGATAGTCAAAAACCTTAACGTTTTCAAGATTTTCATTTGTCAGATAATTGATATTTTCAGCAGGCATCGGAAGTGCCGCCTGACCGTAATAAACGCCATAGAATGGATTATCGAGCGTTTTTGTCTCGAAGGTGCTGTCATATTTTCCCCCCATGGAATTTACAAGAATCTCCGCAACATCAACAAGCTTTTCCTGCCTCCAATGGGTATCGGTTTTATAATAATCCTCAATAGAGAGCGCACCTGTTATATCAATATATTCCGCATAGTCCATTTTCTCTGTGAATTTATTTATAAATTCATCATAATCCATGGAAAGATTTCCGTTTTCCTCGGCAAGAAAATATGCCTTATCGGGAATTATCGAAATATACGGGGTGATCCCCTTATCCTTTAAATATCTGTCATATATAAACTGAAAACGGCTTGTTGCATGTTCAATTGAGCTTTCATCCATGGGATATTGCATTTCCGCCGCATATCCGTCGGAAATGAAAATATTATTATTGTCCTTATGAAGAAAAATATAGTTTGAGCAAATTGCTTTGAGTGTTCTGAAAGCATCTCTGAAGGGGAAAGCGTCAAGGGCATATTCTTCAAATTTTGACATGAAGCTGTCTTTATAGTCAACTCCGTCCTTCATAATATTCTCAAAGGTAAATGCCGGGAATTTCTTGGATTCTCTGCGTTCCGCATCAAGAAATTCATCCTTTGGCATAAAAAGGCAGAGAGCGGCAAGCGCAAACAAAACAAATGCCATTGATACGCAAACAACAATATTTTTGATTTTTGTACTCATTTCACTGCCTCCTATCAGAATCTGAAATAAAGGAACGGGCTAAAGGAACCGTCAACCAGATAGCTTGTAACCACAAGCAAAATTGCAATAAGAGCGATAGGCTCAAATATATTGATTATCTTTCCGGTTTTGCTTGATTCGGAAAGCTTTGTTGCAAGTTTTTTCACGATCGGAGTAGCGCCGATGATGGCAATAATAAATATCACCGCATAGCTCCTCAGATAATATACGCTTTCGGCAGAGGAGAAGGAAATACCTCCTGCGCCGAACATTCCTCCTATATAGGTAACAGCCTCCCCGAGATCTGCGGCATTGAACAGAACAAAGCTGAAAACTGCCGCAAGCAGGGTGTAAACATGTCCGACGACCTTGCTTCGGTCAAGATATTTATATATCCAGAATTTTTCTATAAGCAGCAATACGCCGAAGAATAAACCCCAGAGGATGAAATTCCATGCCGCACCGTGCCAAAATCCCGTCAGGAACCAGACAACGAAAATGTTAAATACATGTCGGAGCTTTGAAACCCTGTTTCCTCCGAGAGGAATATATACATAATCGCGGAACCATGATCCAAGTGACATATGCCAGCGTCTCCAAAACTCGGTAGCGCTTTTCGAAATATAGGGATAATTGAAGTTTTCAAGAAATTTGAAGCCAAGCATTTTTCCAAGACCGATCGCCATATCGCTGTATCCGGAAAAATCAAAATAAATATAAAGTGCAACGGAAATTCCGTATATCCAGTACAGCAGAACCGTTTTTTCGTCTATTTCGCCCTTAATGATATCGCAAAGCTGGCTGAGACGGTCTGCAATAAGTATCTTCTTTCCGAGACCTATAATAAAGCGTCTCATACCCTCTGCACATTTGTCAATGGAGTGGGTACGCGTCTCAAGCTCTGCGGCAACATCAACATATCTGACAATAGGTCCCGCAATAAGCTGAGCAAACATGGAAACATACGCGGCGAGATTTATAATATTTTTCTGTGCCGGAACGCCTCTGTATACATCGATAACATAGCTTATCGTCTGGAAAGTATAGAAGCTGATGCCCACAGGAAGAGTGATTTGAAGCAGCTTTACAGAACTGCCTGTTATAGCATTAAAGTTTTCGATAAAGAAATTTGTGTATTTGAAATACAGCATAAATGCAAGAATGGAAGCCACCGAAAGCCACATAAACAGCAGTGATATTTTCCTGTTCTGACGGAATCTGTCTATAAGCAGTCCGAAAACATATCCGATCAGGATGGCAACGACCATGAGTATTGCATATTTTACGCCGCCCCAAGCATAGAATATCAGGCTGAAAATAAGCAAAACGGCATTTTTCAGTTTGAAGGGCACCGCAAAATACAGCAAAAGAAAAGCCGCAAAAAAATAAAACAGAAAACTTATACTTGAGAACAGCATTGCTTATCGGGAATTCCTTTCTACATTTATTATTTTGGGACTGCCGCTGATACAAGTGACAGTCCCTTTCGAGTTTTAATTATGCAACTATGGCTTCATCAACAAGAACTGCTGCGCCTTCGATAGCGGCGGTAGTCTTTGCCGCGAAGGTATCAACTGCACCCTCGCCTACACCCCACATAACAAGGAGATAGTCGCCGGGAACGCTCATGATAACGAGCTTCTCGGGGAAACCGCAGATCCACTGTCTGCCCATAATGTTTTCCTTGATTGCATCAACCATTGCGCTTGCGTCATCACCGTTTGCGAAATGGAAAGCAGAGCAAGTGAAGTTGTTAACATTCATACCGTGGAACATGGAAGCCGCATCGTCGATCTTTGCCGCGTCTGCAGCAGGATATCCGAGAAGCTCATCGTAATCTGTATCAGCGAGAGCAACGAACTTGCCGGGAGCGTCCATTGTAATAGAGTCAGCATTGTAGGTGTTACCGCCGCCGATGAAGAACTTTTCGTCATCGCCATA
>JAZOAL010000106.1:0-11650 GCA_045595425.1 Eubacteriales bacterium
TTCCCGTAGAAACCATGTGGCGAGGATTTCTTGTTCTTTCCTCTGCCGTTCTGCTTCTTCCTCACGCTGCTTGCGCTGAACTTCTTCCCAATCCTCAACGTCCTCGCCCTCACGAAGAACGGTGCGGTTATCGTGGATCAAAGCGTTCACTCGCTTCCAAAACTTTTTCCAAGTCATATCATCATCCTTTCTTACATCGTCATTTCCATGCCTTGCTCCTCGCCATCGTCAACGTCATCCGTCGATGTTGACTTTGGTTGAGACAGTTCTATCACAGCACCTATACCGAAGCCTACGACTGCACCGACAGCCTCACCTGCGTGCCTTGCTTCTCGCTCACGCTTTTCTTCCTCGGATTCCTCGCCGTCCTCAAATAGACTCGTCAGATTCCCAAGCCCACGCGCGCCCATAAGAGCAACACCAATATTGTCGGGAGAGCTGTGAGTACGAGGCGAATCCACCATATTGCTTCGTCCCGAATGATTCTTCTGTCGATAACTTGTGCAGCTTTCTCGCTCGCTTTCCGAACCTGTTCGGTCGCTTCTCTCGTAATTTTGTTCAGAGCCTTCTTCTTTGGCTCTTTCTGCGCCTCTGCTGCCTTCATCATCCTCTCGGTGTATCTGCTCGCCTCGCTCGACAGAACCGCTTTCTGTGCCGACAGCTCTGCTGACAGAGCCTCCATTCTGCGCACCGCTTCGTTGAGCTTCATCCATTCCTCTGCGCTGATCTGCACCATCGGAATCTCCTGCTCCACCTTGGGTTCCAGCGCTGTTTCTTCCATCGCTTCCTGCAGTGCTGGAGGAATATTCCGCGCCTTGAGCTTGTCCATATAACTCTGTCCTGATCCTGAATTCATGTTCCATATTCTCCTTTAGATATTTTTCATCGTTTAGTTTTATATCACGGACTCTGCATTCTTTTCCGCTTTGTGTTGGGCAGATGTAAGTGATATATTTACGCTCGGGTGTCCACACCATATCGTAGCCCAGCTTCTTCATCTCGCGCTGAAACTCGTCCTTATTTGTAGCCCTCGTCATACAGAAATCAATTGCAACGCGCAGAGCCATCTTCCAGCTGTTGCCGTTCATAGCCGCGCGGTATTCCTTCGGTCCGAGGCGTTGAGATTTCAGGTTCGGGTTATATTTTTTGAGAACGTTCAGCCCATGAGCCTGACAAATTTCATCGCTTTTCTGCCGAAGGTCTGCGAGAAAATATTTATTATAATGCAATTTCAATCCTCTTTCAAGGTCATAAGCGCACACAACAATATGATTATGGAGATGGTCTTTGTCAATATGGGTAGCGACAATTGCCTCGTGATTTTTGAATTTATCAAATACTCTGACGAGTTCCATACCGATATCGTTTGCCTCTTGAGGCGAGATGTCCTCTCCTATTTTGAAGGACTGAACGAAATGATAAAATCTTACGCCATCCGGTTCGTGAACATATATCTTTTGCGTGGCGAGGAAGGACTCGTTTGCTAACTCCGGGACACAATTATATCCCGAAATATATGCCAGCTGTTCGTCCTCATCGAGAGTTTTTGACGGCTGCATACAGTAATCCAGCACGCCTTTCTGTGCGCTCGGTGTCTGATTCTTTTCTGGAATACTTTCAACAACTGCCATCGTTTTCACCTCCGAGCGCGAGAAGTATCTGACGATAGAGAGACAATAATTCCGAGAGATCGACCGCAGAGATCTTCCCCTGATGGCAGAGCTTTGTGAGCTGGTTGAGGTTGTTTCCCTGATAGCGAAGCTCTTGGTTCAGCTCTCGCAGATCTGAATTCACTATGACCTTGCCGTGCATACACATATCCAAAATAAAGGCTCGCATCGATGGAGCAACGGCTTCTTTCATGCGTTCAACCATAGCAGTTTTTTCTTCCGGGGTTACGTGAAGAGATATTGTTTCTGATTGTAATCTGCCCAATATATTTCTCCTTTCATGGAAAAGTGGGTTCGGGCTTCTGCCCGATTCTGTCCCAGCGTGAGCGCAGGGACGGTGCGAGGTGGCGCCGCCAAATGGCGGTGGACATCCACGCGCTATGCTTGCCCCAGACGCAAGCGTCTGGAAAGCATAAAAAAATAGTGACATTGCCGTATGCGGCAAAATATTTATCTCTTTGACGCTTGGCCTTGAAACGATATTTTGCCGACAGCCTTTTCTTTGATTCCTGCATCACAGTTTTTGAACCGTGTGACAGCGTGACAAGTGACAGCTTCTTTTCTGCTTTTCCAAGAGTTTAAGATCCAACCTCATGTATTACAATATCGTTGGATATTTGATATTATAGCACAATTATATTGTATTGTCAAGAACTTTATATAACATTTTTGGAGTATTCTCTTGACAACTACAAGGAAATATGGTAAAATAGATTAGCAATATAGTTGGAGGTATATCCGTATGAGCTTTATTGGCGAACAAATAAAGAAGTACCGTAATATAAAAGGCATGACTCAGCAGGACATTGCCGACGCTCTTGGCGAGAGTTCGGGAAGAGTTATCTATAACTGGGAGAAGGGCATCGGTCGTCCTGATTGCGACAAGCTCGCACGTCTTTGCGATCTGCTTGGTGTATCCGCTGATGAGCTTATCGGATGCAAATCCATGGCACAGCGCCCTACAGCAACCGAATGGAATACATTACAAAAATACCGCGCCCTTGACGAGCACGGTAAAGACGTCGTTGATTATTTGATTGACAGCGAATATAAACGTGTGCGACTTTCTATGAAGAAGCCTAAGCCTCGTATGCTGAAAATTGATTGGTTTACTCTCCCTGCATCGGCAGGTACAGGCAATATCCTTGACAGTGAGCTGGCAGAAGAGCTACTCGTTCCCGAGAGTGCAGAAGCAGAACAGGCTGACTTTGTTATCTCGGTTGGCGGTGACAGCATGGAGCCTACCTATCACGACGGTGACAAGGTCTTAGTTGAAAAGTGCGACGCTGTTGATGTTGGTGAGGTTGGTATCTTCGTTGTCAACGGTGATGTTTACATCAAGGAGCTTGGCAGCAAGTGCCTGATCTCTCATAATGAAAAATATAAACCCATTCGCATTAGCGAGAGCGATAGCGTTTACTGTTGCGGTAGGGTTATTGGAATAGTAGGATAAAACATTCCCTCGCTCTGTTTGAACGAGGGATTTGTTATTGAATTTTGTCTTTCAATAGTTTTAGTGAATATCCTTCCGTGTTTATTTGAAGGATATTAAGCTCTTTTTGATAAAATCTTGATATTTATATGTTATCATTATCGGGGGAACGGAGGTGTTAAGTGTTGCCGAGAATTTTAATTGTTGATGATGAAAAAGATGTTGTTGAGCTTCTTTGTAATTACTTTGATTTATGCGGTTATGATGTACTATCCGCTTATGATGGAAAAAAAGCACTTGAAAAAATAACTCAGAAGCCCGATATAATACTTCTCGACGTTAATATGCCGAAACTAAACGGACTTGAAGTGTGTAAAAAGATTCGGGAGTTTGTTTCTTGTCCGATTTTATTTTTAACGGCAAATGTTGATGACGTTGACAAAATAAACGGTTTTTCTGCGGGCGGGGACGACTATATTACAAAGCCCTTTTCGCTTGACGAATTGGGTGCCCGTGTTTCTGCTCACTTGCGCCGTGATATGAGATTGCAGAAAAAATCCGATTTGAAATTCAATGACGATTTGGTTATAGACTATTCCTCAAAAGCCGTCTATTTCAAGGATCAACCGATTTCTTTTTCCAAAACGGAATTTGACATTATAGAACTGCTTTCCACAAATACGGGTATTGTTTTTGATAAAGAGCGTATATATGAACGCTTATGGGGATTTGACAGCGACGGTTACTCTATGACGGTGGTTGAACATATCCGTAAAATTCGGGCCAAATTTACAGAAGCAGGCTGTAAATCATACATTGCAACAGTATGGGGGTGTGGGTACAAATGGGAAAACTAAAGAAAGTTATTTCAAGAATTCCGCTAATGCCCGCACTGATCATCGTTATGTCATTTTTTATCATAGTAGCGGTAATTCTTTCAAAAGCCACAATGAGCTTTGCAAATGAAAAAATACAACTCATTGGGGCAAAATATATTTCGGTTGAACAGAGAACCGAGGAAGTGGGCGAATCTGAATATCGTGTTACGCATTATATAGGTCGTCTTCCATTTTCCGAGGAAGATAAGCAAGCGTATAATTTCTACACAATAATCTATGAGTATTCCTCTTTTTTCTGGTGTATTGTCAGTATTACGATCGGTGCCGTTATCTTTTATTTCGGTAAACTACAAAAGCCGATAAAACTTTTAATAAATGCTTCCGAAAACATTTCCGATGATAACCTCGACTTCGTTATAGATTACAGCGGAAATGACGAGCTTGGACAGCTTTGTTCTTCTTTTGAAAAAATGCGACTGTCGCTTGTGGACAATAACCGAACGATGTGGCGAATGATTGAAGAAAGGCGAAAACTCAACAAGGCTTTTTCTCACGAACTCCGAACACCGCTTACTGTTATGAGAGGAAACGTCGAGCTTCTTGAAAAGGTCTATATGAGGTCAGATGTTTCGGAGGATAAAAAGGCGGCAATATTGAGTACCGTATCAAAGAACATAGAACGTATTGAAAGCTATGTTTACAGTATGGGTACGATGAGCAAATTGGAAGATCAACCGATACAAATGAAGTGTACCCGTACAAACGATCTTTCAAATCAATTAGGAAAATCATTAGAAATGCTCTGTCAAGAAAACGGTCTTGAATCTCACTTTGAAATCGTGGCAGAAGCCGAGAACATAAATGTTGACGCAAATATTATTATGCAGGTATTTGAAAATATCGTTTCAAATGCCGTTCGCTATGCCGAAAAATCAATAACGGTATCTTGCTGTGTGTCGGAAGATCATTTAACTATATCCGTATCAGACGACGGGACGGGCTTTTCGGAAGAAGAACTGAAAACAGCGACCGCGCCCTACTATACGGGAAATCAAAATGATAGTGAGCTTCATTTTGGGCTTGGTCTGTATCTATGTAAAATACTGTGTGAAAAGCACAAGGGCGCATTGAAGCTAACAAATAACGACGGCGCGGGTGCGTGTGTTGTCGCTTCATTTTCTTGCAAATAATTTTTCAGTTATGATATTTTCTTGATATTTGAATGTTAAAATAACCTTGCTACCGAAAGTGGCAAGGTTATTTTTATATCAAGGAGTGATGATTATGGGTAAAATACTAACTGTAAAAGGTATATCCAAAAACTACAAAATCGGAAACACACAAGTCCACGCGCTCAAAAGTACGACTTTAGATATAAACAAAGGCGAGATTGTTGTTGTGATCGGAAAAAGCGGATCGGGTAAAAGCACATTTCTTAATATTCTCGGTGGGCTTATTGTCCCGGATTCGGGCGAGGTACTGTTAGACGGCAAGAATCTTTATAAGCTCGGCGAAAAGGAACGTGCAAAAATCCGAAATCAAAAATGCGGCTTCATATATCAAAGTTTCAATCTCATAAACGAACTGTCGGTTATCAATAATATCAGACTTCCTTTTGACATAGCGGGAAAGCCGTATGATACCAAAAGAGAACGCGAGCTTCTTGCAATCTTGGATTTGGAAAAGAGAAAACATTTTTATCCGTCGCAGTTATCGGGCGGCGAAAGACAGCGTACCGCAGTAGCAAGAGCTTTACTAATGCAGCCGGCAATCATTCTTGCAGACGAGCCAACGGGAAATCTTGATCTTGAATCGGGTAATAAGCTAATGGCATTTGTGAAGCGCACCAATGAGGAACAGGGTCAAACGTATGTTATCGTAACACACGATCTTGAATGGCTGAAAATCGCTCATAAGGTTTACAGAATGAGTGACGGAAAGTTAGTCCGTGAGGTACAGCAATGAAACATACATTGAATTTGATCAAAATATCCCTAAAAAGTCTGCTACGCAGAAACAACGGAAACAAGCTGTTGCTTGCGGCAATTTGTATTCTTACGCTTGTACCGATGTTTCTGTATAATACGACAAACAGTATTATTACAACCGTTAAAGAACAAAACACTGTAGTTTACGGAATATACGATGAAATATATTATCGAGATAAAATATCCGATCCTTCAACACTCACCGATGATGAATTTGAAAGTCTGTTGCCGAGTTACCGATACCAAAGCTACGGTGTGTTCTACACGGCTGATACCATAGCATTAGAGGGCAATAAAAATCTCAATTTAGGATTTGCGGACGCAGAAGCAATACGGCTTGGCTGTATCACCGTAAAAGAAGGACGCTTTCCCGAGGGCGATAATGAAATTGCTTTGACGGAAGGTATTGCAAACGAATTGGGGGCTAACGGTGTTGGTCAAGAAATTACGATTGATAATCAGACATATACACTTTGCGGAATCATAAACGACTTCGGGCGTTTATGGCCTCGCGGAGAAAAGCAGATAGAAGATAATATTACGCCCGTCAATGCTTTTATCACACAAAACCGTCTTGAAAAAGTTTTTGATAAAAGCCACAGTATCACACAGCAAATTGTAATCGAAAAAGAAGCGGGTATTGTGAATCCAAACGATGATACTTTAAGACTTTTCACAAGCAACGGCTCTTTTGACGCAAGCGACAATTTCTCTATCCCTCAAAGTTTTATGATCTTGATGTATGTAATTTCTCTGTTGATCGTAATTACCATCTTGATTATGAACAAGACAAAGCTTCTTGCGAGAATACGGAACTACCTTTTGCTCGGTATGAATAAGCGGGATATTTTCTTTGTGCTTGTTTTTGAAACGGTTTCTATTCTGATACTTGGCGTGATAACGGGGGGCGTGTTCAGTTTCTTCGTTACAAAGGGTTGTTTGAATTTGATATTGGATAACGAATACAGCGCGCCTATATTCGATTTCAATATGACGCTAAATGTTTCGTTGATACTCTCCCTTTTGATAGGGTTAGCAATCGTCTTTATTGTCTATGCAATCTACATCGTAAAGCAAACTGCACTTGACAGCGAGATCAGCGGAAGGCATTACAAAAACACCAACGCAAAAATTAGCATATTCAAATTGGATATGTTCAAAAATCGCAAAGCCATTATAGCGATTGTACTGCTGATTTCATTATCGTGTACGTTGTTGTCTTATGGAATTGCTTACAGAAACTATTTCACGGAGGATATAACGGAAACTGATTCGGGCTATGTCCAAAATGATTATGACTTTCAGTTTGCCTCAAAGCTGATCAATGCACCGCCTCTTACCGATAAAGTCACGGGAGAACAAATAACCCCTTTGCTTTTCACGAACAATTACGAAAAGAACGGGGCTGATCAAGACTTTATTGATTCCGTTGCGTCCATTTCCGGAGTTTCTAAAATTTTGGCTTACCGAGAAAATCAGAAAATGAATCTCTTGCTGACAAAGGGCAGCATTGACAGCTATTTTGACGGTTGTGATTCCATTCTTGACGGCAACTACAATATGGCAATGTCTATGAGTATCAATAATTATGATCTCATTTGGAATACCTTTAACTATAAAGAAAATGACGTATTGGTAAGTAGTGAGATCGTCGGTTATAGTCGTGAGAGCTTGGAAAAACTAAAGGATTCTGTTATTGACGGCGAGATCAATATAGACAAGATAATGTCGGGAGAAGAGGTCATTCTCCGTGTTCCCGCATACAAAATAACGGAGCAGAATTTCGGGGGAACGATTTTAAGGGGCATTATCCCTACGGAGTACGACGACCCCGACGCGATCAATATGACACAGTTTAAGGTCGGTGATGAAATCACACTTTCGGGATTGCTCACGGACGAGCCACTAAACGGCGGCGTTGCGGAATCTGATATATCTTTGTTTTACCGAAAGGACGTAACCGTAAAAGTCGGTGCAATTATCCGTTCCACAGACGGAAAACTCATATCAAGCAGAGCGGGAGCCGCTTGCTCGGTGCTTACCGCAAATGAAGCATTGGACGAGTTGGGAATCCCCGCCGCGTACAGCGTGGTTAGCATTTATACCGATATTGACGCAAATAATACGGTGATCGCAAATGAGCTTCAAGAATTGGGGCTTGATTATCCGAATATGACTTTTGAAAATTGGTCAAGTGATGTCAGAACATATAAGGTTTATAATCTGCTTGTATCAATCTTTTCTGTAACATTTATAGCTATACTGATTTTCGTAACATTTACTATGCTGTTAATTCAGCTTTTCATCAAAACAAGATTGAGTCTTTCGACATATACGCTTTACCGTATCAACGGATTGACATTCGGAAAACTGATAAGATCACTTATTTTGCAGTTGCTTATGGTTTATTCTGTCGGCGTTGTTTTGTCGGTGCCTATGACGTGGCTATTGATTAAAAACGGATTCAATATTCTAAACTCAATAACCTATTATTTTTCGCCGCTTAACTTCTTGTCGGTTATATTGAGTGTGTTTGTTCTTATGCTTGTTTCGTTTATTCCGAGCTTGATATTGCTGTATAAGCGAAAGAATAATCTTCTTTTAGACTAAATCAAAGTGAAAAATTTGCCTGACGGGCAAAAATTCATGCATCGGATTTTTTCCGATGCATGTTTCATTAGTCATCTGTGTTAGTTTGTACTTCCGCCGCCAACCTCGCTCCAAGACGAAAGGCATATTCGAATATCGCTTCTTCTGCGTAGCTCGCATACTCGCCCCAGCAGTCCTCGAACTTCTCAAATATTTCTTTCTGCTCGTCCGTTAGCGTTTTAAGCAAGTCATCATGATGCCGAGCCATATACTCCATAAGCTCTTTCATTTCCGGGGAGTTGTTTCTGCTGTCTGTCTGCGGATTAATATTTCCGTGCCATAGTTCTTTTATCATACTTTTCATTTTCCGTACCTCCTGTCAGCACACAACAATACCACAGAAAGTTGAGGAAGTCCAGACCTTTTTCGAAAATAAATCCAACTTTTTATCCGAGCCTTTTCTTTAGTCTACAGCGGTGCAAATCTTGGCGCATAATACAAGGAAGTTGTGTTGTCCGAAAATACTATATAATATTTTTGGATATTTCGTTGACAAATCCAGATTTCTATGGTATAATGGGCACACTTAGAACAGAAGGGAGATGAATTAATGCGAGGCGTAATTTATGCTCGGTATTCCTCGGACAATCAGCGCGAGGAGTCTATCGAGGGTCAGATTCGTGAGAATACTGCGTATGCCGATAAAAACGGAATAACCATTGTAGGTCACTATATCGACCGTGCGCTTTCGGCAAAGACCGATAACCGTCCGGAGTTTCAGAGGATGATCAATGACAGTGCAAAGAAGAAATTCGACGTGGTTATCGTGTGGAAGCTCGACCGATTCTCTCGTAACCGTTACGATTCGGCAAAGTATAAGGCGATGCTGCGTAAGAACGATGTCAAAGTCATTTCCGCAACGGAATCCATATCCGGTGGCGCGGAAGGTATTATTCTCGAATCTGTGCTTGAAGGTATGGCGGAATACTACTCCGCTGATCTGGCTGAAAAGGTATCGAGAGGCATGACCGAGAATGCGCTCAAAGCTCGCTTCAACGGCGGTCAAATTCCGCTTGGTTTCGTGATAGATGATGAACACCATTATCAGATTGATCCCGAGAAAGCTCCGCTTGTAATTGAAATGTTCCGCAGATACGCAGGTGGCGAATCCATCACCGACATCATCGAAGATCTGAACGCACGTGGGATCCGCACCTCCCAAGGTAACCGTTTCAACAAAAATTCGCTTACTCGCATTTTCTCCAACCGCAGATATATCGGTGAGTACAGCTATAAGGACATCGTTATTCCTCATGCAATTCCGGCTATCGTTTCCGAGGACATCTTCAACAGAGTAGCCGTTCGTATGGGGAAAAATAAACATGCCACGGGCAAAGCCAAAGCCCCCGACAGATACATCCTGACGACCAAGCTGTTCTGCGGAACTTGCAATTCTATGTTTGTAGGTGACAGTGCGAACAAACCTAACGGTGTGATTTATCGTTATTACAAATGCGCCAGCGCCAAACGGCATGAATGCGACCGCAAGGCAATTCGCAAGGACTGGATTGAGGACAAGGTTATCGAGCAGATATCCGCTTGGTTGAATAACGATAAGCTGATCAGCGATATGGCAGATGATGTGATGGCTCTCCTTAACGAAGACGACGGCATGATTCTCGCCCTTGAAGCACAGCTCAAAGAGGTTCGCTCATCAATCGATAACATAATGAAAGCCATCGAAAAAGGCGTTGTGACTTGCACCACAAAATCAAGGCTTGAGGAACTGGAAGCGGAAGAAGAAAAACTCACTTGGAGTATCAAGGCTGAAGAGGACAAAAAGCCGAAAATCACAAAGGATTTCATTCTGTTCACGCTGCATAAGTTCCGGAATCTTGATCTGAGATTCGAGAAGAATAAAGAACGGCTGATTGACGGACTTGTTAAAGCAATATTCGTTTATGACGATTACATCAAGGTGTTCCTCACCTTCGATGATAAGCCAATCG
Source organism: Eubacteriales bacterium (assembly GCA_045595425.1). Classification (GTDB taxonomy): domain Bacteria; phylum Bacillota; class Clostridia; order Oscillospirales; family CAG-272; genus SIG710. Next base: position 10,528 of record JAZOAL010000106.1, read on the forward strand.
ATATATCTACAACTGAAGAAATTGAACATATGGCAAATAGTTCGGACATCGCATCGTCCGCTTCACCAAAAACAGGAAAGCAGAGCTTATGCTCTGCTTTTTTGTTTTTGCTGATCTGTATGGTCTGAATCAAACCCTTCAAGCCGTATGAGGATTACAATTTTGTAAAAAGCAACATCACGGCTTGACAGGCAAAGCACTGCTTTGCCTTTTGTATATCACGCAAAGGCTTTCATTATTCAACTTTCTCTACCACATTTTTTACCAACTTATATTGAGGATTTCGTATAAGCACACCTTCTTTTGTTATCACAAGTTCAACCTCTTTCCCGAAATTAAACAGGGTTCTTATCTCTTTCGGAATCAATAATCTTCCAAGATTATCTAACTCTTTGGTTATACCGATTTGTTTACTCATTTTATCACCTTCCAATATATTACTAATACAAAACCGTGCAAGATGTCTCACAAGATATTTTACATCTTATATTTATATTATAACTTGTATATAATATATTTGTCAATACTTAAATGTGGGTAAATATTATGAATGAATACGGTACAATAAAAATAAAATTGGATGAGCTCATCAAAAAAGCTGGCATAAGCAAAAATAAGCTAAGCCACAAAGCAGAAATGCAACGTACTCAAATCAATAATTATTGTAAGAATAAGATTACAAGGCTTGACACCGATGTGCTTGCAAGGCTCTGCACAGTTTTAAATTGTAAAATTGAAGACATTATTGAGTTTATTCCTCCCGAAAGCGATAATGAAAAATAAATCTGTATAAATAAACTAAAAACCACTCTTCGGAGTGGTTTTTAGTTTATTTATACCTTGTTTAAGGGCAAAACCTTCAAGCCGTATGAGGATTCCAATTTTGTAAAAAGCAACATCACGGCTTAACAGGCAAAGCACTGCTTTGCCTTTTCGATATCCCGTACGGTAGATCATCTAATGCAAACAATAATTTATTGGGGAGTAGAAAGGTGAACTATGGCAGATGATGACAAGCGTTAGCCTTCTCTAGCAGAGAAGGTGGCGCGGAGCGACGGATGAGTAGAAGCCCCGTCTATGATTACGATATCTGAGCAATACCGACAAAGGTGTTTAAGCATAA
>JAZOAL010000107.1:0-19307 GCA_045595425.1 Eubacteriales bacterium
CTACGATCCGACTTACAGATGTGTTGACGGAAAGATGATAATTATCGAACTTACCCCATTTTTTTCCCGTGTAGAAATTATAATAGTTCATTCTTCTCTTATCGGTTTTGGCAATGAGCTTTTTTGCTTCCTCTTTGTCAATGTCATGCCTCTCGCAAACCCTTTTAATGCGGCACTCCATATCGCCGTAAAGAAATATGCTTATTCGCTTTTTATGCTCAGCAAGAACATAATCGGCGCATCTGCCTACAAACACGCAGGACTGCTCTTCAGCAAGAGATTTGATGATATCCGACTGAATAATGAAAAGCTTATCATTTATCGGAACATTAAGACCGTAGGTCGCATGTGGTGCTCCGAAGGAATTGGAACCCATAGCAAGGGTATAAAGCAAGCTGTTTGTAGCCTTTTCATCTATGCTGTGTATAACATCGGCATGAAAACCACTCTTCTGTGAAGCAAGAGTTACAAGCTCTTTGTCAACATATTTAAATCCAAGAAGCTCAGCCGTCTTTTCTCCTATTTCGCGTCCGCCGCTTCCATACTGTCTCGCAATTGTAATGGCAAAATTATCAGACATATTCATACCTCCGTATTATTATTCACATATATAGTATACCATAAAATTTCAAATCTGTAAAGTGTATCTTCTAAATTTTTTCCCTCCCACATAAATTTTATCATAGAGCCAAGCTTTTCGGAGGATATAATGAGAGGTCTTAGAAGATTTTTTGCAAATGCTGCCCTGCTGACTTTTTCCGCACTTATAATGCGGAGCATCAGCGTCAGCTTCAGCGCTTACGTTTCGAACACAGCAGGTGCCGAAGCCATGGGATTATTCTCACTGATAATGAGTGTATTCGGTTTCGCTCTCACTGTTGCAACATCGGGAGTAAATCTTGCTGTTACGCGCATGGTTTCCGAAGCCCTGGGACAAGGAGATGAGGGGCTGGCACTTAAGAGTATGAAAAAATGTATGATTTACTGTCTGATCTGCTCATTTTCTGCCGGCGGTGTTCTTTTTATTTTTGCCGAACCCATAGGTGCTTATGTACTAAAAGACACCCGAACCGTTCTTTCTCTCCGTATCCTTGCCGCCGCGCTGCCCTTCATCTCTCTTACATCCGGCCTTAACGGTTATTTTACCGCTGTCAGAAGAGTTTATAAAAATACGCTCTATTCGCTGGCGGAACAATTCATAAAAATATATTTCACCGTAAAATTCTTTGAGCTTTATATCGACAAAGGTATAGAATATGCTTGTATTGCGATGGTGGCGGCAGACGCTATCTCGGAATTTTCTGCTTTTGTTATGTCGGCAATTATGTATTATTCCGATAAGCATCTGCACATAAAAGAAAAAAACACCTCCGTCGCCAGTTCTGTTGTAACAAAAACACTTTGCTCGATCGCTCTTCCCGTAGCATTCAGCACCTATATCCGCTCAGGTCTGCTTACCATCGAACATATACTTATTCCGCAAGGTCTGACCAAAAGCGGAGCAAGCCGCTCTGATGCTCTTGCATCATACGGTATGATTCACGGTATGGTTATGCCTGTCGTACTCTTTCCAACCGCTATCCTTTCATCCTTTGCCGGACTTCTGGTGCCCGAGCTTGCCGAGGCAGCCGTAAAAAAACAAAAGGCGCTGGTGCAAAGCATTGCCGCACGCGCCTTTCAGTATTCGCTCATTTTTTCTTTTGGGATAGCAGGTTTTTTGATGTGCTTTTCGGGAGAACTCGGAATAGTCATTTATGAGAGCCTTGACGTATCTGAATATATTTGTCTTATGGCACCTCTTGTGCCTGTGATGTATCTCGACAGCGTTACAGACGCAATGCTCAAAGGCTTGGGGGAACAGGTCTATTCTATGAATGTCAATATAATCGATGCCCTGCTTTCGATAATCTGCGTTCTGATCCTGCTTCCTCGCTACGGGATCTTCGGATATGTTATGACAATATATATAACCGAGCTTATAAATGCCGCACTCAGCATAACAAAACTTCTTACAGTAACAGAGCTTCGTCCAAAGGTATTCAAATGGGTATTTTCGCCTCTGATCTCTGTTATCGGAGCGGCAAGTATCACAAGAATAATATTCAATCTGGTAGATATGTCTGTTTCACTCGCCGCCGAGATCGCATTTAACGGTATAATAATGCTGGTTTTTTATGGATTATTTACAAGACTCACCGGCGCACTAAACCGAAGAGACTGCGCTTGGCTGAAAAATGCTATCGGCATCAGACGGTATTCGGCAGATCGCTCCGAAGAGCACCGAGATGCTCGCAAATATTCAACTCCTTTGCACGGAGAACGCCTTTCGAATACTCGAAAATATTGACAGCCGCATTCTCGCACCATTTGATATCCTTCATGCCGTCAAGCCCTACTCCCGAAACCCTTGCAACGATACAGCGCAACGGAGTTGCGTGAGTTCCGATGAGAACAGTCTCTCCATCGTGCTCTTCTGCAATTCTGTCTATTTCGGAATTTATACGCTCATAAAGTTCTGCCACCGACTCGCCGCCATCACAGACGCATTTGCCCAAATCGTTCAGCCAAACCGAATATGTCTCATGATATTTTTCAAGAAGATCTGCGTATTTATGCCCTTCCCATTCTCCCGCGTATATCTCACGAAGTTCTCTATCCTTGATTATTTCCTTGCCGACAGCCTTTGCATAGGGCTCAACTGTATGATAAGGGCGAAGAAGATCGCTTGAATAAATAACATCTATCGGATATTCTTTCTTTACAAGATATTCTCCGAGAAGTCTTGCCTGAGCGAACCCCAGTTCACTGAGATCAATATCACCGTGACCTATGAAAAGGTGATCTTTGTTTCCCAGGCTTTGGGCATGGCGCACTATCATTAAAGTTGTCATTTTATACCTCAACTCATTTTATCAAGATATTCGCATGCGTGTGTAGCGGCAGAAGCACCGTCGGCTACAGCGGTCGCAAGCTGTCTTACGGTCTTTTGGCGGCAATCGCCGGCAACGAAAATTCCCTCTGTACGCGTAACGCAATCCTCAGCGGAATCCGCATAGCCGAATTCATCAAGATCGATAACAGATGAAAAAGGCTCATTTTTGGGTGCTTGACCAACTGCAACAAAAAGTCCGTCAAGCAGTATTCTTCTGCCGTTATCCAGCTCTATGCCGCTCAGCACATTATCTCCGAGAAGTGCTGTGATCTTTGCCGGAGTAATAATTTCAACATTTGTGAGCTTTTTTAGCTTATTCACAAGCTCAAGATCGCCTCTGAAGCTGTCTCTGCGGTGGATCAAATATACCTTTTTGCAGATATCAGCAAGATAAAGTGCATCCTGAAGAGCTGTATTTCCGCCGCCGACAACAGCGGTTGTCTTATCCTTAAAGAAAGCACCATCGCAGACTGCGCAGTAGGAAACTCCGCTTCCGATAAGCTCGTCCTCACGCTCAAGACCAAGCTTTTTGTGCTTTGCTCCGCTTGCAATAATGACCGCGCGAGCTTCATAGACCGCGCCCTCGCAAATAACGCGCTTGATCTCGCCGTCATTTTCTATAGAAGTGACCGTTTCGAATTCGATCTGGGCACCAAGCTCGTTTATCTGCTCAAACAGATTGTCTGCCAGCTCCATTCCGCTGATTTTTTTTACAAACGGGTAGTTTTCAACACAGGGTGAATAGGTTATCTGTCCTCCGACAGTCTCTTTTTCAAGAAGGAGCACGCTTCTTCCTGCTCTCCCCGCGTAAAGTGCGGCGGTCATTCCCGCAGGACCTGCTCCCACAATAATTATATCATACATACTAACCTCAAAAAAGGAGCAACCGCGTTTTCTTCGCGGCTGCTCCGCATTTTTAAATAAAGGATTTGATAGCAGGAACGCCCGTCAGAACTTCGATCTTATCATCCTTGCGAGCGATAAGCGTTGGAGCTTGCTTGATATCATAGCGTTCAACAAGCTCGCGGACATCCTCAGCCAGTACCTTATTATATGCAACTCCCGCCTTTTCAAGCATGGAGATCGCTACCTTACAGTTGGGACAAGTTTTGGTTGTTACGAGAAGCGGAATATCAAGTCCGAAAGGATCATTTGATTTCGGCTTTTCCACCTTGCTCTGCGCTATGATCTCTGCTCTGTTCGGAGACATATGGGAATTCATCATGTCATAGACCTTGCGCTCCTTATATTCCTGAAGCTTACCGTCATTCCAGTTCTGAACGGGACGGTAATAGCCCGTTATACGGCTATAAACCTCAGTTTTCTTGCCGCACTCGGGGCAAGTAAATTTCTCGCCTGCTATATAACCGTGATCAACGCAGATAGAATATGTGGGAGAGATAGAATAATAAGGCAATCTGTAATTTTCGGCGATCTTGCGAACAAGATCGGCAGCAGCCTTCCAATCGGGAAGCTTTTCTCCAAGGAACGCGTGGAAAACAGTACCCGATGTATAGAGGGTCTGGAGCTCGTCCTGAATATCGAGAGCTGTGAAAACATCCTCGGTATAACCAACAGGCAGATGAGAGCTGTTTGTATAATAAGGAGTTCCTCCCTTTTCGTTTGCGGTAACGATATCGGGATATCTCTCGATATCATGCTTTGCGAGACGGTAAGAGGTAGACTCTGCGGGAGTTGCCTCAAGATTATAGAGATCACCGTATTCTTCCTGATAATCAGAAAGACGTTCTCTCATATGGTTTAGAACTTCCTTTGTGAATTCCTGAGTTGCCTTCTGTGTCAGATCAGCATGGAGCCACTTTGCATTGAGACCGACCTCGTTCATGCCAACAAGACCGATGGTTGAGAAATGATTCTCAAATGTGCCCAGATAACGCTTTGTATAAGGATAGAGGCCTTCATTGAGAAGTCTTGTGATAACGGTTCTCTTGATCTTAAGAGAACGTGCGGAAATATCCATCATATGGTCAAGGCGCTTATAGAAATCCTCTTTATCGGAAGCAAGATAAGCGATCTTGGGCATATTGATCGTAACAACGCCCACAGAACCGGTGCTCTCACCGCTTCCGAAGAAGCCGCCGGACTTTTTACGAAGCTCGCGGAGGTCAAGACGGAGACGGCAGCACATACTGCGCACGTCGTTAGGCTCCATATCGCTGTTTACGTAGTTAGAAAAATAGGGTGTGCCATACTTTGAGGTCATCTCAAAGAGAAGCGTATTATTCTCTGTCTCAGACCAGTCGAAATCACGGGTAATTGAATATGTTGGGATAGGATACTGGAAGCCGCGTCCGTTGGCATCGCCCTCGATCATGGTCTCGATGAAGGCACGATTGACCATATCCATTTCCTTTTTACAATCCTTATATTTAAAGTCAACTTCCTTACCGCCGATGATGCAGTTCTGCTCCGCGAGGTCTGCAGGAACAGTCCAGTCAAGGGTGATATTGGAGAAAGGAGCCTGAGTACCCCATCTTGAAGGAGTATTTACGCCGTAAATGAAGGACTCAATGCACTTCTTTACCTGATCATATGAAAGATTATCAACCTTCACGAAAGGAGCAAGATAAGTATCAAAGGAAGAGAACGCCTGAGCTCCTGCCCATTCATTCTGCATGATACCAAGGAAGTTTACCATCTGATTGCAGAGGGTAGCCAAATGCTTTGCGGGAGCGGATGTGATCTTTCCGGGCACACCTCCAAGTCCTTCCTTTATAAGCTGCTTAAGAGACCATCCGGCACAGTAGCCGGTGAGCATTGAGAGGTCATGAATATGTATATCAGCATTTCTGTGTGCATTGGCTATCTCGTCATCATAGATCTCGGAGAGCCAATAATTTGCAGTGATCGCGCCTGAGTTTGAAAGGATAAGACCGCCGACGGAATATGTTACGGTGGAATTTTCCTTAACACGCCAATCGGCAACATTGACATATTTGTCTACAATATCTTTATAGTCAAGAATAGTAGACTTCATATTTCTCATCTTTTCGCGCTGACGGCGGTAAAGGATATAAGCCTTTGCCACATCGGCATAGCCTGCCTGAACAAGAACAGACTCAACGCTGTCCTGGATATCCTCAACAGCCACAAGACCGTCCTTGATCTTTTCACTGAAATCCGCTGTAACCTTAAGTGCGAGAAAATCGATAATATTCTGATTATAAACCTTTTCGAGGGCTTCAAATGCTTGAATAATAGCCCCGCTGATCTTTCCAAGGTCAAAATCAACGACCTTGTTGTCTCTCTTTAATACCCTATACATTACTGCCTCCAAAATTTTCGTTAGTAAATAGATTATACCATATATTGAAGGTGCGTGTCAATTGGCATCTTTCACATATTATTTGTCGAAAATTTGTGCACAACTACATTTAGTGCCGATTCTGGTTGTGCGCGCCTATATATAGTGTTTGCATATTTATACACCGCGGAGCTTGGCATGTGGAATATATTTCCTTGCGATTTCTATATATTGATTCATCACTTCTGCATCAAAACCGTGCATATCGGGGGAGATAAGATCACCCGAGTCAACAAAGCTTTGCAGATACCAGCGTTCTGCTCCGCGTATCCATTCCCCGATCTTTGCTATATCCTCCGCGCTATGAAGCTCTCTGACTACAGTTGTTCTGAACTCATACGGAACAGTGGATTCGGAGAGAAGCTTCACGGTTTCGGCTATTCTGTCTGTTTCATACCCGACTCTTCCAACGGTCTGTGCATATTTATCCGGTGAATTTTTGATATCTACCGCAATATAGTCAGAAAGCCTTTCATTGATTATTTCTTTCAGCTTTTCGGGGAAGCTTCCGTTTGTATCCAGCTTTATTTTATAGCCAAGCTCTCTGATCTTTCTCAAAAATCCCAAAATATCCTTCTGCAAAAGAGGTTCGCCGCCACTTATGGCAACTCCGTCAAGTATGCCGACTCTTTTTTTCAGATAGTCAAATATCTCATCCTCGCTATAGCTTTCCTCACCGCCGCCAAGTACAAGAGACGCATTATGGCAGAAGGGACACCGGAAATTGCAGCCCTCGGTAAAAACAGTGCACGCCACATGTCCCGGAAAATCCAGCAGGGTCAGCTTCTGAAATCCTTTTATAACCATCAGAAAGCCCAATTTCCGTTCTCGAAGATCTGAACCTTCTTACCGTCACGTGTATAGGCGACGATCGAAAGATCCTCGGAACCGATCATAAAATCCTCATGAATGATGGAATCGTTGAGACCCATTCCATAGCACTGCTCCATTGTATATTTGTCATAGTCCTTTATGCACTCTGTAAAGCCTCTGCCGAGAGCCAGGTGGCAGGATGCGTTTTCATCAAAAAGAGTGTTGAAAAATGTGATGCCGAGATTATTTATCGGGGAATCATATGCGATAAGGGCACATTCGCCGAGATATGCAGCACCCTCGTCCATGTTTATCAGCTTTTTCAGCAACTCCTCATTCTTTTCGGCTTTGACCTCAACAGCTTTTCCTTTTTCAAAGCGGATGCTGAAATTCTCTATGAGCTCCCCGTTATAGGAAAGGGGCTTAGAGGAATAAACGATACCCTGTGCCGTATACTTATCGGGAGAAGTGAACACTTCTTCGGAGGGAATATTGGGATTATAATAATCACCGCCGAGAGTATATTCTCCGCCGCCTGCAAATTTACTTTCGGGCATCAGCCCCACTGTGAAATCAGTACCGTTTGCAGCTTTGTATTCAAGCCTTTCTATGCCGAGACCGTTGAGATAATCACATCTCTTTGCAAGATCAGCATTGTGCTGTTTCCATGCGGCAATGGGATCCTCCATAGCTCTCGAAGCCGTAAGAATAGCCTCCCAGAGCTTTTCTATAGCTATGCTGACTCTTTCATTCGGGAAAAGCTTCTTAGCCCATTTTGCTCCCGGAACAGCGGCAATGCACCACTGATATTTATTATCCATCTTATCACGGTAAGGCTTTATAACGCGCTTTTTCGCCCCCAGTGCCTCTCCGTATTTCTCCTGATCGATCCCGTTAAGTCCGTCCGGATCATCGGAGATGAGATATATCCTCGCTGGTAGCGTATCTACCTGATGCTGAAGCTTTGCCTTCTGCCATTTTTCTACCTTCGCAAGGGTCTTTTTTTCTTCATATTTAACCGCAAGCCTCGTCAGCGGCTGATAATCAAAATCAACAGTAACCTTCCGAGCTCCTGCCTTATAACATTCTTCGGCAACCATATAAACAAATTCCGGCTGATCAAGCTCTGCGGTTATGATAACGTCCTGATCATCTCTGACGTTTATACCCATTGTTGCAATCAGCTTTGCATAATTTTTCAAAACCGTCTTCTTCATATCAAACTCCAAAATATTCTTTTATTTCTTTTTCGGAAGCTGCGACACTTCCCTGTATCATTTCATCCGAGCCGCCGCCTTTTGCCCCAAGCTTCAAGCGCATATCGGCTGCAATCTCTCTGAGCTTAAATGTTTTGCTTGCCGCAGTAAAGCTATATCCCCTCTCATCGTTACCGCAAAAAACAGCGCAAATGCCGCCGCACTTTTCAAGCCCTAAATTCATGAGCTTACGCATGTCGCTCGGTGTTGATTCCTCTTCAAAAAGACATAGGTTACCGTCTGTGAACTCTATCCCGGCAATTTTATATTCTGCAAGCTCCGAGCGCAAAAGATAATTTTTCTGTTTCAGAGCTGCGATCTCTTCTTCAAGACGCGCAAGTGCTTCGCCAAGCCCCGATTGCTTTACAGAAAGGGACTGCGCCGCTTTTGCTATCATATGATATCTTTCATCATAGTCGCGGAGCGCATCAAGACCGCAAAGCATATGAATTCTCGTACCACCTTTATTCTTTGCATGATCAAGCAGTTTTATTATTCCGATCTCGCCTGTTCTCGAAACATGGGGAGCACAGCAGGCACAGGCATCGTAGCCTTCGATAGTTACAATGCGAACATTATCGGTCATCTCAAGCTTGCTTCTGTATTCCATATCAGCCAGCTTTTCGGAATCGGGATATTCGCAAATTATTCTGACATTTTCGGAAACTGCAATATTTGCGAGATATTCGATCTTTCTGATATCCTCCTCCGTCAAAATACCGTTTATATCGAGCGTGATATCCTCATGGCCCATGTGAAAACCGATGTTATCGAATCCAAAATGCTTATGGATCAGTCCCGAAACTATATGCTCACCCGAATGGTTCTGCATGCGGCTAAAACGCTTTTCCCAATTTATCTCACATCTATATTCTTCGCCTATATCAAGAGGAATATCGGTAATGTGACGGATAATTCCCTCTGATATCTGCGCATCAATTACACTCGCTTCGCCGATCTTTCCGGTATCTGCGCCCTGTCCGCCGCCCTCAGGAAAGAATGCGGTCTTATCAAGGATGATCTCATAATTATCATAAGCTTTATTGCAGGAGAGGACCCTTGCCTCAAAGGAACGCATGTGGCTGTCAAGCTCATAAAGCTTTATAGTCCCCGTCATTTTCCTACCGCCGTTCCGACAAGATGTACCATGTCTATATCCTTTGCTCTAACTATTCTGCGAAGAGTTGGGACATCCGAAAGTATGTCACGAAGTGTATTTTCAAAAACGCAGAAGGATTTTGATATCTGACCGCCGAGAACCAATGCCTCGATCTTATGTTCATTAAGCACTGGAATAAGCACCTTTGCAAGCACCTTTGCCATTTCACAGTACGCCTTTATACATATTTCGTCGCCCGACTCAGCTCTGTCGCCTATCTCCTTGCCACTGATGGGTTTGCCGCCCGAGACCTCACAGTAAAGGCGAACAAGACCTCTTGCGGAAACAAATTCCTCTGCAATGGTTCCCTTATAGGGTTTATCATACATTTCGGTAAGAGGTTCACCGTTATCCTTACGGAGCACTTCCCCATCCACCATCATTCCAAAGCCGAAGCCTGTTCCTATCATAACTCCCGCAACTCTTTTGCAATCGGGAACATCTGTAGCCGCACCCTGAATGAATGCGGCGGAATCGTGCATAAACCTGACGGGAACTCCCGGCACTGCTGCCTCGAACCAAGGTCTAAGCGGAACATCCTTTATCGCCGCATATTTGTGCTCCATGTGGCTTATGCCGTTAACATAATCAAAAGGAGCAGGAATATCCACATGAATACGCTCAAGCTCAAGCCCAAGTTCTGCAGCCTTCAAAGCACCTCTGCGGAGAATTGCGCTGTATGAATCTTTGATGCTTTCAAGTTCACCGTTTGAATTAACCGGCACCCTATCAAGGGTTCCGGCAACAAGCTTTGCTCCCTCAAAGAGTCCGCTTTTGAGATATGTACCTCCCGCATCAACGGCTAATATTACTTTTTTCATAATTACATATTCTCCTTTAAACTTTTCTGCATTATATTTTACCTCAAAGCGGCAAATTTGTCTATAGTATTTTTGAAATTTGATAAAAACGACTGCCCAATTTTCACCTATCATTGACAATTGGGCACTTTATTTGATTTAAAAGTTGTTTTTCTCTTTACAGAAAGGAAAAAATGTGGTATAATAATATGTAATGAATTTTATGAGGCTTGTTTTATGAATCTGATAAATAAAGTGACTCTTTCGGCCGCAGAAACGGAAGAATACGGTGCTTTGCTTGCACGAAAAATTATTGATGATAAGAATCTGCCGCGCTTTGTAGCTCTTTACGGAGATCTCGGTGTGGGAAAAACCGCTTTTATTAGGGGCTTCTCTTCTTATGCGGCTCCATATGCCAATGTAAAGTCACCTACCTTCACATTGGTAAATGAATATAAGGGAACCCATTTCCCCGTTTTTCACTTTGATATGTACCGAATTGAGGATGAGGACAGCCTTTATTCCATCGGATTTTACGATTACCTTGACAGGGGAATTTGCCTGACGGAATGGACAGAAAACATTGAATTTGCCCTGCCGGACGAATACATCAAAGTCACAATTTCCAAAAACGATATGGAGAACACCGACAGCCGCCTGATCACAGCCGAGCTTGTAGGAAAGGAATAAAAATGAAGATACTTGCTCTTGACAGCACCGCAGTTGTCGCCTCTCTTGCCGTATGTGAGGATGAAAAGCTGCTTTCTGTTTTCACTGTAAATAACGGCAATACCCACAGCGAAACGCTTCTTCCGATGGTGGAATCCTCACTAAAGCTTTTGGGACTCAGCGCAAACGACATAGATCTTTTCGCCCTCTCCGAGGGGCCGGGTTCTTTTACGGGCGTACGCATCGGTGCTGCAACCGTTAAGGGACTTGCTTTCGGAAAGGATAAGCCCTGCGTAGGGGTTTCTACCCTTGAAGCTCTGGCGCAAAATCTGTCCGGTTTTAACGGCATAATATGCCCTGCAATGAACGCGCGCAGAAATCAGGTCTATACTGCCATTTTCCAATGTAAAGACGGAGAGATCGAGCGACTGACCGAGGATATGGCAATTGCCGTTACCGAGCTTGAAGACAAGCTGGAGACTTATGATCTGCCCATATACCTCTGCGGAGACGGAGATTTCTTGCTTTATGAATCAAAAACAAGAAAGAAGGATTACGGATTCGTACCCGAACCGCTCAGATATCAAAACGGTTATTCGGTTTGCAAATGCGCATTTGCAAAATATAATGCGGGCAAGGTTAAGACCGATCTTGCCATCGCCCCAACATATCTCCGACCTTCACAGGCAGAGAGAACAAGAAATGAAAAAATCAAAGGAGATAAATAAAATGAAAAAATTAGTTATGGGCGCAGACCATGCAGGCTATGTATTAAAGGACAAAATCAAGGCTACACTCATGGAAAGAGGCTACGAGATAATCGATGTCGGAACCTTCTCGGCAGAAAGCTGCAAATATCCTCTTATAGCGCACGATCTTTGCAAAAATATTCAGGACGGAAATGCCGAGCTCGGTATTCTTATCTGTGGAACGGGCGTTGGCATGTCCATGTGTGCAAATAAGCATAAGGGCATACGAGCCGCCTGCACATCGGACACATTCAGTGCCAGACTTACAAGAATGCACAACGATGCAAATGTTCTCTGCTTCGGTGAAAGAGTTGTCGGTTACGGTCTTGCAATGGAGCTGGTTGACGCTTTCATTGAAACAGAATTCGAGGGCGGCAGACATGCAGAGCGTGTTGCGCTGATAAATGCCATCGAAAATGAGGATTTTGACGAACTCAAATAAAAAGGATTGGTTATAATATGGGAAAGCTATCCGATTTTCTCACTACGGCGGCGGATGTTCTGCATACTGCCGCAGGAAATACCAAACTGAATAAATTCACCTCTGCAATTATAGTTGCGGGAGGTTCTTCCCTGCGCATGGGAGGAGATACGACCAAGCAAATGATGACGCTCGCAGATATCCCGATCGTGGTTCACACACTGCTCGCTTTTGAAAATTGCAGCCGTATCTCGGAGATCATAGTTGTGGCAAAGGAAGACGAGATCCCAACTTATAACGTTTTTGCACAAAAATACGGCATTACAAAGCTCACAAAAACCGTTAAGGGTGGCAAAACAAGACAGGAGTCTGCTCTGCATGGATTTGATGCAACATCCCCCAAGGCTGATTTTGTTGCCATACACGATGCCGCAAGATGTCTTATAACGCCTGAAGATATCGAAAAGGTTCTTGATGCGGCTATAAAATACGGTGCGGCAAGTGCTTCGCAAAGCGTTGTTGATACGGTGAAGATCGTTGACAGCAAGGGATTCACCGTCAGAACAGAGGACAGAAATTGCGTTAAGCTTGCACAAACTCCGCAGATATTTTCGAGAAATCTCTATTGCGCCGCCGCATACACCGCTCGCGATGAAGGATGCGAGGCAACAGACGATAATATGCTCTGCGAGCGCATAGGTTATAACGTTAAAATGGTTGAATGCAGTCAGGATAACATTAAAATCACATTTTCCGATGACATCAGGAAAGCCGAAAAGATCCTTTCCGAAAGAAAAATCGAGGAGGTCGACGCTTAATGTTTCGAATAGGTCACGGTTATGATGTTCATAAGCTTGTTGAGGGCAGAAAGCTCATACTCGGGGGAGTCACTATTCCCCATGAAACAGGACTTCTCGGTCACAGCGATGCCGATGTACTTGTCCACGCTATAATGGATGCCCTTCTCGGAGCGGCGGCTCTCGGAGATATCGGCAAGCTTTTTCCCGACAGTGACGATAGCTACAAGGAAGCCGACAGCTTAAAGCTCGCTGAAAAAGTAGGGGCTGTTCTCGCTGAAAACGGATACCAAATATCCAATATTGATTCAACAGTTATCGCGCAAGCCCCGAAGCTCGCTCCGCATATAATGCAGATGCGCGAAAATATTGCCCAAGCCTTTTCGATCACCACCGATAAGGTAAGCGTTAAAGCTACCACCGAGGAAAAACTCGGCTTTACCGGCAGCAAAGAAGGCATTGCCGCTCACGCAGTTTGTATTATCGCAGACAGCGAAAGGCTTTAAAACGGGCTGCCCGAAGACAGCCCGATATTCTATGCACAGGCAAGACGGTCATAAGCTCGCACTTCCCTTTCTTTACTGTCCGAAACCGCCGCGCCTATACGATTTTTCCACACATTAAATTATATGAGTGCATCATTATTCAGGTTACAAAATTCGTCGCTTTGCGACATTAAACAGGAGGTATAATAATGACTTTCATTTCCCCATCCGTTCTTGCCTGCGATTTTTCACACCTGGCAGATGAGGTGATAAAAATGGAATCCGCAGGTGCAGATTATCTGCATCTTGACGTTATGGACGGTCATTTTGTCCCCAATATCAGCTTCGGTCCCGGTGTCATCTCTTCAGTGAGAAAGGTCAGCCGTCTCCTTTTTGACGTTCACCTTATGATAAGCGAACCGGCAAAATATCTTGATAATTTTATTCGCGCAGGCGCGGATATCATAACCCTTCATGTTGAAAGCGAAGGCAATATCGGCGAGATGATAGACTACATAAAGGAGCATGATGTCAGAGCAAGCCTCGCAGTATCTCCCAAAACTCCCTATGAGGCTGTTCTACCCTACCTTGACAAGCTCGATATGGTTCTTGTAATGACCGTTGAACCCGGCTTCGGAGGGCAGAAAATGATCCCCGAAACTCTCGATAAATGCCGTGCTCTCCGCCGCGAAATATCAAAGCGCTCCCTTAAGACCAACATTGAGGTTGACGGGGGTATCAACGAGGAAAATGTGTGGCTCTGCTCTTCAAACGGTGCCAATGTTATCGTTGCCGGCTCTGCCATCTTCGGATCGCATAAACCGAGAACTGTTATTTCCAAGATGCGCACTGAATGTGAGCTTCACCCCTTTGCCGGTTAAGAAAGAAGCCCAAGCTCCCGCATAATGCTCGCAAGCTTTTTTCTGTTCGCTTCACTTATGCGGCATAGCGGAAGCCTAAATTCCTCGCTGCACATTTTCCTCATTGAAAGTGCGGTTTTTACGGGTATCGGATTAACTTCACAGAACATTGCCCTCATGAGAGGATAATATTTTTTAAACAAATTCCGTGAAAGCGCCGTGTTTCCGCCAAGATATGATCGGCAGATCTCATGCACCTCATTTGGAATAACGTTCGATGCAACCGATATCGTTCCCGCACCTCCGACCGATAAGGTGGGGACTATCTGATCATCGCTTCCCGTGTAAACATCAAGATCATCACCGCATTCAAATATCAATTCGGCACATGCCGCAATATCGGGACTTGCTTCCTTAACGGCAACTATGTTTTCGATCTTCGCAAGCTCACGGTATGTTTCGAGCGGTATATTCACACATGTTCTGGTCGGAACATTGTAGACTATGATCGGAAGGACTGTGCTTGACGCAATCGCGCGATAGTTTTCTATCAGTCCGCTCGGTGTCGCTTTGTTATAATACGGAGTGACCACAAGGCACGCATCTGCACCGGCTTCGGTTGCGAGCTTGGTAAGCTTTTGTGACTTGGCTGTGTCGTTGCATCCGCTTCCGATTATTACGGGTACTCTGCCCGAGATCTTTTCAACAGAAAAACTTACAAGCTTTTTATATTCATCCTCGGTAAGAGTTGAAGCCTCACCTGTCGTTCCCGCAACAACGATAGCGTCTATAGAATTTTTGATCTGATATTCTATAAGCTCGCCAAGTGCTTCAAAATCAATCTCACCGCCCGAAAACGGCGTTATGACCGCAGTTGCGGCACCAAGAAATATCGGCGTTTTATTTTTACTCATAATTACCTCCAATACTAAATTTCTACAGTCAAATTATATGCGCAACAGGTGCGCAAAGTTACCTTTTGAAAGGCAAGAATATGTCAGAAGTTATCGTCAACAAAAAAGCACAGACAGATCTTAAAACAAATGATTTTTTCTACGAGCTCCCCGAGGAGCGGATAGCTCAGCATCCTATGGAGAAGCGCGATCGCTCGCGTCTCATGGTCATCGACCGCAAAACAAACACGCTCAAGCATAAGCATTTTTATGATATATTAGATTACATAAATCCTGAGGATGTTCTTGTTATAAATGATTCCAAGGTCATTCCCGCAAGGCTTTATGGGCATGCCGAGGGCAGAGAGGATGCGAAGATCGAGCTTCTTTTGCTTCGCTCTCGCGGACTTGACACATGGGAAACGCTGGTCAAGCCCGGAAAAAGAGCAAAGATCGGAAGCCGTCTCGTTTTCGGAGACGGACTGCTTAAAGGCGAAATCACTGATATCGTTGAAGAAGGCAACAGGATCGTTCACTTCGATTATGACAGAGAAAAATACTCAAGTGTATATGAGATCCTTCATAAAATCGGTCTTATGCCCCTGCCCCCTTATATCACAGAACGTCTCAATGATAACAGCCGATATCAGACTGTATATGCAAAGGACGAAGGTTCAGCGGCTGCTCCCACAGCGGGACTTCATTTCACTCCTGAGCTGCTTCAAGCTATAAAGGAGAAAGGCTGTGCCATAGCACCCGTTATGCTGCATGTCGGTCTCGGCACATTCAGACCGGTCAAAGCCGAAAGAATTGATGAGCATATTATGCACACCGAATATATCTCGGTCTCAGAGGAAAGCGCAAGAATTATAAATGAGCGCAAAGCCGCCGGCGGAAGAATAATTGCCGTTGGCACCACATCCTGCCGCACACTTGAAAGCGTTTCCGATGAAAACGGAATAATAAAGCCCATCAGTGGAGATACGGGCATATTTATCTATCCCGGCTATAAATTCAAAGCGGTTGATGCACTTATTACAAACTTCCATCTGCCCGAAAGCACCTTGCTTATGCTTGTCTCTGCCTTTTATGACAGAGAAAAAATGCTTGAAGCTTATAAAACCGCTGTTAAAGAAGAATATCGCTTCTTCTCTTTTGGAGACGCGATGCTTATATGTTGAAAAAGCAACACAATATGCGTATTATACGAAAAACGATGTGAAAATCATCACATAATATGTTGGCAAATAGGAGATAATATGCTATACTATTATCGAAAGAAGTTGATGTTATGTCTAAAGTATCTACGAATATCAGCATTGATGCTGAAACCAAAGTAAAAGCACAGATAATGCTTGCCGATCTTGGTATGGATCTGTCTACTGCTGTGAATATTTTTTTGAAGCAGATGCTCTATGAGGGCGGAATTCCGTTTTCTATTACCAGAGAAGTTCCTAATAAAATCACTCTTGAAGCGATGAAAGAAGCGCAGGAAATGTTCCGTTCTCCCGAAAAATATAAAAGGTATGACAACGTAGACAGTATGATGGAGGACATTTTAGGTGAAGTATGAGATTGTTCCTTCCAATCAATTCAAGAGGGATTTAAAATTAGCGCAAAAACTCGGTTATGATTTGGGTAAAATTAAAAAGGGCATTGCTGCTCTTGCGAACGGGGAAACATTGGAAGCCAAATATCGTGATCATTTGTTGACGGGTGATTATGGCGGTTATTGAGAATGTCACATTCAACCTGACTTGGTTGCTTGTATATCAGATAGACGGAGATAAATTGATGTTGTCTTGGCTCGAACAGGTACGCATAGTGACTTGTTTTGAGGTTTATCGATTGGTTTGTGCAATCTTACCAATCGGTAAAATCTTATATAGCATCAGCATCGTGGGTTCGATGCTGATGCTATATAAGAAATTCAACTTAGTAGGGATAAGGGTTACTCCCACCGGAAATATAATAAATATCAGTTAGAGAAAAGATCGCATATCCATCAGGATCTGCGATCTCTTCTTATGCAGTTCAAAACTCCGAAAATCATAACTATTGAAAAAATTATTCCTGACAATATACCGATTTTCAGATCATTCCCGGCCCATTCGGAAATAAATCCTACCATTGTCGGTCCCAAACTGCATCCGAGATCTCCCGCAAGAGCGAGAATTGCAAACATAACGGTACTGCCGCCCTTGATCTCCTTTGCCGCAAGGCTGTATGTCCCCGGCCACATTACCCCGACAGACCATCCGCACATAGCACATCCCACAAGAGACAAAAAAGGAAGCGGCGAAAGTGAAATGATCAGATAACTGACAAAACAAAGTCCGCAGCAGAAAAGCATATATTTTTCCAGCGGTATCCTTTCACTGAAACGTGAATATATCACCCTTGAGCTGCCCATGAGAAGCGCGAAGGTCAAGGGACCTGCAAGATCGCCAACCGTTTTTGAAACCCCGAGTCCCTTTTCGGCAAGGGCGGATGCCCATTGGCTCACGGAAAGCTCACAGGCTCCGGCACAAAACATTAGAAGAAACATCAGCCAAAAAAGTTTGTTTTTTGCGAGCTGTCCCAATGTCAGGCTGTGCTTTCCGGTATCCCTCAGAGCCACCTCGTCAAGGGATTTGATAGGCACAGCAAGATAGTAAAAAATATTTACAAAAGGCACTGCGGCGAAAAACATTGATAGATAACGCCAATTTTCAATGCCAAAAAATGCAAAATAGCACACTGAAGAAATAACAACAAACACATGCCCCCAGCAATAGAATGAATGGAGCAAGCTCATGTGTCCATTTTTATTCTCATGCGGGCAAGCCTCAACGATAGGGCTGACCACGACCTCAATGAGACCGCCGCCAACAGATGTAAAGACCAAGGAAATTAGGATACCTGTATATGGATCCGAAAGAGCATTTGGCAAAAAGGCGAGCAGGACGAGTCCTATGGATGCAAAAGCATGTGCCGCAACAACGCTGGCACGGTATCCGATCTTATCTATAAACCCCGGCGAAACCAAATCGACAAGCAACTGTATACCAAATATCAGCGTTATCAGCAGAGAAATCTTACCAAAAGGTATTTTATAAGAAGAATTGAACCACACGAAAAGGAGCGGCACAAAATTTATCACGATCGCCTGTACCACATACCCGATGCAGCTCGCCCCCATAGTATGGTTATAATTATTTCGTATTGACATTTTTTAACCCTTCACTAATTTATTCATAAAAACATAGAAATGGGATTTCTCACATAATTGTGAGAAATCCCATAAAATCATTATTTCTTTTTAAGCTTTCCGACAACCTTACCGTAACATTCTGCGCTGGTGAAATCCTTGAGCATAATATCGCCATATTCAGGATTGAGAGAGATAAGCCTGTCTCCTCCAAACTGCTTGAAATATCCTTCACCATCAAGGACGAAAATACCAAGCTCGCCTGCCTCCACAGAATCGCAATCCTGAATAAGCAGAATATCGCCGTTATGATATTTAGGCTCCATACTGTCGCCTCTGATGCGAAGCGCATAATCGGCTGTCTGCGTTTTAGCAGTATCGGGAATGTTGATCTCTTCTGCTGTATCGCTGTCCAGATACATACCGCGACCTGCGGAAACCGACATATCATAAAGGGATATACTTCTTCTGCCATTGACCGAAACCGCCGAGGGAATATATGTAGACTTCGCCTTCTTCGGAGTGAGAATTCGGGCAGTTTTGGAAGGAGCCGCATTTTCGGTTCCGATCCCGTAGCTTGCTTTAGTAATACGCTCTGTTTCTTTATTAAGAACAAGGGCGACAAGCTCTCTGCCGTGATTATCAAGCTGACGGTAATTCTCAATCAGCCTGATCTCTCCCGACTCGAGAGTATAATTATTATCATTATCCGGCTCGCCGGTAACGATATAATTAACAGAACAGCCCAAAGCCTCGCAAATAGCTAAAATATTTGAAAACTTAGGTGAATCGCTTATCTCTGCCATGATCTTACTTAAAGTTCCAAGGGGGATACCGGTCATTTCCGAAAGCTGTTCGTTTGTGATCTTTTTCTTACTCTTAATCTTTTTTATCCTATCGATATATTCCATTTTCGGCACTCCTTATTTGAAGCATTATCTTTTATGGTCTTATTATA
>JAZOAL010000108.1:0-34352 GCA_045595425.1 Eubacteriales bacterium
GGGCTTCGCCCCTCCTTCCGACTGCAAAAGCATCTAACAAAACTCGTTACTTTTATTTTTACTTTTTTTAGTCTCACATCATTGACAAAACTACATATCTTGACATTTGCTTTTTATCATATATTGGTAAAAATTAAGATAAGAGGTATTATCCGCAAGAATAAAACACATCGGATTTCGTCATACCGTTCATTTTCGTATATCGCCATTTTTAATTATACCAATTCACAATCCCAAACGTCAACGGGATTATCCTGGAATACCTCTTTAAGTCTCTTATGCACTGTCTCCTTTGAAACACCTTTTTTGAGGACAACCTGTAAAAATCCGCCTCCGCCTGCACCGCAGACCAGCTTTCCATCGATAAACTCCTCAATACTGCCGAAGATCTGATCGATAAGAGTATTCGTAGAGCCTGCATCAACCATTTTGCTCAGCTCCCAATGATGATCCAGAAGCCTTGCAAATTCATCAACATTTCCTCTCTCAAGCTCGAAGCGCATAAGAGCCGCTACCTTCTGTATCTCATTCAGTGCATAAAGGCTGTCGGGATCACCGCCGACATATCTGCCCACAACATCCCGCAGAAGATTTCTTGCAAGTCTTCTCTGACCCGTATATATAAGACAGAATCGCTTATCAAGCTCCTTCTTTGTCTCTTCACTGATATTTACCTTTGTGACCTTTATCTTCTGGTCAAGTCCGGGCTCGGAGGTTATATACTTTATTCCGCTGAGAACTCCCCCAACCTGATCCTGCCAGCCGCCGCCCGTGGACATGATCTGCTCCATGGCAAGAACATAGGAATATAGGTCATCCTCCGAGCGCTCGATGCCCATAAATTCAAATACCGCCTTAACGCAAGCCGCAGAAAGGATGGAGGAAGTACCGAGACCGCTTCCCTTCGGAACTCCCGTTACCTCGGAATTCATTATAAATCCGCCGCCAAGACGTTCAAGTATATCGCAAAGAGAACCTCCCTTTGCAGGTATGATGCCGCATGCCAGCAGACATGCCTTCTGAAGCGCAAAGGGATCGTAGGGATCGCCTGTTGCCTGCAATGGCTCGATCCTGTCGAACTCACCGTGAACATCCATATCGCGGCTATCGAAAACTATCTTCCTTTCCGCTATTTTTTCAAGCTTTACTTCCACAGGATATTCTCCGCCAAGCTTGATCGCCGCGTTCAGTACCGTTCCACCCTTTTCATTGCAGTAAGGCGGTGTATCCGACCAGCCTCCGCCCCAGTTTACTCTGAGTGGCAGCTTAACGGTATGCTTCTCCATTGCAATCCTTGCATTTTCGTTATACTTAAGATTTTTAAGTGCAGAATTAAGTATAGTTCCCGAAATTGCCGCAAAGCATTCTGAAATATGCTTATCTCCCTCAACTCCTCCGAGTGCCTGTCCGATATAATAATGCAGACGCATCGTTTCACCGAAATCTGCCCTCCCGAGATGCTTGGCAAGCCACTGCTCCTGTATAGGAGTAAGCTTATCCGCTCCGAGGATCATTTCAGTCTCCTTTGCAGGCCTGCCCGCTTCAATAAGCTTGAGGATGCCATCCATGCGGACCAGCTCCTTCATCCTCTTATCCCATGCGATTATTGCTTCGGGATCTGCTTCATTAAAGCCCGAGCAAAGTGATTTGCGTTCCGCATTTTTCCAAGCATCGATATCTCCCCTGCCCTGTGACATATTATAGACATTAAGAGCCGCAGAAACCGCTTCCTGAATAGTATTGCATACCGGATAGAGCTCCGCTTTCCACAAAGTGCGCTCATCACTATTCCATATATCCTTTACCGAGAGAGAATTCTTCCTTAGAAATTCATCAAGAGAGCTTCCGAAAAGAACATTCTCTTTTGGATTATCTTCGATCCCATATACTCTCGCAACGAATTTCCCGTCCTTCTGCTTAAGCCCGTGAAGAACAACATTTGAAGGTATACTTTCGTCATGTATATCTATATATGAAAGCAGAACATTATCCCCGATACTTGCGCCACTATGGACATAGGATACTTCAAGATAGCAATCTCTTCCAACCTCCGCCTTCTTTGAAAGAACGCTGTTATAGCCTGCCGCCGCATCGGTGATACTGCTTCCAACATGCTTTGACCAACCAAGCTCACTGTAAGTTTCAACACCTCCGCTCATGAGGGTCAGTATCTCCTTGGTCGTGCCGAAATGGATGAACTTTGCAGGAGCTAAACGGAGAAGCTTCATGCGGTAAGGACGAAGAACCTCCCAAACCTTTTTTCTCGCTTCCGTAAGCTCTTCGCAGAATTCCCCCTCCGGCTTTTCTTTATAGAAATCCTCAAGAGTTGAATCGCTTGCAAGAGGATAAAGAAAATCGCCGTAAAGAGACAATCTGACCTTTTCGTTTACAAGTGAATCATATTTTTCAGCATCGATCCTGCCCTTATCCGAGATCAGCGAACAGAGCGATGAAAGCATTCCGGCTGAAAAAATGACTGCTCCCGTATCTATATCCACATATCCGCGGTCATTTACCGCTCCGTTAGCCCTCAGACTTTCGACAGTCTGCTTATGGAGAAATCTTCGAACGTTTCCGTTTTTGCCTCCGAGGAAAACTCCGTGGTTCTTGCCTGTTTCAACCTTTTCCTTAAAAGAGATCGCCGCTGCGCCGTTTCCCGAATAATCTATCTGCAACGGATTGAAAAGCAGAAGCACATCTCCCGAAAGAAGCACCATTCCTTCTTTAATTCTTGAGGGAACAGATGCCATTGCAATGAGAAATTCATCAAAAAGAGTTGAGGATCTGCCATCGGGAAGCTCATGAGGCACGGGTGAGAACAACTTTCCGAGAGCCGAATACTGCGGAACTCTCTTACTATCGCCTCCGCTGTGGATAACGAGGATACGCAGTCCCGAAAAATCCATACTTCCGACCTGCTCTGCTATATATTTTATAACTCCGAGGGTTGCTCCTCCGCTTCCGATACGCTTCCCGTCTCTGTCGGGTATAGCGGCAAAATGAGTTTTCGCCGGCAAAGCTCCTGCACTTCTCCGAGCTTCTATCTGAACCCGAAAGCCCTCTGCCTGTCTCTCATTTGATGCTGTGAGGATAACATAATCCCAGCTTGTGAAGCTTTGGCTTGTCAGTGAACGCTTATAATCATCCCAAGTATCTCTATATGACTGCGATAGAAAAAGAGCAGATAAATTCTTCATTTTTATACTCCTGTTTTTAAGATAATTTCAGCTTATATCCCGCCCGAATTATTGCGCTTTTCGCAAGGACATCCAGAGTGTCAATAAATTCAAGACCGTAATCTCCGTTACACAGGGCCGCCGAGAGCTCTGTACATCCAAGTATAAACGCCTCTACCCCACTCTGCTTCATCTCATCAAGATAAAACGCGAGCTTTTCTGTATTTATCTCCTTCCCCGCCTTTACCTGATCGTATATAACAGACATTACCTCTCGCTGACCCTCAGTGGAAGTGAGAACTGCTTCGATACCCAGATTTTCAAGCTCTTTATCAAATATCCTCGTTTCTTTTGTTCCGTCGGTTGCGAGGATTCCGACCCTACTCCATCCTTTACTTTTGCAGACAAGGGCGGTCTCGGATATCATATTGATAACGGGGACGCTCAGTCTGCTCTGTATCTTATCATAGAAATAATGCGAGGTATTACAAGGAATTATCAGCAGCTCCGCTCCGATGGAGATCAGCTTACCTCCTGCATCGCATATATAATCTACAGGCTTATCACTGCCGCTTTTTATAGATGCTGTTCTGTCAGGAACCGCAGGATAATTATCTATCAGAATGTGGATATGGTCAGCGTCCTTTTCGGCATCTGTGTATTCAACTATTTTTTGAAACAGAAGAGCCGTTGCGGCAGGCCCCATTCCTCCGATTATTCCTATGGTTTTTTTCTGATTCTCCATTGGCTGTTACCTTTCAAAGCTTATTCTGCTGAAATAATTTTAATTCTGTTCAAGAATATCCGCAATTCGGCGGCAGGCAAAGCCGTCTCCGTAAGGATTGCTTGCCTTTGACATTGCGTCGTATGCTTCTTTATCTTCAAGCAAGAGCTTGAAATTATTGTATATTACCTCTTCGTCTGTTCCTACAAGTTTAAGCGTACCCGCCTTGATTCCTTCCGGACGCTCGGTGGTATCACGCATAACGAGAACAGGCTTTCCGAGGGAAGGTGCTTCCTCCTGTATCCCGCCCGAATCGGTAAGGATCATATAACTCCTTGCAAGGAAGTTATGGAAATCAAGAACCTCCAGAGGCTCGATTATGCGAATTCTGTCGCAGTCGCCAAGCTCTTTTTCGGCAGCCGCGCGCACCACGGGATTCATATGAATAGGATAGATAGCCTTAACATCGGGATGCTCGTCCATAACTCTACGGATAGCGCGGAACATATTGTGCATCGGATCACCGAGATTCTCTCTGCGATGAGCTGTGATCATAATAAGTCGGCTGTCCTTTGCCCAATCAAGCTCGGGGTGGGAATAATCATCACGAACCGTAGTTTTAAGGGCATCAATTGCGGTATTTCCCGTTACATAAACAGTGCTTTCATCCTTGCCCTCACGAAGAAGATTCTCTTTTGAGAGCTCTGTTGGAGCAAAGTTGTATTTTGAGATTATCGAGACCGCCTGACGGTTGAATTCCTCAGGATATGGACTATAGATATTATATGTACGGAGTCCAGCCTCAACATGACCTATCGGTATCTGCAGATAGAAGCACGCAAGAGCTGTAACAAAGGTTGTTGAAGTGTCGCCGTGAACAAGAACAACATCGGGCTTCACTTCTTCAAGCACAGCCTTGATATTGGTCAGAATACCGGTCGTGATATCAAAAAGGGTCTGTTTATCCTTCATGATCGAAAGATCATAGTCCGGCACAACGCCGAACGCCTCGAGAACCTGGTCAAGCATCTGACGGTGCTGACCCGTTACACAAACAACGGTCTTAAGTCCACTCCTCGCTTTCAGCTCATTAACAAGCGGGCACATCTTTATTGCCTCGGGACGAGTCCCGAAGACAAGCATTACTGTTTTCATCAACAATTACCTCAAATTTTTATGTGAAGCGTTATGCCTTTTTCTTCTTTAGTGAAGACAATAACTTTTTTATTACAACATCAGGCTTTTTACGTTCCACAACTGCGCAATAATAAGCGAAAGCCAGCAATGTGTAGACAATTACTCCGCATCCAATACCGATCACAAGAGTTATAATTGGTGATGTTGGCATAACAGCCATAACCATCTTTACAAAAGCAAGCATTATTGCACCGATAAACACAAATCCCACCGACTTTAATAAAGCTTTTTTAGTCTGAAGAATGTCTCTTGCAAAAACAGTCTGAACAAGGCATACTGCTGTTTCCGCAAGAATCGTACCAATAGCCGCACCCACTGCTGCCAACTTTGGGATAAGCATCAAATTAAATACAACATTAACTCCTGCGCCCACAAACAATGAGATTATGTACTCTTTGTCTCTATGCTTCGGAATGAGGCACTGTGTTCTGACCACATTTGCCCAAGCCATCACAGGCAATTTCATCGAAATCATCACAAGAAGGGGGATGCAGGCAAGAAATTCCGATCCGTAATAGATCGGTATCAATACTTCCGAAACTGCAGACAGCCCGAAGGAGATAGCACAGGAAAGAGCTATCATAAATACCAGAGAATTTGTTGTTATATTCCTGCTCGCTTTTTCACCGGCACCTTCCTTTTCCATAGCAGCCATTCTGGGCATCATTACAGCGCCAAAGCTTGTTATCAGTCCCATTGGTACTGCAACCAACTTAGAGGCTTGCTCATAATATCCAACCTGTGTAGTTCCACTCATTCTTCCAAGCATTACGCTGTCCATGATAGTATAGAAGGTCACGGCAATGGCAGGAACAAACAGCACAAATATAGGCTTGATCTGCTTTTTGATTCCTTCAAGAGTAGGACGTACCCATTTAAATTCGCGTCTAAAGCCCCACCAAAGAGTTGCATAACCAAGGAGCATACTGCCCGTTGTTACCAATGTATATGCCCAGAGATCGTCTCTTGATCTTACAAAAGCAAAAATACACACAAGGGAAACTATCTTAACAAAAATATTCTTTGTAACCGTTTTCTTAAAGTTCTCCATACCCATATAGAGCCAGCCTATATCAAGCATCGCAGAAGCTATAAGAACCACCTGCAGAAAAGCTATGAACTTATTCTCATGAACAAAAAGTGCAGTATATACGAGATAAACTGCTGTCAGAAGAGCTGTTGATGTTACCTGAACCGCAAATATTTCCCAGAAGGTCTTACTTCTCTCTTCCTTATCCTTCTGGCATGCTGCAATACTGCGGCTTCCGTGATTAACTATACCCAGTCTGGCAACAGTCAAAAAGATACTTGCAACAGAATATGTATATGAAAAAACGCCCAGGTTATCGTCACCAAGAACTCTCGCAACATAAGGCGCTGTTATGAGCGGCAGAAGAACTGCCAGAACCTCATAAATGATCTGATAAAAATAATTTTTCTTAAATGATGCCATTTTTCTCCTCTTTACTTCCCTGCC
Organism: Eubacteriales bacterium; assembly: GCA_045595425.1. Taxonomy (GTDB): domain Bacteria; phylum Bacillota; class Clostridia; order Oscillospirales; family CAG-272; genus SIG710. Next base: position 6,575 of record JAZOAL010000108.1, read on the forward strand.
GCGTCACAAATGACACTGTTAACAGCTTCAATATTGCTCTCGGGTGTAAATTTAATTCTTGAATAGGCATATGCATTATCCGCAAGATTTTGAGCATAAACCGGGTCCTCATATACCCTTTTTATTTTCTCTGCAAGATCACAGGCATCACCTTGACGATAGAGCAGACCGTTTTCCTCATTACAAATGATTTCCGGTGTACCTCCGGTATTACTTCCTATAACAACAAGACCGCTTCTCATTCCTTCAAGGGTGACTCTTCCAAAGGGCTCACAATATGAACACATAAGCTCGCCGTTCATTTTATAGCGGAATTCAGGCATATTATTGCAGGTTCCCTCAAAAATAACCTGCTCAGAAACATCAAGCTCCTTTGCTAAAGCAAAGAGACTTCTCTGATAATCATCCTCTTTGTTTGAAGGAGTTGCGCCTACTATATGCAGGTAAATATCGGAAATCCCCTGTTTCTTTAAGATTCCCAGAGCTTTAATTGAGTCATTATGACCTTTATCTGCCGTTATTCTTCCGCACTGCACAAAATGGAATCCTTTTTCACGGCTCTGCCTTGATTTTTCGGCATTATCAACGGGGATTCCATTATGGATACGCACAACCTTATCCTTGGGCATAAAGGGATCTGCTACTATAAGGTTTTTCATACCGTCGGAAATAGCGATTATTTTACTGCACTCAGCAAACAGCTGCTTTACACCGCACACGCACATCGCACCGGGCTTAAGCAAAGTTCTAAAGTGCCAAACATAGGGAATTCCAAGACATTTTGCTGTATATCCACCCATATATGCAGAGTTATCATTTATATATACGATGTCAAATTTTTCATTCAAAGTTGAAGCCAAAACCTTTGATGCTTTGCGGTCTTTAGAAGCTATAACATTCTGCTTTAGCAGGCGAAGAATACTTTTAATGCCCTTTCCGTGAACTCTGCTGACCTCATGTATTGGAGCAGTTATCCAATCAATGCCTATTTTATCCAGAGCACCGCTAAAAACACCCTTTGCAGGTACTACCGCAAGTATCTTATGTCCGTATCTATTTTTAAGTCCGTCCAGCACCATCAAAAGCGAACGGTTTGCACCGCCTACCATACTGCTGTACGGAGTGAAAACCAATATATTCATTTTTGACCTCTATCAATTATTTTTGAATTCACAAATTAACATATTCCTCGTCAATATACACTCTTGGAACGCGCTTTGATATATTGCATATGATCTCATACCCTATGGTTTCGATCAGATGTGCCATATCGTCGGCTGTGACTGATTCACTTCCGCTTTTTCCCAGCAAAATTACCTCATCACCCATTTTTACATCCGCAATATTCGTGACGTCCACCATCATTTGATCCATACAAACTCTGCCAACTATGGCAGCTCTTTTTCCGTTTATTATCACATACCCCTTGTTTGAAAGCAAACGATTATAACCGTCTGCATAACCGGTTGGTATAGTGGCAAGCTTTATTTTCTTATCAGCTTTGAACGCACGGCCATAACCAACAGTTTCCTCCGGAAAGACATCTTTAACCATCGAAACAACGCTCTTCCAAGTTAACACAGGCTGAATACCCGAAGGTAGTATATTGATATAATCCGGCTTTAAGCCATACATTATTATACCAAGACGGACGATATTGTGAAATTTACTATTATGATATATTCCGCCGGCAGAATTGAGACAATGCACCTGTTCCAATCCAAGATCGGCAACACGCTCGGCAACATTATTAAATTTATGGAGCTGTTCATCGGTAAACAAACGGCTTTCCTCACTATCGGCATCAGCTACGCACAAATGAGTAAACATACCGGTAACCTTGAAGATCTCCACATATTTACGAATTACCTTTTCAGCTCCATCCGGATCATCTGCATCAAGTCCAATTCTGTTCATACCGGTATCTATAGCAAATTGAACCTTTATTTCACCGCTAAAAGAATTTTTGAGTGCCTCAGCGTAGTCCTCGGATAAAACAGTCTGAGTTATGTCGTATTCGGCTATTTGTGAAGCATTTTCAATCGGTGTATATCCCAAAACAAGTATCTCACCGCCAATTCCATAATCTCGCAGTCTGATAGCCTCATCAATATTGGACACAGCTAAAAGGCGAAAACCGTGATCACTAAGTTTTTTTGCAACTCTAAGATCACCGTGTCCGTAAGCATCAGCTTTTTCAACTGCCATAATTTCAGTATCACATGGCAGTTGCGATCTATATATTTCAACATTTTTAATTAATTGGGATAAGTCTATTTCAACCCAAGATCTCTTAATCATTCTGGTATATCCTTGTTATAGAATATTTATCAATTACAATATTAAAAAAATAAGAATACGAAAAATATATGAGTTAATGTCATTAGTATTTTGTTTTACAAATCAACGATCTGATTGACTTATTTTCGGGGCAACTTTATCCAATCGCCAAAATTTTTATCCCATTCTTCCGGTTCAAAAGGTACAAATCCGCTCCAATGGAAAAATGTCATTTCACCAAAATATATCTTTCCGTTAACTTCATAAAGATCAACTCGCACCTGCGGAATCCCCTCGGAAAGAACAGCTGCAATTCTTTTCATTTCATCAAAAGTTTTCGGTTTCTCCGGATATATCTTCGCATTTGGATGACCGTTTCTGAAATCAAGATGATTATAATCCATATCGAAAAAGTCGAATTTTGTATCTTCGTCCACCTTTTGTCTGTCCGTGGCGATAAATAGTGTTTTTACTTCTCCATCAAATGAGAAAAACTTGTAGTCACGAAGCTCAGCAGTTTTCTCATCTTCCATATATTTTTCCGCAATTATGCGAGGCTTGCAATTCTTATACGGCCATTCACGTCCGCGCCAAAAAAAGCTATACTTTAAAGATTTGGTAAGAAGAGTTCTTGCCTTTTGTTTATCAAATTCAGATTTATTACGGCAGATAACGACGCCGCCGGAATCATGAGTAGTTTTAAGCACAAACTGATCAGGAAGCTTATCAAAATCTATTTCATCGAAGCTATTCCAAGGACCGCCCACGAGAGGTATGAGATATTCCTCACCGATTTTAGAAGCTATGTATTCTCTGACCTCATATTTATCTACCATTTTGGTATATTCAGGCTTTCTGTCATAGAGCTTGAGCCACTGCAGCTTTTCATTGAAGGTCTGTGGATTCTTCAAATTCAATTTTTTCTTAAGCGACAGCTTGTATGCAATCTTTAAATATATTTTATCGGGAACAAAATTCAGAAATCCATGCACCGAAAGCCAGGTGAATGCCAAGGTGGGTTTCTTAAATGCTGCTTTAATTTTTGATGTCAGTCCCATTTTATTTTACACTCCGATTTACGATAGCACCAATGGCATCTATCCACATTTCTTTTATTTTACTCTCTTCAAATCTGGAAAGCGATTCTTTGGCGGCAAGAGCTCTTGAATATGCTTCTTCGGGATTTTCCGCAACCTTTTCAAGCTCTCTCGCCAATCCTTCATAGTCTCCAATAGGAACTATACTTCCGTATTTTCCGTCCTCAAGAAGCATTCTTGCGCCTCCCGGGCGGCAATCGGTAGACACAACCGGAATCACCATATTCATTGCTTCAATGATAGCATTGGGAATCCCCTCATAATCTGAGGACATGGCAAGGATCGAAGCATCCTTTATATAATTTTCAATTGGCTTTACAGCACCTGGGAACAAAATAGCCGATGAAGCCAAAGTTTCCTCTGCCAAAGCTTTAGAAGCATTCATATCATCACCGTCACCATAAAATACGAGTTGATATTCAGGGTGAGACTTATAGAAAATACCAAAGGCTTTAATAAGAACGTCCTGTCTTTTCTGCTTTAGCTCGAATCTGCCAACGCAAACTATCTTTTTCTTCCTTTCTTCAAAAGGTACAACGGAAACATCTGTACAATTGATAGAATTAGGGATGACAAATCCGCGTTTTTGTATACTTTCCGAGAAGCATTTCTTTGCACCTTCGGTCTGAAAAACGAATCCGCTTGCGTTTTCAAATGCCTTTTTGCGTTGTTTTGCAAAGAACCCGTTTCCGGTGGGGTCGGCGCGTTCCGAAACTATAATGCACTGTTTTTTGCTTTTCAGCTTATTAAAAAGTCCAACACTAAACATGTCGCCAAAAGATATCACCGCATCAGCTTTAGATGCCATTATGTAGTTAAATATCTTTTTTTCGGTCTTCATATAACCGACCGTGAGATTTAAGAGTTTGAAAGAACTACGGACTATACCCAGATTATCAAGCTTAATCTTCGGATTCAGCTTTTGTGTGACCTCGGATGCAAAGAAGGTACAAACTGTAACATCATTCCCTTCCTCAGCAAACCAATTGGCGACAGTCGCCATCATCTTTGGCGCACCGCTATAACGCATATAAGGCATTACAAATAAAAGTTTCATTTCATTTTATCCTTTATTGAAGTACTGTACTTTTCCCTTTTATTGATAAGAAAATAAATATAGACAAAAGCCAAGGTATAGTAAACATTTACAAACTGAAAACGAACCATAGATGTAACAATTCCTTGAACTATCAGAATGTAAAATGTCATATCTCTGTAGCTAAAATTCTTAACCAATCTCTTGTAGAAATAATAGGAAATCATACCGTATGCCATCATTCCAAGGAAAACGCCCAAATATCCTCCGTCAAGGAACATATAGAAATACGGTCCTACAAAAGCATTAAAGCTACTTCCCAGTTCCGAAGTTATCGCAACACCGTCCTCAACATTCATCAATGCCTTGACACTTGTAAAGAAATAAGGAGGCGAGAATCCAAGGTTTTCAAAGATTGCAAATACAAATGTCAGTATTCCGCTAAAGAAAGACAAGCCATATGTGTGTTGTCCTGCATAGACAATTCTATCAAGTCTAATACTGAGATGCGGAACAACCCCGCAGAAATATACATAAAGAGAATACCCAATATCTTCTGTTCCTCTTGAAAGGGAAACCTGATATATGGCGATAGTCGCAACAGCCAAAATTATTACAAGTAATACAATTACCGATTTTTTTATCTTTAGCTTTTTTTTCGTCATCACAAATCCCATCAACAGACTGCAGATAATATAGAGAATAACGAAACGTCCGCCCTCAATGAGCACGCGTTCTACCACAACAACGATGGATGAAATCGTAATGATCTTATCTCTCTTTTGTGAAACGAAAAAGTCCACTGCAAATATTGGAAGTATTGCAAAGGAAAACGGTCTAACGATATAGTTATAAACTAATCTGAGAATCGGATTGGTATATACAACTACATTTTCTTCGGTTCTGATATATGACATATCGAGTCCCGATGTCAAATATCCTATAGACTTATAGGCAGGATATGCCAACAGCAGGATAGAAATTATACATATGACCCTAGTTGCTCTATAATATAAGAATGCATTTTCACTGGGAACAAAAAGTTTTATTGTCTTTCCTGTCTTTATTTGTATGTTCAGCGTACATATAATAAAGCATCCAATTGCAAAAGCAATGATTCCAAGAAATATAACCTTATATGTCATATCGCTTGCACCAAACATATTATAAAGGCGCATATCAGCAAAAAGAGTGATAAGCCCCCAAAGCACCGACATAAGAAAAGCCGGATTGTAAAAATTTCGCTCCTTCATCCAGGATAACAGGGCAATGCCGAAGGATACCGCAACAACAAATATACTACTCATTTATATATCCTAACCAAGATTTATTTTTGGTAAATATTTATGATATCTCAAAAAACTTTCCAAATTTTATATCATATTCTTTAGGTTCAAAGGGAACCAGACCGCCGCCGGAATGAAAGGTTAGCTCGCTGAACAATATCTTGCCGTCATTCTCATATAGATCAACTCTTACAAAGTCAAACGGGGATGCCAGCTTTTCTGCAACCCAGATCAAACGCTCCTTTTCGCTTGTGATGGGATGATCTATATGATCATATCCGAATCTCACGGGTATCGGAGCGAAATTTTCATGAAAAACATTGGTATATCTGCGCTCTCCTCTATCTACATTCTGGCAGATCAGCTTTGCCTTGCCATTAAAGCAATACAGCTTATATTCAACAAGACTTTCACCAAATTTTATGTATTTATCGCATAAAATTCGAGGCTTAATATTCTTATAATTCTTTTCTCTGTCCTTATAATAAAAGTTGATTTTAAGCCATTTATCAAATTTTTTCTTGGCATTTTCGATATCAAGCTTACCTTTATCGGGAACGATAATATTAAAACCCGAGGCATGTGTCGCTTTGAGCGCAAAGCTATCGGGGAGCTTATCGAAGTCTATATCATCAAAGCTGTCGTAAACACCGTAAACTTCATTGAGAATCTCTTCACCGATGCACTCTTTTACATACTCACGAACAGAATATTTATCGGTATATTTATCGTAACCGTACTTTTTATCTTCAAGCTTTTTTGTTATAATATGCTCATTGAAGGTTTTAGGATTCTTTAGATCTATGCGCTTACCAAACACGATAAAATACAATAGCCTTGAATAGCTTTCATCGCTTATCGCCTTTGGAAATCTCTGGCTGAATTTTATAACCAAAACCTTTAAAAGCATCTTTATCTTCCAAAGCATGAATTACACCTCGTTAAAGCATTTGATATATTTCTGTATCGTATCTTCTATGTGAAGCTGTGAGTCAATATAGGATTTTGCTTTCTCGCACATCGCGTTATATTCTTCCTGTTCCATACCGCAGATGCTCTCGATAGCTTTCTCGAATTTTTCCGGAGCGTCAAGGGGGATTGCATATCCGCCACCCGCTTCATTTATACCGTTCCAAGGAGTTTTATCACTAATAATTATCGGACGCTTATAGAGCATGCCTTCAACTATGGAATGACCGTAGTTTTCACCGATAGTAGGCATATAATATACGTGATAACGGGCAATTGTCTTGCCCACATCATCGTGATCCACAAAGCCGCAATAATTCAAATGAACATTTTCGGGAAGATGCACCGAGAAGCAATTATCATAATACTCCTTATTTTCTATAGGACCGTAGATATCATATGTAACATTACCCTTGATATTTTTAAGTCTTTCAACACCGTAAAGCATGTTCTTGGTATCCTGGATTCTCGCGATATAGCACATGCGAAGCTCACCGCTTTTTTTATCTATGGGAACGATATATTTTTCGTTTGCATATGAAAAATTATTGATATCGAATATCATATCCTCGGAAACGCCGATATACTTCACCATATCATTTTTTTCATCGATACCTGTTGCCTGATAATAGACATTTTTTAGATATCCGAGAGCTTTCAGAACCTTGATATAAACTGTTTTCTTCAGCCTACCATCGCAAAAGCGGTTCTCGCAGATTTCACCGCGAGGAGCCACTACAACGCCGACATCGGGATTCTTCTTTTTATATTTAAGAACAGGCAAAACCTGATCATAGCTGAAAAAGCTGTTCTGATATATAACATCAGGCTTTATTTCGCAGATCAGATTATAGATATTTCCAACAGTATGCTGACCGTAAGGGAAATAATATACCCTTCCGAAATCGAAATCGTTCCAACCATCCCTGATACCTTCAAGTGGTTTTGAATCACCGACCTCATAATTATGAGAAATTATTGAAATTTCAAATTCTCCCTTTATCGACTGAACAACATTCATTATGCTGACGGGAGGTCCGCCGCCGTTTTTCTGCGGATAGAACAGCGATGCCATTATTAGCAGCTTTTTCATATTAAAATACCTTTCAAATCATAGAATCAAATACTCGGTGGTACTGCTCTGTTACAGCCTTGATATCATAATCTCTGACCGCAAGCTCAACGGCATTTTTCTTACAGCGTTCAAGTAATCCTTCATTATCAGCAAGCTTTAGCACTGCCGCCTTAAGCTCGTCCGTAGAGTCGGTTTTAACATGAACACCGATCTCATTATCCTCCATCAGCTTTGCAACATCGTTTTTACCGCCACTGATACAGATGATCGCAGAACCTGAAGCCATAGCGTCATATACCTTGCTTGGAAGGAAAAGCCCGTCCGTCTGCTCCTTTATGGTGATGAAGGAAACATCTGCACTTCCGAGAGAATAAGGTAGCATATCGAGAGGTTGAAACGGCAATATTTTTGTATTAGAAAGTCCATTGTCCGCAATATGCTTTTTGACGGGCTCAAATGCTGTTCCATGTCCGATAAAAAGGAATCTGATATCATCCCTGTCCTTCAGCAGCTCGGCAACCTTCAGCATTTCATCAAAGCCATGACCGAAGCCCATCTTACCCGAATACATAAATACCTTTTTACCTTCAAGCTCATTTTGCTTAACGAAAATATTTTCATCTTTATCTATTGGATGAATATATTCGGTATTGGTATGATAAGGAATGACCTTAACATCAAGCTTGGGATAGCTATGAAGTATATGACCTTTCATTACCTCTCCGATGGTAAGCACATGGTCGCATTTTTCATAAATTTTGCGGTTAATACTTCTCCAAACCGCAGTTATGGGAGCGACCTTTTTACCGAAGCTCTTTTCGATGCAATCGGGATAAATATCCCATATAAGGTATATACATTTTTTCTTTTTTCTCTGTGCAAATTTTACAAGACTCTGATTCACGGGCGGATTTGACGTGAACATTACCGCGTCGAATCTATCAATATTGCTTTTCAGATATTTTTTTGCCACCCTTACATAAGCAAACCATGTTTTGAATCTGCTCTTAAATGAGGTACTGTCATATTTAGGAGCTTCAACTATCTCAACATCCTTCTCCACATCCGAAAACTTACCCGTAAAAACGGTCAAAGAATACCCTGACTTTGAGAGCGCGTTATTTATCAGATTAACATAACTGCCATCCTGAGATTGGCTGATAAGCAAAAACTTTTTCATATAAAACTCCAAAGTTAAAATTTCTTTATTGCCACTTCGTTATATTTCATCATGTAGATGCCCTCGTCATAGGCACCGATATTCTTCTTATTGGGTTTACTTTCAAGATTATTCTTTATCAGCGTCATATGATCGCATCCGCTCTCATAGGCATGAGGATATCCACCGCCAAAACGGGGATTGACCTCGGAGATATAATATTCACCGTCAATGTCAAAGATATCTATATCTATTTGCCCGTTCCAGCCACATTCAAGTGCAAATTTCTCTATAAGCTCAAAGAGCCTAGGGTCTTTAAAGCTGACAGCCTTATCCGTTTCGCCTGCTCTCATGACGATCTTCTTCTTTGTGAAGATAGAGACCACCTCATGGGATACCATATCGATATAAACATCCGCTCCGATCTCCTGTCCGCGGAGAAATTCCTGTATCATAAGTCCTTCTGTATGTGCAAAAAGCAAATCCACTGTCTCTCTGTCATTAACCTTGCTGATTGCAACCGAAGCACTGCCTCGAATGGGCTTGACAAATACGGGAAAGCTTATAACTCCCGCGTCAAGATCCTTATAGAATTCTTCCTTTGAATCATAGCTCTTTGCGCATTTATATCCGTGAGATGTGAGCCAATTAAACATCTGCATTTTATCAAGAGCCATCTCACAAAGTTCATAAGAAGATCCAATAACGGTAACACCAATCTCTGCAAATTTCTCTTTATTTTCCGAAAGAAGCGAAAGCTCGGGATCGATCAAAGTGAGAACAGCATCGACCGATTCCTTCTTGCATATTTCAAAGATAACATCGATATATCCTTCATCCGTCATGCGGGGAACCTTATAAAATTTATCTGCATCGTAAACGGCAGGAGCAAGCTCGCTCATATCTGTAGCGATCACTCTTCCGTCACTGCCAATAGCACGCTTAAAATACTGAACGACCTTATTTCTTGTTCCTGCACTCAAAATCAAAATATTCACTTGCTGTTACCTCGATTTTATATTATTTAGTCTGCATTTTCTGCTCGGCTTTTTTTCTTCTGATATCGGCAAAATTTCCTTCCGACACGCTTGTATCATCAGCAACGTCACTGCGACAAAGCACCTTTTTAACCGTCAAGAAAACAATTTTTATATCCATTGTAAAAGTAAGATTATTTACATACTCAACATCAAGAGCAAATCTTGTGTCCCAATCAACCGAATTTCTGCCGTTGACCTGTGCCCATCCCGTGAGCCCCGGACGAACATCATGGCGATGCTTTTCCGTTTCGTTATAATAAGGAAGATATTCAACCAAAAGCGGTCTTGGACCGACAATTGACATATCACCGATCAAAATGTTAATAAGCTCGGGTAATTCATCAAGGCTGGTGCTGCGAAGGAACTTACCGTAAGGTATAAGCCTATCCTTATCGGGAAGCAGATTTTCCTCCTTATCCTTTGCATTTGTCATTGTTCTGAACTTTATCAGATTGAAGATCTTTTCGTTTTTACCTGGGCGCTTTTGTGTGAAGAAGGGGTTTCCCTTCATTGCGACCGCGCCGATGATGATAAGCATCAGCAATATTGGAGAAAGCACTATAAGCGCGCAAAGGGACAAGATAAAATCGATAAGCCTTTTAAAAAACTTAGCGTACATTATGTAAACTCCTTAAAAATCATTCAAAACAGCTTCGGATAATCTCGATGATAATGTCCTGCTCTCCCGCGGTCATTTTATTATCGCTGGGAAGGCAAAGTCCGCGAGCATAGATATCAGCTCCGACATCAGAACAGCCTCCTGCAATATAGGCATTTGTTCTTGCTCTGCCGTTTCCGTCTTTTGTAATAAAGGGATTCATGCGGTAGATTGGCTGCATGTGCATAGGCTTCCAGATCGGTCTGCCCTCGGCGTTATATGCAGCCAGCTTTTGGAGTATCTCAGTCGGGCAGCTCTTGCCCTTCTCGCTTACATAGCAGGCATCATTATCGCTCCTCACCTGTTTGCACATTGCATCCTTATCAATTAACAGGCAAGAAAGCCAAAAATTTGGCTCACAGATGCTTTCATCATACGGATTCATAGAAACCGGAAGTCCCTTGAAGCCCTCTTTATAACGCATATAGATCGCTTTTTTCTGCGCGATATGCTCGTCAAGATGAGGATACTGACCTCTGACAACACCTGCAATGACATTGCTCATTCGGTAATTATATCCGACCTCCTCATGCTGATACCAAGGAGCGTCCTCGCGGCTCTGGGTTGACCATTTACGAGCCTTATTTGCCGCATCGAGGTCATCAGTCAGGAGCATACCGCCCGAAGAACCCGTAATTATCTTGTTTCCGTTGAAGGAAATTGCATTATATGTACCAAAAGTACCTGTCTGTCTGCCCTTATATGTAGCTCCGAGAGATTCAGCGGCATCCTCGATCATAATGGCACCGTGTTCACGGCAGATCTCACCTATCTCATCCATCTTTCCCGGGACACCGTAAAGATTAGCTACAACTACAACCTTTGTATCGGGATAGATCTCAAAAGCCTTTCTGAGGGCTTCGGGATCCATATTCCATGTATCATATTCGGTATCGATAAATACAGGCACACCCTTTTCATAAAGAACGGGATTTACCGTCGCGGCAAAGGTCATATCTGTGCAAAAAACCCTATCCCCGGGCTTAACTCCTGCAAGCTTAACAGCAAGATGCAGTGCCGCAGTCCCCGCCGAAAGAGCAACGGCGTATTTACAGCCCACCTTTTCGCAGGTCAGTCTCTCGACCTCATTTATATTTTTTCCGACAGTGGACATCCAGTTTGTTTGGTATGCTTCTGTTACGTATTTCAGCTCATCTCCGTGCATTGTTGGAGACGAAAGCCATACTTTTTTCTCAAAAGGCTTAATTTCCATAAAGAACCTCTTTTATTTTGATAATATATTTAAGATTAGAACATACTAATAAAAAGAGAAAAAAATATTCTGCCAATTTACCCATGGTAGGCAAGAAAACACTCAGCAGGAGAAATAGCAGAAAATCCTATTATACATTATATATTATATCACGCGGTTTTTAATTTGTCAACCGAATATGAAATTATCATGTCAAAACAGGTAAAAGTGCTTTTTACTTATTTCCCCAAATCCCCTTATCTGTTATAAAAATGATTAAAAAACGACTAAAATTGCCATTTATATTTTTCTGCATCAGGCGCACAATAATCACAGGGGCGACGAAGGCCATCTCGATTAAAATAGAAAAACAAAAAATGAGCGGCTCTCGTCGCTCGGAAGGAGATTACAATGGCTAGTGGCAAAACACTTGTTCCCGAGGCTAAGGAAGCTCTCGAAAGATTTAAGATGGAGGCTGCAAGCGAAGTAGGCGTTAACCTTTCTCAGGGCTACAACGGCGGCCTTGCCGCACGCCATGCAGGTTCTATCGGCGGTCAGATGGTTAAGAAGATGAAACCCATACGAACCATGAGCTTTGAGAGACCAAACCGCATAGCAAACGGTCATAAAACAGCGGTCAAATATACATATGAGCTTACGTTATAAATATCCCCTTTTAAATAGGCGGTTACAGCGCAAAAATTATATGCCGTAACCGCCATGCGTATTGAATTTTTATTTACTTCCGAGGCAAGCTCCGAAAGAAAATATTACTGATAGATAAATTCTCTGCTCTCGCCTGCACCGATTCTGGTACAGACGATCCTTCCGTCATCGGTAATAGTTACGATATCAAAGGCATTTTCGCCGTCTGTTCCCCGTTCGAGAACATCGGTAACCTGTTGTACGCAATCTGTTAATGTAAAGATACTGAGAACACCGTTTGTATCGAGAAGTGCATTATCATCACTGTAATCACTGTGAGTATATTCACCATCAACCACACCGTTCAAAGCAGAATCATCCAGATGCCAGTGTCCGCCCATTGTGAAAATGGTGCTGTCCTCATGACCAGTGAAATCATAGTCAAGAGTAAGGTCTTCATCATACCACTTCATCATATTCGCATCTTCAACGGGAACTGTCACACTGCCGACTCCGCCCTCCTGATAAGCAGAAAGGATTGTGAAAAACGGTATAACGCCGCCCCATGCGCTCGCCTCATCATGATCGAACATATGTCCTGCAATAACAACGTCATAGTCCGCCGGAGTGCTTTCAAGAGTCTCAATAAGCCAAGGAAGCTGTACCCAAAGCATACGCGAATAGGAAGCGCCGCCAAAGGTATACATTTGCGAAAGACCGTTATCGCCCGTATCAACGATGATATAGCGTATATGACGCTCTGTATCATCATAATGATAATGCTTCTTCATTGCGGCAATTCCCTGCTCTCTCATTTCCTCTGCGGTATAATCGCCAACAGCGGTATAAACAACATCATTTGCAGCAATATCTATTGATTTTTGGTCATAGACGATGTTTGCGGTCATTTTATCTACCGTTGCCTCGATAATATTGGTATCGGGGAGCAGATATTCATGGTATTCTCTGCCTTTTGCGGATGCTGTAAAGTTAGCATCGTGATTTCCCTGTGCATAGAGCCATGAATCTCCCCATACAGAGAACTGTGTATCAACAACATAATTGAGCTTAGTATCCGCTTCCTCAAGAGTAGCTCCATTTTCAATTACATCACCGCCTGTAATAATGGTATCAATATCAAGCTTCTGTCTTGCATACTCGGCAAGGACATGAGAATAAAGAACGTGGTTGTCGTGTGTATCTGTAATGAAAATGAAGGATTTTCCTTCGGGAACCTTTGCGAGCTGCTCGTCAACATGGTTTGCCCAGGTGTTATTGAGGAAAGGAAGATCGTTTGTAACGTTCTCTCCGCAGATAACGCTCGTAAGACTAAGTCTTTCCTCGGCAGTTGTGCCATATTCCTTAAGCTCCGAAGCCTTGTCCGAAACATAAAGACCAACATACTTGCCGTCAGAGAACGCATCGGGCATAAGATAGCCCTCAATGTTGCTGTCAAGCTTTTTTAAAGAGGTTGCTTCAATTGTCTTCCAAACGGGATTCTCACCGTTCTCCGCAAGGATTTTTCCATTCTCGAGCATACCCATTGTAACCTTATAAAGCGAAACCTCGCGGTAATTCACATTACTCGCGCGAGTAAATTCAACATAGAAGTTGCCATCCTTTTCCCATATCTGATATCCTACCATTGTAAGAGCAGCGGTATGCTGAGCCTTTTCAAGATCAAAGTTTGTTACGGTTACCGTAAAGGAAGTGGTAGTTCCATCCTTTGTATATTTTGCGTCCCCGTAGCCATTGTTTTTATTATAGATCGCAACCTTGACGAGCTTATCGTCAGCTGTGCTTACAACACCGTCTTCAATAGAGAAAATTGAGCGTTCTCCACCAATGCTTTCTTCATAGCTGTCATAAACACTCGACTGAGCTGCAAGAGTTCCATACTCAACGAGAGTGAAACCGCTGCCTTCGTTTGCACTTTCATCAAAGCTGAAGAACGAGCGCAGACCGTTATGGTCCACAACGCGAACCGAAAAACCGCTGAACTTCATTGCCGAAGTATCGAGCGCCACTGCCTCGCCATATTCGCCAACAACTGCAGTGATATTATCAAGGTCATTTTCAGAGCAGAACACCTTTACATCGCTGCAACCCTTGAAAGCATCTGCTCCAAATGTAACGCCGCTGCCTTCAATATTTACATTTTTAAGAGCAGTACAGCCCTCAAAGGCATTTTCTCCTATGCTTGTAACATAAGCAGGAATAGTGATATCCTTAAGCGAAGTACAGCCTTTAAATGCACTTGCGGGAATTTCTGAAACTCCGACGGGAATGTTTATATACTTAAGAGAAGTACAGCCCTCAAACGCATTCTGTGCAATGCTTGTAACCGTATCGGGGAGAACTATCTTTGTGAGAGATGTACATCCCTTAAAGGCATTTGAGCCTATTGCTGTAATATCTGCCCCGTCAACTGTTGCCTCGATAGGATCGACATCGGTAACAAAGATGACCTCTTTAAGAGCCGTACAGCCCTCGAAGGTACCACCGCCCAGATATGTTACGCCGTGAGGCTCATATTCATCAGTATCCGTCGAACCGATGATTCCAAACTGCTTCGGAATAGTAACACTCTTAAGTGAGGTACAGCCGTAGAAGGTCTCGTAAAGATTGGTCATATAGAGGAGATCAGGGAGGATGACCGCTTCAAGTGAAGAACAATTCTTGAAAAGTCTGAATGTGAAGCCGTTATACGTATTTCTGTCATTATAGAAACCAAAACCTGTAAGGTTTGCAACGCCCTCAATTCTGTTTTCATCAGAGCCAAACCAAACGGTCTTAAGCTTGGGACAGTTATAGAAGAAGCCGTAGCTCGACTCGCTCGCTTTTCCGCTTGCGGTCATAGCTATACTGCCTGAAGGGGCAAGTCTCATTCCTCTACTGAAATGCACCTCGGTAAGCTCGGGCAAATTCTGAAGGAATACATACTGCCATTGCGGAAGCATAGCATCACAATTGATATCAACTATCTTTATAAGATCCTTATATGCGGTTACAAATTCACGAAGTTCATGATTTGTTTTATTACTGCTCGCCCAGTCTGCACAAGGATAAAGCGTCTCGCCTTCTGCATCGATAATAAGAAGACCGGTATTGCTGTAAAGTTTCATGGAGCCGATCACTTCACCTGTAGCTTTACTGACGATATCCTCTGAATAGATATAGTAATCCAAAATCTGATAATTTTTAAAGCCGGCAGCTTCTGCCTGTGTCTCGATAGAACCTGCTACCTCAGAATTGGGCGTCTGAATTGTGAGAAGTGCTTCCTCTGTTCCGCCAACGCCTGTAAACGCACCTTCGGCAATTGTAACGGCAGCGTTGAACTGAATATATGTAAGTCCACTGCAATTCTCAAAAGCGGAAGAAGCAATGCTTGTTACACCGGTGGGAACGATATATTCTTTAAGAGCGGTGCAGTCTTTAAAGGTACGTTCACCTATTGTCGTTACCGTTGAAGGAAGTGTAACGCTCTCAAGAGAAGTACAGCCGTCAAATGTGCCTGTTGTAGTTGTGAATTTCACATATGCCGCAGGCGTATCCGGGAATATGACCTTTTTGATCGAAGTACAATTTTGGAACATATTATAGAAGGTTGCGGCATCGTAATTGTCATGGGCGTGACCGAATCCCGTGAAATTGATAACGCCAACCTGTTTGTTTTCTTCGTCACCGAACCAAAGGGTATCAAGATTTGTACAATTCATAAAGAGACCGGCGAAGCCATGACTAATACGTGTTCCTGCGGAAAGGTGAACCTCTTTAAGATATGGGAGATTTTTGAAAAGTCTGCCTCCGGATTCGCAAAGAATACGGTCAAACCCCAACACTTCCATATAAACAATTTCGTCTTCATAGAGGGTAATGAAATCATTAACCTCTGTTTGCTGCTTGTTTATATTAGAAACGCTGTTATATTGGCTGGGATAAAGTAAAGCGTAACCGGCGCTTTGAATAATAAGCTTTCCCGTACCGCGGTCGAAGGTCATCGTTCCAACAAGAATATCATCGCTTGTATCATCGGGAGTATCCTGGCCCTCAATCCATATTTCCTGTGTGACAATCTCTGTGCTGTTGCCCTGCGGGTCAACTGCCTTGACATTCGTATAACCGAGAACGGAGAGTTGACGGTTAAAGGCAATGGCAGTATCAAGATCTGAGCAATGTATCAAAAGTTCCTCGTTATCGGGGAAAGATTCGAGAACCACAGAAGGAACGGATGCGCCCTCTGCTATATATACATCTTTAAGTGCACTGCAGCCCGAAAAAGCATCAGCTTCAATTGTCGCAAGGCTTGCCGGAAGTGTGACAGACTCAAGAGAGGTACAGCTTGCAAAGGAGTTTGCACCGATAGTCGTTACGGTTGAGGAAATACTTACGCTCTCAAGAGCGGTACAACCATTAAAGGTGTTGGTTAAAGCTGTAAATTTTGTGTGCACGGAAGCATTAGTCGGTAATATCACTTCCTTTATTGAAGCACAATTCAAAAATGCATCCGTAAACGTCTTGGTAAGGTTATCATGTTCATGTCCAAAGCCCGAAAAATCAGCAACGCCTTCGCGGCGGTTGCTTTCATCGCCAAAATAGACGGTTTTCAGCATAGGACAGTTTTGAAAAAGCCTCGAGCTATTACTGATTCGCATAACTTTCTCAAAATGAACCTCCTCAAGGATCGGGAAATTGGACGCGAGTCTTGCGCCATAATCAAAATAGATATTTCCGGGAAAATAGCCAATGTCAATGTATTTGACCTGAGCCTCGTAAGTTTTCATAAAGGTGTAAACGGACTTTAGCTCTTTACCTGAAGAAAGCCTGAGTGCTCCTGTATAGCTTTCATCGCAGACAATGGAAAGCTTCGCCTTTTAGGTATCAAAAGATATCGTTCCCACAAGAGTCCCATCGGCAATTTGATAGCTTCCGCTCGGATTTTGTGAAACTATCTGTTCAGAAATCACCTCTGCCGATATGATCACGGCAAAGGCAGATGCAAGCACCGTCATCAGTGCAAGCAAAATCAATAGTTTTTTCATGTTGTTCTCCTTTTTTGTGCTTTTTATAAACTATCTTGCATAGAAACATCCGAAATCGTAAGAAGGCGTCTATGCTTCGTCTTTTCTTGCGATTTTTGGGTTTGGAGTGGAGCACAGCGGAACGAAAAAACGAAAATCGCGCCGCCGAATCGAGGGGGTTACTGCGAATTTGAAAGACGATATGCAATGGGACTCATGTAGCCGAGGGTGCTATGCATACGTTTTCTGTTATAGAAAAGTTTAATGTAACGCTACAGATTCCTCTTTACTCCTTTTATTATAGCATATTTATCCGAAATGACAATACTTTTCCGAACATAGCAAAAAAGTTTTCTACGCAAGAATTGTCATAGGGCCTCACGGCAATTCATGGAGTCCTCTATGCCGTTTTCTACCAGCATACTTTTGTATGCTCGGCTACTGTACTGACTTCCTCGGTCACTATGGAAAACCAGCTTTTGCGCCCCTCACGAAGGGCCAAGTCATTTCTCTTTAATTCTTTTTCAAGTTCTTTGATCTTGGATGCCATTTCGTCGGTTGATTGTCATCTGATACGTTGTTCGGCTTCGTAACTTGGCATTCCTTGAGCTTCACGGTATTCTCTTACCCAACGACAAACCGTGTTGGTGTCGATTCCAAATTCCTTGGAAACCTTAGTCTCTGATTTTCCACCCTCAAAAACATACTTGATGGTCTGCAATTTCATTTCTTCGCTGTACTTGACTTTTCCCATTGTGGTATCCTTTCTCTACCTCACTAATACATACGATACCACATTTTGCCCTCTTATGCAATTCCATACAAGTCCAAAACAGGCAAAAGTGCTTTCTACTTATTTCCAAAAATCCCCTTATCTGTAATAAAAATGATTAAAAAACGACTAAAATTGCCATTCATATTTTTCTGCATCAGGCACACAATAATCACAGAGGCGACGAAAGCCGTCTCGATTAAAATAGAAAAACAAAAAATGAGCGGCTCTCGTCGCTCGGAAGGAGATTACAATGGCTAGTGGCAAGACACTTGTTCCCGAGGCTAAGGAAGCTCTCGAAAGATTTAAGGTGAAGGCTGCAAGCGAAGTAGCCGTTAACCTTTCACAGGGCTACAACGGCGACCTTACTGCACGCCAGGCAGGTTCTATCGGCGGTCAGATGGTTAAGAAGATGATCGAGTCTTATGAAAACTCCATCAAGACAAAGTAAGTAAATTTCAATCCTCCTAAAATAGCTTTAAGTTCGGATACTTTCAGAGGATTTGACTGTGTGCATTCCGTGAAAACTTGCGGGGAGCGAAACGCGTCCTAACCTCTATGTATCCCATATTTCGACAGTGTTTTAATATTAAGCACTATTGAAAAACAGAGTCCCACAGGGTGTGGGCAGAAATAAGGGGCACTCTCGTAATAACGAGAGTGCCCTGAAATTATATCAATTGATTTGTGAGAAAACGCTGTGATCAATTCTCATTTGGAAGGACAACATCGGCTTCAACCTCGTTATCTCCCACCTCGGGCTCGGGAGCAACATCGTCGCCGGAAGAACCGCCGTCGCCGGAAGAACCGCCGCCACCCGAAGAGCCGCCGCCACCGGGAGTACTACCATCTCCGAGAGTAACTCCCCATTCTGCAACAAACTGTGCAATGAGAACTACATCTTTGGCATCAATCTTTCCTGAGAGGTCAACATCGGATGCCGCTACATTTATCTCAACACCCCATTCAGCAACATACTGAGCAAGAAGAACAATGTCCTTTGCATCAATTTTGCCGTCTGAGCTTACGTCACCGTATTCAAATTCCGGTTTTTTAAGCTCGTAGCCGCACCATGTATCGCCCTCAAAGCCTTCCGCGCCTCTGGAAACATTGATAACAAAGCTATCGGACTGTGCGCCGAAGGGCTTAGCATCTGCTGCAACTGTAGGAGCATCGCCTTCAAATGTTGCGCTTTCAAGAGCGGTGAGTGCCGCAAGCGCGCCGTCAGCGATCTCTGTGATAGTTGCGGGAATAATAACCGCCTTAACATCAGCCGCATAAGCATTGATAGCGGAATCAAGACCGTTCAGAGCACCCTTGCCAACAAGAGTCATAACGCCGTCTTCGATAGTCCAGTAGATATTCTTATCTGTGGACTTGCCGAAAGGAACAAACTCAAGATTGTTAGCTTCTGCAAATGTCTCAAGGTATTCGGTTGCACCGTAAATTGTTTCAACATTGCCGGGAAGGTAAGCGATATTGAGTGTGGGAGCACTTGCTGCATCGCCTTCAACAGAGGGAACATCGGAATACTTTGCGCTGAGGATAATGCCTGTACCAACAGTATTTGAGTTAAAGATCCCATTCTTTGCAAAGGATCCGGAGCCCTTGGCATTTGATCCAACAATATTGCTGAAGTCAAGCACGCCTTCCATCACGGGAGAACCTGCAATGCAAACTGTTTCAAGGCTGGGGCACTCTGCAAAAGCACCACTGTCGATCTGCGTAACGCCTGCAGGCAAAGTTACCTTCTTAAGATTAGCGGCACCTCTGAATGTTTGCAGCGTGAGCTTGCTGATATTTCCTACCATTACAACTTCTTCGATTTCGGTAATAATATCCTTCCAACCACCCGTTTTGTCCGCAGCACCGGATTCATTATAGCCGGTTTTATTGGAAGTTATTGTAAGGACCTTGGTAGTATTATTAAAGGTCCAAATGTTATCGAAGTAAGTATCGACAACATTACCTGTGATAATGTTATCGTTGGCAGCAGCTTCCCAAACAGCATAGAGAGTTATATCTGCATTTGCTGTGTAGGATGCGCCTGCTGCATATTCAACCTCGCCGTCAGCAGTCGTGGACCAACCTTTGAAGGTATAACCTTCACGAGTGGGAACATCTGCGCTGAGGGTAAGCTCAACATCCGCTGTCTTTGTCTGAGCCTCGGGAGCGTCTTCACCGCCGTTAGCATCATATGTAACGGTATATTCTGCAGGCTCACCGGCAAGAAGCTCATAATTGAAGCCGTATTCAATAGCATTTGCTTCCGCTGCGGAGCCTTCATAGCAATAAACTGTTATATTATCCTTAAGATCACCGGTTCCATTACCATCTTGAGCAAAAGCATACTGGGCAACAGTTGTCTCCATACCCATTATAACAACCTTAGTAATGCTGGTACATCTCTCAAATGCTTCTGCATTTACAGATTCAACACCTACGGGAATGGTTATCTCCGTGATTCTGTTAGTCTTAAATGTCTCTACCGGAATCTGTCCTGTCAGGTTTTCCGAAAGAGTGATAGACGTGAAGCCTCTGGTACCGTCAAACGTATAGCCTTGCATAATAGATGTAATGCAGGAAATATCTACATGGTTCGCAACAGGATCTGTGCCTGTAACATAAATGCTGGAAAGACTCGAACATTGACCAAAGGTATACCTTCCCATAAGAGTTGTAAGTGTTGTGGGAATCTCTACAGTTTTAAGAGCACTGAAGCCTTCAATAAAGCCGCCGTTAATTGCTGTGATACCTTCGCCAACAACAACCTTTTTTGCCGTAAGCCCATATTCCAGGCCCCATTCGGTTCTCTTACCGCCGTTATAGGCGGCGATCGTCTTATAGCCATTTGAACTTTCGTCCATATTTACCGCATAGAGAACGGATGTGGAAACCTTGCCCTCTTCTGCAGGCCAAAGAGTAAACTTAATAACCTGGTCTTCGCCCTCGGTATAAACCTGCCACTTAATTGTGGTTTCAGCGAGATTTGTATCCTTAACCCAGCCTTCATCTGAAGCTACTATGCCCTCCGGAAGTGCATTGACGCTTTCGTCAAAGGTATATTCCCATACCGCATAGAGAGTTACATCTGCATTTGCTGTGTAGGATGCGCCTGCTGCATATTCAACCTCGCCGCCAGCAGTCGTGGACCAACCCTTGAAGGTGTAACCAACACGTGAAGGAACATCTGTGCTGAGCGTAAGCTCAACATCCTGTGTCTTTGTCTGAGCCTCGGGAGCGTCTTCGCCGCCGTTAGCATCATATGTAACTGCATATGTTGCAGCAAAAGCTTCTTCGGGATCGGCAAGAGTAGCCTCGCCCATATAACTCGCATTCGACCAAGTATAATTTGTGCGGTCATTCCATGAAAGAGAATGAGCGCGAACTGCCTGGTTGGGAGTATCGTTGCAATTGATAGCGAAGTCAATACCGATTTCATTACCAATTGCGAGATCGCGATCTACATCTGCACAAATCTCGACATCATAATAGCCTTCTGCCTCATTGATAGATGCAGCATAATCGTATGTGCCAATACCATCAGAAATCTTTGCTTTTGCACCATCGGCTCTTACACAAATCTGGAAATATCTTGTGCAGTCGCCTACCGATGCGCTCTTATCGTTATATTCATCAATGTAGAGTTCAACACTGTCATTATTATAGATTCGATGAACGCTATCATCCCCATTACAAACAATGTTGTCATCATAAACGCGGAAATAAGCATAAATATGACCTTCATCCCACAAAACCTTTACCCAAGGCTTTGTGGCTTCGCCATAATCATAGAGAGATGCAAGATTAGATTCAGATGCACCATTGCGATCATAGGGAAAATCTGCCGATGTGGCATCTGCCCATACATCATCGAGCTGACCATCAACCGTGGGTGTTCCATAGTTAATCGTCATGCTCTTGGTTTCCTGAGTTGCAGCGAAGGAGCCGACTGTGAAGCACGACATAACCATCATAACCGCAAGAACAAGACCCATAAAACGTTTGAATTTCATGTTTGGTATCCTTTCAATAATGAAATTTTTTATTTTCAGACGCTGCCGCGTCAAAAATACTTTGCCTAATACTTCTTCTTTTGTAACATTATACAACATTCCCATTAAAAAGTCAAGTGTTTTTTTTCGATACGACCAAAGTTTCACATTTCTTTTTACACAAAATTAACAGGCTTTTTTTGTCAAAAATACCTAAATCCTTTTAAAACGGCATAAAATGTTGTGAGAAAAGGAAAATTTAATATTGACAGAAAGTGACAAAGCATGGTATAATGTGTTTTGTATGTAAATAATAGATGAAAATACAGTTCGGAGGAAATGTAATGTTTCGCAAAAAAAGTTTTTTTCGAAGTCCGGCATTCAATCTTTTAGCTACGCTTCTCCTTGTGGCATTCCTTGCGGTTTTTTATAAGTTTGCTCTGCAGGATTATACCAAGGGACTTGAAAATGATCTTGAAACGATCGACACAGAGCGTCTCAATCACATAGAAGCCGTACCCAAGACTCTTGATGAAGCGCTGAAAGCACTTGAGAATGTTGAAGCTGTCAGAACAATCGACACAACCCTTGTTGAGTTTTGTCATGATTATATTCGCAGTGACATATATGACAGAATATGTGGTTATATGGAAGCAAACGAATACAGCGACACCATGTGGGAGTCTCTTTGCGGTCATTCCCTGAAGGCTCTTTATGATATTGCAAACGGTATTACCGAGGAATATAATTATACATTGCTTGACGATTATACATTACTCGGCAACGATGAAAGCTCCCCCGAGGATCACAACAGAACATTCACCTTGGTCTTTGCCGGAGATGTCAGCCTTGACGAAGGCAAGGACAACTGGTGGTCTCCCCTTGTCGTCCACAAGGATAACCGTTCAAATCTTCTGGAATCGGCTTTTTCCTCCGAGCTTGCCGAAAAAATGATCGGAGCAGACATCTTTGCTGTTAACCTTGAAAGCACATTCACCTCCTCGGATGCCCCCGCAATTGACGCAAGATGGTGGGAAAGACACCGTTCGACCCCTGAAAACGTAAGCGTTCTCGGCACTCTCGGTGTTGACATGGTAAATATAGCCAACGATCATATTTATGATTATTCCGCTAAGGGTCTTGCAGATACTTTAAATACTCTCGACACTGCCGATATCGCTTATATCGGCGGCGGCAGCAACCTGCAGGATGCAAAAACTCCCCGTTACATTATATCCTGCGGACAAAAGATAGCTCTCGTTTCAGCTTCTCAGCTCAAGGCAGCCACCACGGCACCTGAAGCTACAGCAAAAAATCCCGGCGTGATCTACGCAACCGAATCAACTATTTACGGTGCAATGATAAATGAAGCCAAGGAAGAGGCGGATTTTGTTATCGCCTATATCGACTGGACCGGAAACGATGCAAGCAAGCCTGATGAAACACAAATTTCCCTTGCAAGATCCTTTATCAATGCCGGAGCAGACATGGTCATTGGAACGCGCGGAAAGACTATGCAGTCTATAGAATATTACAACGGTAAGCCTATCATCTACGGTCTCGGCAACTTCTGGTATGAGACCGATTCCCATGATTCATTGCTTCTCCAGATAGATTTTAACCGCGATGTTATTTATCAGACTGCCAGCACCGAGGACTCTCATTATGATAAAGCTCAGACAAGATACTCTATTCAAACGGCTCCCGATATCTATTGCTATCCCTGCAAGCAGCTTGATGCGACCGCATCCCTTGTTTCCGGAACAGAAGAAGGTACGGCTATCATCAATAATCTGATCGCTAACTCCGATGGCAAAATATCGATCGGAGAGGACGGGCTTCTGACAGAAAATACAGAAGCCGCAGCTTTAAACGAAGTACCTGCTGAATAAAAACAATATTGAGGGCGGCCGTCGGTCGCCCTCTTCCATAAGGAGCAATATATGAGAAAAATACTTGTCGTTGACGGCAACAGCATACTGAATCGCGCATATTACGGGGTGCGCATCCTCACAAACAGCGAGGGTCTGCCCACCAATGCTCTTTTCGGGCTTGTAAACATACTTTCCAAACAGCTTGAAGCTGTCTCGCCCGACTATCTTGCAGTTGCTTTTGACCTGAAAGCACCTACCTTCAGACACAAAATATTTGCGGACTACAAAGCGGGAAGAAAGCCCATGCCCGAGGAGCTGGCTCTGCAATTTCCCTATGCTAAAGAGGTATGCCGCGCTATGGGCTTTACCGTTCTCGAAAAGGAAGGCTACGAAGCCGATGACATTCTCGGAACACTGGCATCCATGGCTCATGCTTCAGGGGACACCGAAGCCTATATTCTGACCGGAGACCGCGACTCTCTTCAGCTCATCACAGAGGACGGCAGAGTTAAGGTCCTGCTTGCCGGGAACACTGATACAACATTGATGGACGAAGAAAAATTCAAGGAAAAATACGGCGTTTCCTCTACGGTTTTTGTTGATGTCAAAGCACTGATGGGCGACAGCTCGGATAACATTCCCGGTGTACCCGGGATAGGAGAAAAAACAGCCCTTAAGCTCATATCGGAGCATGGCTCTCTTGACGGTGTTTATGCGACCATTGAAACAGCAGGTCATTCCGCAGGTCTGAAAAAGAAATTGGAGGAGGGCAAGGACAGCGCGTATCTTTCTCTCGATCTCGCAAGAATAAACTGCACTGTGCCTGTTGATATCAGCTTTGACGAGCTGAAAAATGAAGGCTTCGATCGCGAAAAGCTCGCAGAGCTATTCACAAAATTCAGCTTTTCAACTCTGCTTAAAAGATTTGGGCTTGACGAGATATCAGGGTCTTCGAAATCCATTGAAAAATGCGAAATTATAAATGTTGATGCAGATCCGATAGATATAATAGAAGGAAATATTGCCGCGATCTTTTCAGGAGAAAATATCTCACTGTTCGACGGCAAAAAAATAATCAATATCGGTGAAGATATCAGCCTGCTCGCTTCCCTTCTCAAAAGTGGAAAAAAGATAATAACCAACGATTCGAAAGCTCTCTACAAAGCTCTTGAAAACGCAGGGATCCACTATAGAAGTGCATATCACGACATCATGCTCTCCGCTTATGTTCTCAATGCGTCATCAAGCTTTGATCTTCAGCATCTTGCTCTCGAATATATCGGACTTGCTTCCATCCCCGAAGGGACCGAGGCTCAGGTCATTTTCGAAATTTACAAGAAAATATCCGAAAAGCTCAGCAAAACAGAGGGTGCGGAAAAATTGCTTTATGAAATCGAGATGCCTCTTGCCGCAGTGCTTGCCGACATGGAAATCGCAGGCTTCAGACTTGACACGGCAGGTCTGACCGAGTATGGCAGGAATCTCGATATGCTGTCAAGAGATCTGGAACACAGAATATACTTTTCCGCCGGACAGGAATTCAATATCAATTCTCCCGCACAGCTCGGCGCAGTCCTCTTTGAAAAGCTCGGTCTGCCTGCCGGCAAAAAGACAAAAACCGGAAGTTATTCCACAGGTGCCGAGATACTCGAAAAGCTCCGTTCACAGCATCCGATAATCGAAGATATTCTCGAATACCGCAAGGTTGCAAAGCTAAAAAGCACTTATGTTGACGGTTTTATCAAGGTTGCAGATGCAGACGGAAGAGTTCATTCCTGCTTTAACCAAACGGGTACAGTTACCGGACGTCTTTCCTCAAGCGAGCCTAATCTTCAGAATATCCCGATAAGAACAGAGCTTGGACGTGAGCTGCGAAGATTTTTTGTTCCCTCAAGCGAGGATTACAGACTGATAGATGCCGATTATTCTCAGATCGAACTGCGCGTTCTGGCGGCGATCTCGGGAGATGAGATCATGTCCTCTGCGTTTAAAACCGGCGAGGATATCCACACTTCAACTGCCGCTACTGTTTTCGGCGTTCACGCCGATGCTGTAAATTCGGAGATGAGAAAACGGGCAAAGGCTATCAATTTCGGTATTGTTTACGGCATGGGCGAGTTTTCTCTCGCCGAGGATCTCGGTATCTCACGCTCTCAGGCAAAAAAATATATCGAAAGCTATCTTTCAAGCTATCCCATGGTCTGTTCTTATCTTGATGGCATAGTTAAGACCGCATATGAGCAGGGATATGTTACTACCCTTTTCGGCAGACGCAGATATATCCCCGAGCTTGCAGGGCAGAACAAGAATCTTAAGCATTTCGGAGAAAGAGTTGCAAAAAACAGTCCGATTCAGGGCACAGCCGCCGATATCATCAAGATCGCAATGATAAACACAGCAAATAAGCTTATGGAAAGCGGCATAGATGCAAGGCTTATTCTCCAGGTTCACGATGAGCTTATCCTTGAAGCCCATAAAGACTGTGCTGAGGAAGCCGCAAGGATACTTGAAGAATGTATGGAAAATGCCGTTAAGCTTTCTGTTCCCCTTCTTGCAAAGGCAAGCATCGGCAAAACTTGGTTTGATAATAAATAAAGGAATGCTCCTGCCTGTGCAGGAGCATTCCTTTATTTAGCTGCTTTCATTTTAACTTTTACAGAAAAATTATTTACCGATGATCTTGATGTTCTCGGGCAGAATCCCTGTCTGCTCATAAACGATCTCATTTATCTGGGATATCTGCGTATCAAGCAGTTCTTCTCCCGTAACAATCACGCTCACCTTGCCTCCGCTGACAACGGCAACGCACTGTTCAAAGCCTTTGGAAACCACAAGTGCTTCAATATTGGATTCATTCTCCATATCAGCCGCTATCTGACCTATCTCACCCAGTGCCCTTTCCTTTGCCTCGGCATCAACGCTCTCGTTATCAACAACGCTTTGGAGAACCTCCATCGCCTCATCTCTTGCGCGCTGACGGTTGATCTGAGAGGTCGCAAAATAGCTGTCGGAATTATCTTCGGTATCGGCGCCGCTGAGCACATCATTGCCAACAGTATTCCCGCCCGACATACCCACAGCGGCTGAATAATCAAAGCCATCGTCTTTACCGCCGCCGAAGATCAAAACATTCAGCACGATAGCCGCACCTATGAGCAAAACACTGCATCCGATGATCATATTCCTCTTTCCGATCTTAACAAAAATTTTTTTGGTCTTTTCAAATGTTTCTTTAAGCTTCATAATGAATCTCCTTTCGATCTGCTGTTTTTTCGCTTGATAAAACATATGGTGATCTGCGCATATTTATGACTGTATCACGAAATCTTTTTCAGCCCCGGCTATATAAATTTTGTTGGTCGACACTCCGCAGGCGGCCGAGACCAGAGAAAGCAAACGATATACCACCTCGGGGTCATCCCCCCCTTCACAAACAATTCCTATACCGCATATTTCCCCGGTGTTTTCCGAATCATATGACACTCCCGAAAGGGTTACCGCAACAGTTGTCTCCCCCGCTCCTCTGACCTTCTCGCACAAATTTTTTATCTTCTCCTCGGTATGAAGCGTTGATTCTTCAAGAGAGCTAAGCGCTGGGAGATATTCCTCCTTTGCAGTGCCATAGTCTCCAAGCATGAAAAATACCCCCAAAGTCGGAGGCCAAGCGGTCTTAGGAAGA
>JAZOAL010000109.1:0-2947 GCA_045595425.1 Eubacteriales bacterium
AAACTAACTTTTTGTTTATAAACCTTTATAAATCAACGAAAAATGTTACTTACTGTAACTAAATTATTGTCCTCGATATCATTTAATATCAGTGGTAATTGGATTCTACTCATCCGTCGCTCCGCGCCACCTTCCCTGCTATGGAAGGCTTGCGTTCGTGCATCTTAATTTGTTAATTCATCACTCTACAAACAGTTCGACAAATTATTGTTTATAGTCAAATTTATTTTGATTATCCATAGTATATCACACAAACTGTTTTTTTTCAAGGCAAAACCTGAAAATTTTAATACTTTTGCCAAATTATTACTAATGAAAGAAAAATTGTAAAGCCCTTTCTCAATTTGTCTTGACTTTTGAGCCAAATAGTTGTATAATTAGAAAAATAACGAAAATATTATTGTATAAAGAGGTTGTCATGACGGAACAGAATTTATATGCTCTGCTTGAAACGTTTGATCTGAGAACCGATATTAAAGGAGTTAGAATCACTTCGCACGGCGGCGGTCACATAAATTCCACCTTCCTTGTGGAGAGTGAACCCAAATACATACTTCAGAAAATAAACACCAATGTTTTTACCCATCCTGTTGAGCTTATGAATAATATTGAGCTGGTTACCGCTCATCTTTCAAAAAAGTTCGCAGAAAACGGTGAAGACGTATCGAGGAAAACCTTCAGCGTCATTAAAGCGAAGGACGGTAAAAACTATGTTGAAAGAGAAAACGGAGATTTCTACCGCGTTATAACCTTTATTGATGCAATTTCTCACGACAATATTGAAAATCCCGCACAGCTCTACCGTGCGGCAAAGGTTTACGGTAAATTTCAAAAGATGCTTGCCGATTTCGATGCCGACAAGCTCTTTGAGGTAATCCCCCTTTTCCACCACACACCAAACAGAATGAAGAATCTCCTAAAGGCAATTGAGGAGAACAAAAGCGGCAGACTTGATACTGTCAGAGCCGATGTTGAGTTTGCTCTTTCCTATAAAGACAGAATATCTGCTATCGTTGACGGAATCGAGGACGGTTCTATCCCGCTCCGCGTTACTCATAACGATACAAAGCTTAACAATTTCCTTTTTGACAGGAACACCGATGAATGTCTCTGCATGATAGACCTTGACACCGTTATGCCGGGATCACTGCTCTATGATTTCGGTGATGCACTTCGCGTAGGTGCTTCCAGTGCAGCAGAGGATGAAACCGACCTTGATAAGGTCAATTTCTGCATTGAGCCATTTGAGCAATTCACACGCGGACTTCTTGAGTCTCTTTCCGACGGGCTTACCGAGCGCGAGCTCGAGCTTCTTCCTTACAGCGAGCTTCTCATGACATTTGAGGTGGGAATCAGATTTCTCACGGACTATCTTGATGGTGATGTTTATTTCAAGATTGCTTATCCCGAGCACAACATCGACCGTGCACGCAATCAGTTCAAGCTGGTTCGTGACATTGATGCGCGCATGGATGAGCTGAACGCTCTTGTTAAGAAGATATATAGCGAGATCAATAATTAAAAGAATCGGGCTGACTTTTTTAGGCGGCCCGATATTTGCAATATTAACATAAGGAGTTTTATGAAATCTGTAACAGTACTTGGATCAGGCACATGGGGCACTGCCCTGGCTTCAATGCTCGCACGGGATAACGGATGCCATGTTACGCTCTGGTCAGCATTCAAATCCGAGATCGATCAGCTCTCTTCAAAGCATATTCATCCCCGGCTTGAAGGGCTCGTCATTCCTAAGGAGCTTAATTTCGGCACCGATATTTCAGAGGTCTGCGAAAATGCAGATATAATAGTTTTTGCAGTTCCCTCTCCCTTTGTCAGAGAAACGGCAAAAAAAGCCGCACCCTTTATAAAAAGCGACGCAATTATCGTGGATGTTGCGAAAGGTCTTGAAAGAGGATCTCATATGACACTCTGCGAGGTCATCGAAGACGAGCTCGGAGGGGAAAGGGGCGGAATTGTTGCCCTTTCAGGTCCAACTCATGCTGAAGAGGTTGCGCTGGCACTTCCAACAGCGATAGTTGCCTCCTCAAAGAAAATGCAAGCCGCAGAGCTGATACAGCAGATCTTTTCAAACGGATATTTCAGAGTGTACACTAATACCGATATCAAGGGAATTGAGCTCTGCGGAGCAATGAAAAACATTATCGCCATTGCCGCCGGTATTTCCGAAGGTCTTGGCTGCGGTGACAACGCCAAAGCCGCGATTATAACGCGCGGAATGGCTGAAATAACACGTTTGGGTGTTTCTATGGGGTGTTCACAGCGCACCTTTGAAAGTCTGGCAGGCATCGGAGATCTTGTGGTTACATGTACCAGCCGACACAGCCGAAACAATCGCGCAGGTTATCTCATCGGCAAAGGCAAAAGCGCAGAAGAAGCTGTAAAGGAGGTCGGGATGGCAGTTGAAGGTCTCAACGCACTCCCCGCCGCAATAGAATTTGCTGAGTTTTTCGGAGTTGAGCTCCCGATCTGCTCAACTCTGGCGCAGGTCGTTCGGGGAGAACTGCCTGCCGCTGATGCCCTAACCGCACTTATGATGCGAGAGCTTAAATCGGAAATATAACATTAAGGGCACTGCCTTGCCAAAAATGTTTTTCTCAATAGTATATCTCTCGAAACTTAATAACTAAACAATAATTTGTCGGGGAGATTAATGGTAGCGACCTAAGCCTTCCCCAGCGGGGAAGGTGGCGGCGAAGCCGACGGATGAGGAGATCATCCTACCGTTTATCTATAGATTGGATGATCTACTCATCCACCACTTCGTGGTCCCCCGTGCTCGGCAAAGCCGAGGTGATCCCTGCTAGAGAAGGCTTATAAATGCACCGATAAATTATTGTTTATTTTTAAAAATAACAGATCCCCTCAAAGACAGATTAGCTAATCTGTCTTTGTCGGGATTTTTATAAATGTACTCTTTAAATTTTAA
>JAZOAL010000110.1:0-15187 GCA_045595425.1 Eubacteriales bacterium
AAAACTTTTTAAAAAAACCCTTGCCCATAAAATTTTTTGGGATTCTAAAGACCTTTTTCCAAAAAGGTCTTTAGCGGGGTTTGGGGCAGAGCCCTATGCCGATAAATTATTGTTTTACGCGGCAATATTATTTAAAACGGAGCGGCAAGCCGCTCCGTTAAGATTAAGTTTGAAATCAAAGAGTGCCGGCAGAGCCAAGAACATTAACGATCTTGTGCTTAACCATCTTCTTAACCTCTTCGCGGGCAACAGAGAGGTATCCTCTGGGGTCGAATACGGAGGGCTCGTTTGCGAACACACGACGGATACCTGCGGTAAGAGCAACGCGGATATCGGAGTCGATATTGATCTTACAAACTGCCATCTTTGCAGCCTGACGGAGCTGTTCCTCGGGAATACCTACAGCATCGGGCATCTTGCCGCCGAGAGCATTGATCTCAGCAACCAGATCCTGGGGAACGCTGGATGCACCGTGAAGAACGATGGGAAATTCAGGAAGTCTCTTCTCGATCTCCTCAAGAATATCAAAACGAAGCGGAGGGGGAACGAGAATACCCTTCTCATTTCTTGTGCACTGCTTGGGTGTGAACTTAAATGCGCCGTGAGATGTCCCGATAGATATAGCGAGGGAGTCAACGCCTGTGCGTGTAACGAAATCCTCAACCTCCTCGGGACGTGTATAGGAAGAGTGCTCTGCAACAACGTCATCCTCAACGCCTGCAAGAACGCCCAGCTCGCCTTCAACAACAACGCCGCGCTCATGAGCGTATTCAACAACCTTCTTTGTGAGGGCGATATTATCCTCATAAGCATGGTGAGAGCCGTCGATCATAACGGAAGTAAAGCCTCCGTCGATACAAGCCTTGCAGATCTCAAAATCTGCGCCGTGGTCAAGATGGAGAGCGAGATCAACGCCGCTGTCCTTAATCGCTGCCTGAGCAAGAGCAACAAGATACTCATGCTTTGCATACTTTCTTGCGCCTGCGGAAACCTGGAGAATAACAGGGGACTTTGTTTCCTCTGCGGCTTCTGTGATAGCCTGGATGATCTCCATGTTGTTTATGTTGAATGCGCCGATAGCGTATCCGCCGGCATAAGCCTTTTTGAACATTTCCTTGGTTGTAACAAGTGCCATTTTTCTACTCCTTAGATTTTTAAAAATTTCAAACATTATTATTTTAACACGAAACATTTACAAAATCAAGGTTTTGAAAGAAATTTATGTTAATTTTTTGTGGATTTTACGTCTTTCCAGGTAAAATCAAGCCAAAACTGTACCGTCGGGAGTGTCATTCGGCAGATTTGCACCGTCTCCTCCGAGCCCGAAGCTGACAGCGATCGCGTTATTCACCGCCACCATCATTTCATCGTCAAGATGACCCATTTTTTCACCCAGGCGGCGCTTATCAAGGGTTCTGACCTGCTCAAGAAGTATCACCGAATCCTTAGAAAGCCCCACCTTGTCCGCATAAACATCTATATGAGTGGGCAAGCGTGTCTTCCCCATTCGGCTGGTTATTGCCGCCGCAATGACGGTTGGACTGTATCTGTTGCCGACATCATTCTGTATTATAAGGACGGGCCTCATGCCCCCCTGTTCAGAGCCCACAACAGGGCTCAGATCAGCATAATAAATATCTCCGCGTTTAACGCTCATTTTTTCCTCCCATTCTTCAAATCTTTGCGCGTCTGTCAAAGACGGTTTTGCCTTACGTTATTATTTTTACCGAACGCCGCTTACCTTAATCAGCAGACGGAATTTTTCTCTTTGGGATTTTTTAACACAGGTACAAGTATGCGTACCACTAATAGGATATTTCCTTTTTTGACAGAAGGTGACACCACTTTTTGTCGAATTGCTATTGACCGAAAAGAAAAATGTTGGTATAATAATTTATGTTGACAATAAAACGGCATATTACACTGCGGATTTTTTGTGGGAGGAAGGCATGAATAAAAAAAGTTTCAAAGCACTGATGCTGTTCTTTATAATTCTGATATGCTTTCAGTCCTGTTCTTTTAAAGAAATGATCGAATCGGGCACTGAGGATTATTCAAACGAACCCGTTATCGACAGTGCAGCGGAAGACGATGATGTAGTCTCGGAGCTCTCGGAAATAATCTACGCGCTGACAATAGACTCTCTGACCCTGCCCGGTTTTTCCGACACCTCGTCCGCCATTTCAAAATGCGGAGATTCTCTTCTTAATCACCTTCTCACAACAAATTATTCCCGCTTCAGCGGAAGCACCGAAGCCCTCCAAAAAGCCGCAAAGGAATATCCTCATCTCGGTATAACAGCCGCCATCGGAAAAGGAGACTATGAGGGCGCTCTCTATAAATATTTTAACCATGGCGGAAACATCAGGCACAGCGATACTTCCCGCTTCAGATATCTTTCAAAGATAGAAGCATATATCCCCGCGGTTCAGGCGCAGGCAAACAGCTTTGAGCTTGACATCGTTTCAATCGATGAAACGCAAAGCACCTATCGAATGACCTTTTACTGTACCGACGGAGAAGAGGTATCTCCCGAATACTATGCCATTTTCGTAAAACGCGAGAACAGCAGCTGCTATATCCAATCGATCGAACAGGTCGCAAGCGAAAAGGTGAGCTACAGTATTCCTGCGGTGTTTTCCTAAAAGAACGAAATAACGGGGTTGCTGCGCCTGTCGGCGCTGCAACCCCGTTATAATATGACCAAAAATGTCCTCATTTTGCCCAAATTGTTAAAATGTCGCTTTATCACTTGCATATTGGAGAGATTTGATATATAATATTATGGAATATTATTTTTTGGGGGACAGAGCATGAGTCTTTGCAAAGAGCTTGACAAAAGAATTAAAAACGGCACCATAACAGTGCTTGGCATAGGAATTTCAAACCGTCCGCTGATAGATTATCTGCTGGAGCGCGGCGCGCGCGTCACCGCAAGAGACAAGAAAACCTATGATGCGCTGATGCCCCATTCAAAAGAGCTTGAAGAAAGGGGAGTAAAGCTCATTCTCGGTGATGATTATCTCGAGGGCATTGACGAGGATGTTATTTTTCGGGCTCCGGGCATTCGTCCAGACCTGACGCAGATCGATGCCGCCGTCAGAAAAGGAGCTCTGCTGACCTCCGAAATGGAATTATTTTTTGAGCTGACTCCCGCAACCGTTCTCGCAATCACGGGCAGTGACGGAAAGACCACAACCACCACTCTTACATATAAAATTCTTGAAGCCGAGCTTAAAAAGAACGGCAAGGGCAAGGTCTGGGTAGGCGGCAACATCGGTGCGCCTCTTCTTCCCCATGTGAAAGAAATGACAGAAAACGACTTTGCGGTGGTTGAGCTTTCAAGCTTTCAGCTTTTCACCATGCGCCGTTCACCCTCCCGCGCCATAATGACAAATGTGACCCCAAATCACCTTGACTGGCACAGCGATATGGACGAATACATCGAAGCCAAATGCAATATTTGCCGTCATTCTCCCATTTCTCATATCACTGTCAATTCAGAGAATGAGATCACTGCCGAGATAGGCAGAAATTCAGATATGCACGTTACATTTTTCTCCTCAAAACGAACAGATTTCGCCTTTGTCACCCATATGAAGGTGAACGCAAGCGCGATATATGAGAAAAACGGATATATCACCTTTTCAGACGGTAAGACCGAAGAGCAGATCATTAAAACCGAGGATATCAAGCTCCCCGGCAGGCATAATGTTGAAAACTACATGGCGGCGATCTCCATAACGCGCGGTTTGGTATCAAACGAGACTATAGATGAGATCGCAAAGACCTTCTGCGGTGTTGCCCACAGGCTGGAATTTGTCCGCGAGCTTGACGGCATCAAATATTACAACAGCTCGATCGATTCCAGCCCTACAAGAACGGCGGCAGCACTTTCGGCACTGCGCGAAAAGCCCATAGTCATCTGCGGCGGCTACGATAAGCAGATCCCCTTCGAGCCCCTCGCTGATGCGCTCTCCGAAAAAGCCAAAAAGATCATTCTGACCGGGGCAACCGCACCCAAGATAAAGGCGGCACTGCTTGCTTGTCCCACTTTTGACCCCGGAGCCCTGCCCGTCATAGAAAAAAGCGATTTTGAAGAAGCCGTTAAAGCCGCAAGGGATGCGGCAGAGTGCGGTGATACCGTACTGCTCTCCCCCGCTTGTGCAAGCTTTGACGCATTCCCTAATTTTGAAATGCGCGGCAACCGTTTCAAAGAGATCGTAAACGCTTTTTAAGCGCAGAGGAATATTAAAATGATAGATAATAAAAGACCCATCGGTGTTTTCGATTCGGGTATAGGGGGAGTCAGCGTACTACGCGAGCTTGCCGCTCTTGCCCCATATGAAAATGTGATATATTACGGCGATTCAAAAAATGCACCCTACGGCGAAAAATCGGCTGAAGAGGTTCGCGACCTGACCTTCGATGCGGTCAAAAAGCTGATCGATCTTGGGGCAAAGGCTCTCGTTGTTGCTTGCAATACAGCAACAGGAGCGGCGGTCAGAAGCCTCCGTCAAATGTACGAAGATATGCCCATCGTGGGCATTGAGCCTGCAATAAAACCCGCGGTTCTCTGGGGTGAAAACGGACTTTGCAAAACCGACGGCAGTTCAAAAATTCTGGTCATGGCAACTCCGGTCACGATCTCACAGCCAAAATTTGCCCATCTTATGGAAGAATATAAGGGCAGAGCCGATATCTCCCCCCTCCCCTGCCCCCATCTCGCAGAGCTTATCGAAAAGGGCGATCCCGACTCCGCAGAGATCAAAGAATATCTGAAAAACCTGCTTAAACCTTATGCGGCTTTTGATTCGGTCGTGCTCGGTTGTACACATTACCCCTTCGTAAAAAAGCATATAGAAGCGATTCTTCCGAAAGCAAAGATTTTTGACGGCGGGGGCGGAACGGCAAAGGAAGCCATCCGCAGAATAGAAGCGGCAGGATTGGCAAACGAAAAAAAGGAAAAAGGAAAGATCACCTTCATATCAAGCAGGGAAGGAGAAACTCTCGATCTTTACCGCAAATTTTTTGAAATGTAAACCGAAAGGAAAAATAAATGCAATTCTCGGAAAAAATTTTAAGGCTTGACGATGAGGCGGAGATGGCTCTGAAGGAGCATTTTGACCGCATCGACAGCGTCTCTTTTGCAAACACAAATAAGATCATGGAATCCTTTATGGAGCACCGCGTTTCGGACGTAATGTTCAATCCCACCAGCGGTTACGGATATGATGACAAGGGCAGAGACACGCTTGACGAGATTTGGGCTGATGTTATGGGCGCTGAAAGGGCTTTTGTGCGCCACAATATCGTGAACGGAACTCATGCGCTGACTATCGGAATGTTTGGTCTGCTTCGCCCGGGAGATGTTATGATCTCGGCGGCAGGCAAACCTTATGATACTCTTGAAGAGGTTATCGGAATTGCCGGAGATACGGGAAACGGTTCGCTTCGCGATTTCGGCATTGGCTATGAGCAAATCGAGCTAAAGGACGGAAGGCTCGATTTTGAAGAGATCGGAAAAAGCCTTGAAAAGCACGGCAAGGCGGCAAAGGTGGTTTGGGTTCAGCGTTCAAAGGGTTATCTGAACCGCAGAACCCTGACGGTCACCGAGATCGGCGAGCTCTCGGATTTCGTTCATAATATATCCCCGGAAACCTATGTTGTTGTTGACAATTGTTACGGCGAATTTGTTGAAGACAAAGAGCCTACAGCTCTCGGTGCTGATCTCGTTATCGGCTCGCTCATCAAGAACCCCGGCGGCGGAATGGCGGAGGTCGGTGGCTATATTGCAGGCAAGGCAAAGGCTGTTGAGCTTGCTTCATACCGTCTCACCTCGGTCGGAACAGGAACCGAGGTCGGCGCAACCCTCGGGCTGAACAAATCCTTTTATAAAGGCCTTTTCTATGCCCCTCATACCGTTGCGCAAGCTCTGAAAACCGCCCATCTTGCGGCATATATTTTCGAGAGACTCGGTTATGACGTTGAGCCTCACTGGAATGAGGAACGCAGTGACATCATCCAGCAAATAATAACAGGCTCTCCCGAAGGACTGGTTGCCTTCTGTCAAGGGATCCAGGCGGGCTCTCCCATCGACTCCTTCGTTGCACCCGTACCGTGGGCGATGCCCGGCTATCAGGACGAGGTTATCATGGCGGCAGGCGCGTTTACTCAGGGCTCATCTATAGAGATCAGCGCAGACGGCCCTCTGCGTCCGCCCTACACAGCCTATCTTCAGGGGGGACTCACATATGAAAGCGGCAAGATCGCTATTCTTTCGGCAGCGGACGCAATGCTCCGCGCAAGCGAAAAATGAAAAGAGGTATAAAAATGAAAAAATTTAATGCAGTTCTTATCCTTCTTGCTCTTATGCTGTCACTGATAGCATGCTCAAGCAGCGGCATCGAGGTTCCCGAGGGAATGCAGCTCGTTTCAAGTGATGACGTTGCATATCACCTGTTCGTGCCCGGTGGCTGGATTCCTTCCGAATCAAACGGAATCTGCGGTGCGTACTATTCTTCAAGCGACAAATCCAGCATAACCATGAGCTCCTTTTATCCCGAAGGTGATATGTTTAGCATCAATGATTACTGGCAGACCTGCGAGGCAAGCTACACCGAAACATACAAGAATTTCGTTCTTGAAGAGAAGCCAAAGGACAATGCTTCAAACGCCATGCTCGGCGAAAAGGCCGCGTTTAAATATGTCTTCACTGCTGACATCGACGGCAAAAGCTATAAATTTATACAGATAGTTACGGTACATGACAATATGTTCTATACCCTAACATATACCTCCTCAGCGGAAAACTACGCATCTCACCTTGAGGATGTTGAAAAAACGATTTCGGAGTTCAAATTCAAATAATGAAGGATATTTATTTTGACAACAGTGCAACAACAGCCCTCTCCGATGCCGCAAAATCGGCAATGAAGGAAGCAATGGAGATATACGGCAACCCCTCCTCACTTCATTCTGCAGGGCTTGCTGCGGAAAAGATAATAAGAGAGGCTCGCAAGAATATAGGAGAAGCTCTCGGCATAAGAGCCCTTAAAGATTCACAGCTCATCTTCACCTCCTGCGGAAGCGAAGCAAGCAATCTGGCTGTTTTCGGCACTGTCTATGCCAAGACGCGCAGAACAGCAAACAAAATAATCACCACCGACAGCGAGCATCCCTCACTTGAAAATCCCATAAGACGTCTTGAAGAAAACGGCTCTAAAATCGTCCGCATACCCACCAGATGCGGTGTGCTCGATATGGAAATGCTGGAAAAAGAGGCGGAAGGAGTCCTTTTTGCAAGCCTTATGATGGTAAACAACGAAACCGGCGCGGTCTATGATGTTGAAAGAGCCTTTAAAACGATAAAAGCGAAAAGCCCCGACGCAGTCACTCACTGCGATGCGGTTCAAGGATTTTTGAAACGCCGATTTACCGTATCTTCCCTCGGCGTCGATCTTATCACCCTCAGCGCCCATAAGATCCATGGCCCTAAAGGCATCGGCGCACTTTATATCGACCCCGATATCATCAAAAAGAAAAAGATCATTCCCTATATGCTCGGCGGCGGACAGGAATACGGTCTCCGATCCGGTACCGAGAACACGATAGGCATAGCAGGCTTTGGCGCGGCGGCAAAGGAAGGATTCGCAAATATCGGCAGATCTATCGAGGATATGAGGGCTGTTCGCTCTCATATCATTGAAAATCTTCCAAAGGAGATCAGAATTAACTCTCCCGAAGGCGAAACCGCTCCACATATCGTCAATATCACTCTGCCTCATATTAAAAGCGAAACAATGCTTCATTATCTCTCATCGAAGGGAATCTTTGTTTCCAGCGGCTCGGCATGCTCTTCCCATTCCTCTCTGCCAAGCCGTGCACTGCTCGCCTTTGGTCTTACTCCAAAGGACGCCGATTGCTCCCTTCGCATCAGCCTATCCGAAAACAACACGACAGAAGAGGCAAATGCACTCTGCACCGCCCTCTCGGAAGGCTTGAATACTCTCGTAAGAATCAAATAGCTTTAAAACGGTTTGTGTGCACGCTCTCACATAAACCGTTTTTTATATATTCTCCTAAATAAAATCATAAATCTCATGCAAACAATAATTTATCTGTGAGACGAACGGAGGCAACCTTAGCCTTCCCCAGCGGGGAAGGCTAAATAACGCGCCAATAAATTACTGTTTTTCAGAGTTCGCGATCTCGTTTGTTTTAATAAGAGGCATTCTTTGAGCCCGAAAGGCGCAGAAAGGCTTTGCGAACAAAGTCGACAGGAAAAACCATAAGTGCCAAAACCAATGTTGCCTTGAGTTCTTCAAAGGTCAGAGGAGCGGTTCTGAGAACGCTTCCCCCAAGGTATATAAAAAGGATCTGTATCGCTGCGATAAACAGCATTATAAGTATAAATATCTTATTCTTCGCCAGCCCTTCAAAAAGGTTAAGGCTGTCGGTTCGTGCGCAAAGACAATTGAAAACGCTGGCAAAAATAAACAGCGCAAAAAATGCCGTCAGCAGATATATATTGTTCTCATCATATCGAAAGAAAGAGGTTATTGCGGGAATCTTAAGAAAGGCAAGGCAGAGCAGGATCGTAAAAAGTCCCATTGTGATCATTTCCCCCACCATATAGCGGTTGAGTATTGCCTCATCCCGTCTTTTCGGCTTTTCCTTCATATATTCTTCCTTTGCGTGCTCACCTGCAAAGGCAAGACCGCCCAGAGTATCCATGATTATATTTATCCAGAGCATCTGAACAACTGTCACCGGTGCGTCAAAGCCGATAAAAGGGCCTATCATCGAAACCCCGACAGCACAAAAATTCATAGTAAGCTGAAGAGTTATAAATTTTCTGATATTCT
Organism: Eubacteriales bacterium; assembly: GCA_045595425.1. Classification (GTDB taxonomy): domain Bacteria; phylum Bacillota; class Clostridia; order Oscillospirales; family CAG-272; genus SIG710. The sequence continues at coordinate 8,868 of JAZOAL010000110.1, forward strand.
TGAAAATTCCCCTTCCATAAAGAACGGCACGGGCAATAGAAGCAAGATTGTTGTCCAGAATAATGATATCGCCCGCCTCCTTTGCAACCTGTGTTCCGCTGCCCATGGCAAATCCGATGTCGGCACGTCGCAGGGCAGGCGCATCGTTGATGCCGTCCCCTGTCATCCCTACCACAAGATCTGCTTCCTGCGCAACTCTCACAAGACGGCTTTTGTCGGATGGAAGAGCCCTTGCCACAACACCGATACGCGGAAGCAGCTCTCTGAGCTTAATGTCGCCGAGCCTTGCCAGCTCCGCACTCGTTATACATATGTCAACGCCATCCCCAAGTATACCGCTCTCCGCCGCTATGCTTGAAGCCGTTTCGATATTGTCTCCTGTCACCATGACAACATGGATACCTGCACCGCGCAGACGCGAAACAGAGCTCGCCGCCTCTTTTCTAACCCTATCCGCAAGGTGCACAGCACCAATGAGTGTTAGAGTCATATCCTTTGAGGGCATCGAGCCGCTCTCCGCAATCAGCACAACACGTCCTCCTCTTGAAGTCAGCTCTCCTATCTGACGCTCAAATCGAACAAGATTAAACGGTGCGGTGCTTCCGTCCGAGCGCAAGCATGTACGCACATAAGGCAAAAGCTTTTCGGGTGCGCCTTTTATAAGTATTCGGTTTTCCGAGCCGCCGAGCTTTACCGCCGAAAACTTCTTTGCGCTGTCAAAGGGAAGGTGCCATTCGATTTTCACGTCCGAAAAATCCTTTGCATATCCCGAAACGCCCTGAGTGAGAGCTATATCTGTCATGTTGCCGCCAAGTGCATGCTGCTTTTCATCAAGCTTTGAAGAGGTATTAAAAAGCCCCGAAAGGGCAAAAAAACGCATAATTTTATCCTTTTTAGTCCCATTATGAGCCTGAATAACGGTGCCGTCTCCGAGGATATACTCCTTCACGGCAAGGCGCCCCTCTGTGAGAGTTCCCGTCTTGTCGGTAAAAAGAATGTTCATGCTCCCCGCCGCCTCAATTCCGACAGGCTTTCTCACAAGAACATTGTCTCTGACCATCTTTTTGATATTTGCCGAGAGCACCACAGCTATCATCATAGGCAGTCCCTCAGGCACGGCAACAACGATCACGGTAAGCCCCAAGGTAAAAGCATGAAGAAGCTTTGAAAAAAGATACCGAACATCCCCCAGCTTCATAAATATAAGTGCAGGATGCAGACCGCTGTCAAGGATAAAGCTGTTGATAAGATATGCAAGCGCAACGAGGATCGCGGCAATATAACCGAGACGGCTTATAGTCGACGCCAGTTTTGCAAGGCGCAAACGGAGAGGGCTTTCTCTCGTCTGCTGTTGAACCTCCCTTGAGATCCCACCGAGGAATGTGGCATCGCCAACCACCGAGACCCTCGCCTCCCCTTCACCGGAAACTATATTGCAACCGCCGAGAAGAGCATAAGGCAAAGATGGATCAAGTGCTATTGCCCCCTCCTCTCTCCCCGAAAACGGCTCCTTTTGCACCTCTCTGTTCTCCCCCGTCATGGCTGACTGATCAACGCCAAGCGTTCCCGAAAGCAGAACACAGTCGGCAGGTATCTTTTCTCCCGCTCCGAGGAGAATTATATCCCCCACCACGATCTCGGTCACAGGTATCTCGCAGATTTTGCCTTCCCTTCTCACTCTGCTCATCCTCTGCTCGCTCTCCTCGCTGAGCCTTGCAAACGCCGCCTCACTCCCGTATTCAGACATAGTGGAAATAAATGTTGCGAGAAAGACCGAAACACCTATGCCCACCGTTTCATAAATGTCACCTCCGCGGAAAAGAAAAAGAATGTTCAAAAGCAGAGCACCAAGAAGTATCCTTATTACCGGATCTCCTAAATTTGATGCAAATTGGCGTAAAAAAGAGCGTTTTTTTGCCGCAGTAAGTCTGTTTTCACCGTATTTTTCACGGGAGCTTGCCACCTCTGCGGCACTCAGTCCCCGCTGTATACTTTTTTTAGCAGTGACCCTTGTTTTTTCATTTACCATAGTGCCCTCCGACTCATCTTTTTTATATAAATATGAATATCGGCGGCAAAAAATCACGCAAAGAAAAGATCCGAAATGAAATTATCTCTTGACAAATAAATAATTTGTGATATAATATATAATGTTTTGAAGCGTGTAACGAAAATTTCATCTATCCAAAGATTTATGAAAAGATCTTCGAAGCGTCAAATTGAATACGGAGGCATATCGAAGCGGTCATAACGAGCCGGTCTTGAAAACCGTTTGGGGGCAACCCCACGGGGGTTCGAATCCCTCTGCCTCCGCCAAAAGCGGAGCTTTCGAGCTCCGCTTAGTATTTTAAATACCACATTAGCTCAGCGGATAGAGCGTCCCTGTTAGAAAGGGTTGGTCGCGAGTTCAAATCTCGCATGTGAATTTTTCTCACTTACGTGATTTATATAAAGAATAATACCAAGCCTATAAAATCATAAGGCTTGGTGTTTTGTTATAGGGGGATGCAGTGGATTATAATAAATTTTGAGGTGAAACCGACATTTATTATAGAACCATCACCATCTAAAGCTTTTTGGAACCACCAGTACTGCTGGTGGTTTTCGTCTTGCAACAAAACAGCCGGCCCAGAACTTGAGCCGGCTAATTTTATTTCAGATCAAATCCGAGGGGGAGGAGGTCTCCGAGGGTATGGACTTCAAATTTCTCACTGCTCCCGATAAGTATCTCAAAATTCTTATCGCAAAATTCGCTCATAACCTGCCTGCAAACACCGCAGGGAGTGCAGAGCGACTGCGGCTTTTCGTTTGCCCTTCCTCCCACAACGGCAATTCGCTTGAAAGCATTCTCACCTGCATTTAACGCAGTGAAAAAAGCAACTCTTTCGGCGCAGACTGTGGGCGAAAATGACGCGTTTTCAATATTGCAGCCCGTATAAACCTTGCCACTGCCACATAGCAGTGCCGCCCCCACCGCAAAGCCCGAATAGGGGCTGTAAGAGTGTTTACGCGCCTCCTCAGCGGCAAGCATCAGTTCATTATCGGTCAATTTAAATCACCTCCGAAGCGAAGCTTTTACCTTCGCAGTCAAAATTCACATTTAAAAGATCGGTAACAGTCGCCGCAATATCGCAGAAGCATTTTCTCGTGCCGAGGGAGACGGGCAAAATGTCCTTACCGTAAACGAGAAGCGGAACATACTCTCGAGTGTGATCGGTGCTTATATCTCCGGGATCACAGCCATGGTCAGCGGTTATTATCAGCATGTCGCCATCGCCGAGCCTCCCAAGAAGCGTCGGAAGAAATTCATCAAAGGCATTCAGTGCCAGGGCATAACCCGAAGCATTGTTTCTATGCCCGTAAACAGAATCAAAATCAACAAGATTTATAAAGCAAAGTCCGTTAAAATCACGCTCCGAAAGAGAGTCACTAATCTGCATACCCTCATCATTGCCGTGAGTAATAAAAGCTTCCGTAACACCGCGCGAAGCAAATATATCCGAGATCTTCCCTACTGCAAGAACATCCTTTCCGCTCTCCTTCAGAGCGTCAAGCATCGTCCTTCCCGTGGGCTCAAGACTGAAATCGCGGCGGTTGGCGGTTCTCTTAAAATTCCCTTCCTTGCCCACAAAGGGACGGGCAATAACCCTGCCAACTGCATGATTTCCGCAAAGAATTTTTCTCGCAAGTCTGCAATATTCATAAAGTGTTTTCACAGGAACGACACCCTCGTGTGCGGCGATCTGAAAAACGCTGTCTGCCGAGGTATAAACTATGAGATCACCCGTGCGCAGATGCTCTCCACCATAGTCGCGGATAACTTCTGTACCCGAATATGGCTTGTTGCAAAGAGCCCTTCTGCCCGTCTGCTTCTCAAATTCATCAAGGATCTCTCTCGGAAATCCATCGGGGTAGGTGGGCAAAGGATCATTTGATATGAGACCTGCGAGCTCCCAGTGACCGATAGTGGTGTCCTTGCCATTGGATCTTTCCGCCATTCTTCCGTATGCGGCTTTGGGGGCATCCACTGCTCCAAGATAGGAAAGCCCTTCAATATTTCCAAGGCCGAGCGAAAGAAGATGTGGTATTCTCAGCTCACCTGTTTTGTAAAGACTGCCGAGTGTCGAAGTACCCTTGTCACCGAATTTATCCGCATCGGGAAGCTCGCCCGCCCCAAGGCTGTCAAGGACAATGAGAAATATTCTTTTCATTTTATCCGAAAGATACAAATTATTTTTCCTCCATTCGCAGAGCAATGTCGAGAGCAACCTCCATCATATCGGTGAAACTGTTCTGGCGGGCATCCGAATCGAGAGATTCACCCGTAACTATGCTGTCGGAAATAGTGCAGATGGCAAGTGCGCGTTTGCCGCTCCTTGCCGCTGTGCAGTAGAGTGCCGCGGCTTCCATTTCAACTGCCATAACGCCCATTTTTGCCCAAACAAGTGAAGCATTTTCATCGTCATTATAGAATGTGTCCGAGGAGAGAATATTTCCCACATGGAAGTTAAGAGAACGCTCTCGCGCACACCTGACTGCCTCTTCAAGAAGCTCGAAGCTTGCCGCAGGCGCAAATGTGCCTGGCAGACCGTATTGATTTATAAAATTGGAATTTGTGCAGGCACCCATGCCGATAACGAGGTCTCGCACCTTTATTCCCTCATGAAGAGCTCCGGCAGAGCCAACGCGCAAAATATTTTCAACTCCGAAAAAGTTAAAAAGCTCATAGCTGTAAATGCCGATTGAGGGCATACCCATTCCGCTCGCCATTACAGAGACCTTCCTGCCCTTATAAGTGCCTGTATAGCCTTGAACTCCGCGAACATTATTGACAAGCACAGCGTTTTCGAGAAAATTTTCTGCAATAAATTTTGATCTCAGCGGATCGCCGGGCATAAGAACAGTCTTGCCGAAATCACCGGGCTCTGCCTTAATATGTGGTGTAGGGTAGTTCATAAATTACCTCCTTAATAATCACCGAGCTTTTCGTTTTTTACTATCTTAACTATCGCACTGGTGCCCAGACGCTGTGCTCCGAGATCGATAAAATCCTCCGCATCACTGATCGAACGGATACCGCCCGCAGCTTTGATCTTAAGATGAGAGGGAACATGCGCTTTGAATAGAGCAACATCATCCCTTGTAGCACCGCCGCCGGCAAAGCCCGTTGAGGTCTTGATAAAGTCCGCACCCGATTCGCCTACTATTTCGCACATCTTGATCTTTTCTTCATCCGTCAGCGCGCATGTCTCGATAATGACCTTCAGTATCTTTCCCTGGCAAGCATCGCGCACCGCTTTGATCTCGTGAAGCAGATCAGCATAAAGCTTTTCCTTAAGAAGCCCGATATTTATTACCATGTCGATCTCGTCTGCACCGTCTCTCACAGCCTGTTCGGTCTCAAAAACCTTGACTGCAGCAGTATTATACCCATTCGGGAATCCTATAACGGTGCAGATCGCAATTTTCCCTCCTGCATATTTTGCCGCCTGACTTACAAAGCTTGGCGGAATACATACTGATGCCGTTCTGAATTTTATGCCATCATCAATAACGGCTCTGATATCCTCCCATGTGGCATCTCGTGCGAGAAGGGTGTGGTCGACCTTCGATAAAATATCCTTAATTTCCATCCGCCTGCCATCCTTTCGCAATATCGATCCATTCCTTTGCCCCCGAAGCCCTCTCAAGCTCTGAAACGGTCAGCTTTACCGCGCTGTTTCTCGTTCCCGCCGCAGGATAAACAATGTCAAAGCGGCGAAGCGACTCATCGAGATAAACCGGCACTCCTTCGGGAAGCGCAAAGGGGCAAACACCGCCAACGGGATGCCCAAGAAGACTTTCAACCTCTTCGGGCTTTATCATTACCGCCTTGGTATGGAAAAAAGCCTTGTATTTGCTGTTGTCGGTTTTGGCATCTCCTGCCATAACGATGATAATAGGCGCACCGTCAACTGTAAATGACATAGTCTTTGCAATTTCCGCCTCCGAGCAGCCCAGTGCTGCCGCCGCCTCGCTGACGGTCGCACTGGAGCTTTCTGGAATAATTATCCTATCCGCAAGCCCGAATCCTTCAAGATGAGCTGCAACCCTTTCAATGGACATTTTATTTTTACCTTCCCTTAAATATAATTATGCACATCATATAAACAATAATTTGTCGAACTGTTTGTAGAGTGATGAATTAACAAATTAAGATGCACGAACGCAAGCCTTCCCTAGCAGGGAAGGTGGCGCGGAGCGACGGATGAGTAGAAGCCCCGTCTATGATTACGATATCTGAGCAATACCGACAAAGGTGTTTAAGCATAAACTAACTT
>JAZOAL010000111.1:0-5181 GCA_045595425.1 Eubacteriales bacterium
AAAACGCTCCCAAGAGGGACACCTTGCGGTTTCCCTCTGGGTACTCCCTTCCCTTGAGAGACCCGCGCACCTGATCGCTCTGCAAGTATGCAGAGCTCAAGGGTGCTTGTGATCACATCGCCATCCCCTTTTTGCCCCCAAAGAGCACGGGGGCAAAAAGGGTTAGTGCGGCCGCGAACTGCTTTCGGCAGTGGTGAGCGTTTGTTTAGTGCGATAATCGCAGTTCGCTTACGTTTGTTTGGTAAGATGTAACTTAGATTGCGGGAGAACTATTATAAAATTCAAAACTTAACAACATATTCATAATTTTATGGTATTATATTAACGTGGCTATATTTAATTTTCGCAATCCTTTTTTGGAGTGGCTTTTATGAGGAAAAATTGTAAATTTCTGTATTTTATTTCTGCGGCTTTTTCGCTTTTGACCTTTACCGGTGCCCTACTGCGTACATTTGCACTTTTTACGGTATATGACAGCGATATCGGTTATTATCAGACCTCTGCCGTTTTGCCGGACATTTTTCATATCGTGTGCATTGCGGCTGTCGCTTTTTCGGCAGTAAGCATATTCCTTCTGCCGAAAAAAACGGATTTTGAATATGCTCCTCCAAGTGCCATGCCGCCTTTTGTCCGCGGCGGTGCCGCCTTTGCCATTGTGGCGTCCTCGGCTTATGTGGGTTATGTATGCTTGGGGCTTCTCGGAGACAGAGCTATATACACCTCGGTCACAACAGGGACCGGAACCATAGTGGAGAAATTTGCCGCAATACTGGGCTTTGCTTCAATCATTTATTTTGCCCTTGTGCTTGCCGGAAAAGCAGAAGAGGGCGAAAAGCATGTGTATTTTGGCTATTGCGTGATACTGTTTGTGCTGATGATCCTTGCCAAAACATATTTTGATTTTTATACAACGATGAACAGCCCCAATAAGCTCTTGCTTCAGATATCGTTTATGTCCATTATGCTCTATATGCTCTATGAATTGCGTTTTCCCATCGGCAGTGGCAGCCCGAGGGGATATTGGGCAATTTCTCTTGCGGCGTTTTATTTCACGGCTGTATGCTCGATTCCCGGAATAATTGCTTTTTTTGCGGGTATATTCACAAAGAATGAGTATTTTGTATGTCATTTTCTAAGTCTTGGCTTTTGTGCTTATATCGCGGTAAGGTTGCTATCTTTTATCCGTGCACAGAAAAAGCAATAAAGATATTTTTGTGAGGTTCTACTGATGAAAATTGGATTTGTATCCCTTGGATGTCCGAAAAACCAGCTTGACACCGAGGTTATGCTTCATGAGGTCATGGAGGCGGGCTATGAGATCACAGCTGAGGAGACCGAGGCGGATATTGTTATAATAAACACCTGCGCTTTTATAGAAAGCGCAAAAAAAGAAGCCATTGATAATATTATTGATATCGGTTGGCTGAAGGAAAACCGTTCGCTTCGCGGAATTATTGTAACGGGATGTCTTTCCGAGCGTTACAGAGACAGCATTTTTGAAGAGCTTCCCGAGGTTGACGCTATTCTCGGCGTTGGAAGCATACATAATATCATTGATGCAATAAAGGCTGTTGAAGCCGGAGAAAAATATTCTTCATATGAACCGAATGACTGTGTTAAGCTTGGGGGGGACAGGATTCTGACCACCCCAGATTATGCGGCGTACATAAAGATCGCTGAGGGATGTGACAATCGCTGTACCTACTGCGCAATCCCCTCTATCCGCGGAAAATTTCGCTCGAGAACTATGGAGGATATTATTGCCGAGGCGAAACAGCTTGAGGGCTTGGGCGTTAAAGAGCTGACTGTTGTGGCGCAGGATGTTACGCGCTATGGATTTGATCTCTACGGCGATTATAAGCTGTCAGAGCTTCTGCATAAAATTACAGAGGAAACGAAAATCCCGTGGATACGCTTGCTTTATTGCTATCCCGATAAGATCACGGATGAGCTTATAGCAGAGATACGCGATAACGACAGGATCGTTAAATATATCGATCTGCCGCTCCAGCATATATCGGATAAAATGCTGAAGCGCATGAATCGTCACGGCGGCAGTGAAATGATAAAGGACGTTATCGGAAAGCTCCGCCGCGAGATCCCGGGTATTATAATTCGCACAACCTTTATAGTTGGCTTCCCGGGCGAGACGGAGGAGGATTTCGATGCGCTCTGTGAGTTTGTGCGCCGGACGAGATTTGATCATATGGGTGCTTTCACCTATTCCCGTGAGGAGGGAACGCCTGCATATGATTTCGAAGACCAGATCGATGAGCAGATCAAGCAGGACAGATGCGATCTCCTAATGGGTCAGCAGATGGTGATCGATGCCGAGCGAAACGAAAGGCTGCTTCATAAGACAGTTAAAGTTCTCTGTGAGGACTATGATGTTGTTTCCGAGACCTATTACGGCAGATCCTATATGGATGCTCCCGAGATCGACGGCAAGGTATTTTTCACTGCGAAAAAGAAGATAAAGCCGGGAGCTTTCGTTAATGTGAGGATCGACACCGCTGAGGATTATGACCTTATCGGTCATGCGGCAGAATAATTTTTGGAGGTAAAAATGAATCTACCCAATAAACTGACAGTTTTGCGCCTTTTCATGGTGCCATTTATCGTTATAGTAATGCTTCTTCCTCTGCCTATGCTCATTTCAAATGTTCTTGCGGCGGCGATTTTCGGAGCGACTGCGTTTACCGATATGCTTGACGGCAAGATAGCGAGAAAACATAATCTTATCACAGATTTCGGTAAATTTCTCGATCCTCTTGCGGATAAATTCATGGTCATTTCGACCCTTTTAGTTCTTCTTTTTAAATTCGACGGCCCGCTGCAGTTTTTCTGTCTCATCTCCACCCTTATCGTTATTATGCGCGAGCTGGCGGTAACCTCAATCCGTCTTGTTGTGTCCGGTGCGGCGGGGATAGTTGTTGCGGCAAACATGCTGGGAAAGATCAAGACCGTTACGCAGATAGTCTATATTCTCTGCGCTCTTCTTGAGCCCGTGCTCTTTGAGCTTATAGATATGATCGCAAATCCCGGCTTTGCGAATTATCATATTCTTACATACGCCTCAATGCTTGCAATGACCGTGTTCACGATCTGGTCGGGCATAAATTATCTGAAAAGCTACTGGAAGTATCTCGATCCGAATAAATGATGACATACAAAATAGACTGAGCCATTCGCTTTTAGGCAAGCGAATGGCTCAGTCTATTATTATTATTTGGGCACATCTAAAAACTCCACGCACGGCGAGTATTTAGAGACGCCCATTTGATTTATCAAAGCAATTTAACACCGCGCTTTTCACATTCGGCAACAACGTCCTTTGGCCAGAAGGAGGACTGAACCTCGCCGATATGAGCCTTGCGCAGGAAGAACATGCAGAGTCTTGACTGACCGATGCCGCCGCCGATGGTGTAGGGCAGCTCTCCTGCAAGAAGCGCGCTGTGGAAGGGGAGCGAACGCCTTTCGGTGCATCCGCGCTCGATGAGCTGTCTTTCAAGCGCCTCCTCGTCAACACGAATACCCATGGAGGAGAGCTCAAGAGCAATATCAAGAACGGGATAATAAACGATAAGGTCGCCGTTGAGAGACCAATCGTCATAGTCGGGGGCTCTGCCGTCATGTATCATGCCGGAACGGAGCTTGCCTCCGATCCCGATAAGGAAAACAGCACCGTATTCCTTTGCCGCCTTATATTCTCTCTCCTTGGGGGTCAGATGCGGATATCTGTCCTCCAACTCCTGAGTTGTGATAAAGGTCACCTCTTCGGGCAGGTGACTCTCAATAAAGTTATAGTCGTCAACTATATAATTTTCTGTGTGGTGGATAGCCGCATAGATATTTGTGACCGCCTTTTTCAGAGTTTCCATGGTTCTCTGTTCCTTTGTGATCACCTTTTCCCAGTCCCACTGGTCAACGAAGATCGAATGTATATTATCCGTCTCTTCATCTCGGCGAATCGCGTTCATGTCGGTATAAAGTCCCTCTCCGACCTTGAAATCATACTGCTTCAGAGCCATTCTCTTCCATTTTGCCAGAGACTGGACTATCTCAAACCGTTCGCCCGAGAAAACCGAGAAATCAACGGGGCGTTCGATACCGCTCAGGGTATCGTTGAGACCGCTTGTCGCTTCAACGAAGATCGGCGCGGAAACGCGTGTTAGATTGAGCCCGATGGCGAGATCACGCTCAAAAAAGTCCTTGACCTTTTTGATGGCAAGCTCGGTCTGGCGTACTGTAAGCTCGGAGGAATATCCCTCGGGAATATAAAGTTTAGACATCAAACCACCTCTGAATTAAAAATACTCTACTATTTTACTCCTTTTTGCCTCATTTGTCAATAGGAGTGCTAACGGTTTTCTGTTTACAACGCAGATGGGTTGCAAATTGTTTTGTATCTCCGTGTTGACAAATGGGAAAAGGAAGTATAATACTAAAAAAGCGAGTTGCCGAGATCGTTTTTTGCTCACCGACAATTTCTTGTTTATAGAAAAAGAGCTTATCACAGTTTTTTCTTTTCGTTTTTTATATCTCCGCGATTACTTCGACCTCAACAAGTGCTCCTTTGGGGAGTGCCTTTGCCGCAACACAGCTTCTTGCAGGCTTTGAGGTGAAATATTTGCCGTATATCTCATTGAAAGCGGCGAAATCCGAAATATCCGCAAGGAAACAGGTGGTCTTAACAGCCCTATCCATGCTTGTTCCTGCCGCTGCAAGAACTGCGGTCAGATTCTTCATGACCTGCTCGGTCTGCCCCGCAATATCCTTTGCCGCGATGTCTCCCACTGCGGGATCTATTGCGATCTGTCCGGATGTGAACACCATATTTCCTACCACCATTGCCTGTGAATAGGGACCGATGGCACTCGGTGCTTTATCTGTTGCTATAATTTTTGCCATGATTTTTCTCCTATCTGTATATGAATCTTCAAATAATAATTTTTCAGTGAAATCAAATACCAATTAAAACAAAATTTGTCATCAAAACTAACTAAAAAAACAAACGATAGCATATGCGAAAATTTGCACTGTCAAACGCTTTTCGATACCGAAAGCATATGCGATATCACTGACCCTTTTTGCCCCCGTGCTCTTTGGGGGCAAAAAGGTGATTTAGAGTGATTACAAGCACCCTTGAGCTCTGCATACTTGCAGAGCGATCAGGTGCGT
>JAZOAL010000112.1:0-7566 GCA_045595425.1 Eubacteriales bacterium
TTTTAAACACAGCAAATACTTATTGCGAAAGGAGTATTTATTATGGCTCTTGTACCAACCGTTATTGAAACCACCAACAGAGGTGAACGTGCATACGATATATATTCGAGACTTCTTAACGACAGAATAGTTTTTCTTTCCGATGAAGTAAATGACGTTACCGCATCTCTCGTAGTTGCACAGCTTCTCTTCCTTGAAGCACAGGATCCCGATAAGGATATTTCTCTTTACATCAACAGCCCCGGCGGATCTGTTTCTGCGGGTTTGGCTATATATGATACAATGAATTTCATCAAATGCGATGTTTCAACCATTTGTATTGGCATGGCGGCAAGCATGGGAGCTTTTCTGCTTTCTTCAGGAGCAAAAGGTAAGAGATTTGCTCTTCCTAACAGCGAGATAATGATCCATCAGCCCCTCGGAGGAACAAGAGGTCAGGCAACCGACATAAAGATCCATGCTGATCATATTCTCCGTACACGCGATCGTCTCAATAAGATCCTTTCCGAAAATACCGGCAAAGCTCTCGATATCATCGAACGCGACACAGAGAGAGATAACTTCATGACGGCTGATCAAGCTCTTGAATACGGTCTTATAGACAAGGTGTTTACAAAGCGCGTTTAATACTTTGAAAGGTTTTTAACTTAAATGGCGACTAATAATAATACCCCTGTCAGATTTTGCTCATTTTGCGGACGAAATGAGAGTCGGACTAATTTTCTTATTCCTTCTCCCCAGGGGATTTATATTTGTAATTACTGTGTTGACGCTTGTCAGCAGATTATAGATGAAAATTTTGGTCCGGAGATCAATTTTGATGCTCTTGCTCTCGACACCCTCCCCCGTCCAAAACAGATAAAAGAATCACTTGATAAATACGTTATCGGTCAGGATGAAGCAAAAATCACTCTCTCCGTTGCTGTTTATAATCATTACAAGCGAATCCTCAATCGAGAAGAAAACTATAATAATGCCAAGAAGAACAAGGATAAAGTTGCAGAAGATGTAATCGAGCTCCAAAAAAGTAATGTCCTTTTGATAGGACCTACGGGTGTCGGTAAAACCTACCTTGCGCAGACGCTGGCAAAAGCGCTTAAGGTGCCCTTTGCCATTGCGGATGCAACAACGCTTACCGAAGCCGGATATGTGGGCGAGGATGTTGAAAATATCCTTCTGAGACTTATTCAGGCGGCAGACTTCGATATCGAGCTTGCGGAAAGAGGTATTATCTATATCGATGAGATCGATAAGATATCGAGAAAAAGCGAAAACAGATCTATTACCCGTGATGTTTCGGGCGAAGGTGTACAGCAGGCTCTTCTCAAGATCCTTGAAGGTACGGTGGCGAATGTTCCGCCACAAGGAGGAAGAAAGCACCCGAATCAGGATTTTATTCAGATCAACACCGAAAATATTCTCTTTATCTGCGGCGGTGCCTTTGACGGTCTGGCTGAAATAATTGAGAAACGCAAGGGCAATCAGTCCATCGGATTTTCCAGTGAGATCAAGAAGAGAGCCGAGAAAAAGGAGAACGGTATTTATAAGGACGTCAATCCTCATGATATCGTAAAATACGGTCTTATTCCGGAGCTCGTGGGCAGAATTCCTGTTATAGTTCCCCTCTCAGACCTTGATAAGGATGCGCTTGTTCGCATAATCAGTGAACCTAAAAACTCCCTTGTCAAGCAATATATAAAGCTCTTTGATATGGATGGAGTTAAACTGGAATTTGAGGATTCTGCGCTTGAAGCCGTTGCCGCAAAGGCTCTGGAACGCAATACCGGAGCAAGAGGTCTACGCTCTATTATGGAGGAGATCATGGTTGAACTTATGTATGAGATCCCCTCCGAAGAAAATCTTTACAAGGTTATCATAACCGCTGGTTGCGTGAATAATAAAGAAAAGCCAAAAATGATCTATAAAAAATAAAAATATCCGTTGCCGATAGGCAACGGATATTTTTATTTTTTTAGTTCCAAAGTTCTATCATATGCTTTTTTTACCGCATTCATTGCTGAAGAGCGAAAAGCACCGTCTTCAAGGGCGTGAACACCTGCAATAGTTGTTCCGCCGGGACTGCAAACCGCATCCTTGAGCTGACCCGGATGCTTGCCTGATTCGCTGAGAAGCTTTGCAGAGCCGAGAAGCGTTTGCGCGGCATAGAGCATTGCCTTATCGCGAGGAAGACCGCATTCAACCGCACCGTCTGCAAGGGCTTCGGCAAACATATATACAAATGCAGGTCCACAACCCGAAAGCGCACTTGCGGCATCGATCTTATCCTCCGGAAGAGCATCGAGTGCGCCGGCATACGAAAGTGCTTTTTTAAAGGCTTCGATCTGCTGGTCAGAAGTCTTACTGTTAGAAGCGTAAAGTATCATTCCTTCGCCAACCGATACAGGCGTATTTGGCATAATGCGGATAACAGCCGGGGCACAGCCTGCCATTTTTTCAACAGCTGAGATTGTGATGCCTGCCGCCATGGAGATGAGTACAAAATCATCCTTGCGAGCTGTTAAAATCGGTCTGATCTCTTCAAAAAGAGCTTCAAAACCTTGGGGTTTTACTCCGAGAAAGATATAATTGCATCTTTCGGCAAGATTTTTTGCGTCTGTGACCTTTGCGCCGTGTTTTGCAGCGAGCTCTTCAGCCTTTGCGCCAAATGCGTCACAAAGCATAATTTGCTCTCCCAAAAGCACCTTTGCAGATGCGCTGACAAGCGCACCGCCCATATTACCGCAACCGATAAAACCAAATTTATCCATTTTTGCCCCTTTCAGCGGATCTGACCGTTTCCGCGGATAATATATTTATAGGTTGTAAGCTCATTGAGCCCCATAGGACCTCTTGCATGAAGCTTTTGAGTTGAAATTCCGATCTCACAGCCGAGACCGAACTCACCTCCGTCGGTAAATCGCGTTGAAGCATTGACATAAACCGAAGAGCTGTCAACAGCGGCGGTAAAATATTCTGCAGCCTTTTCATCGCTTGTGATAATTGCTTCGCTATGATGTGTTGAATGTTTTGCTATATGCGAAACTGCTTCTTTAACATCATCAACGATCGCCACCGCAAGGATATAATCAAGGAATTCCGTACCAAAATCATCAGCCGTTGCAGGTGTACCGTCAATTATCTCTGCCGCTTCCCTGTCAAGGCGAAGCTCAACGGGATTTACCAAGCGGTTATCTGTCAGTCTTTCCTTAAGCCTCGGCAGAAAGTCCTTTGCTATAGCGCGGTTTACAAGGCAGACCTCTTCAGCATTGCATACCGAAGGACGGCTGGTCTTTGCGTTTTCTATGATATCAAGAGCCATGAGGAGGTCAGCGTCCTTGTCGACATAGATATGGCAGATTCCCGTACCTGTCTGTATGCAAGGAACCTTCGCGTTCTCAACGCAAGCTCGGATAAGTCCTGCACCGCCTCTGGGGATCAGAAGATCAACATATTCTGTTGCGGTCATAAGCTCGTTTGCGCCTGTCCTTGTGGTATCCTCGAGCATATTGATAAAGGTTTCGGGAAGTCCGATAGACCTCAGACCCTTACGCATTGACGAAACGATTGCATATGAGCTTTTATAAGCCTCTTTGCCGCCTCGAAGAACGCAGACATTACCGCTTTTCAGTGCAAGAGCAGCCGCATCCGAGGTAACATTAGGGCGGCTTTCATAGATTATAGCAACAACGCCCATGGGAACGCGGACTTTATTTATAACGAGACCGTTGGGTCTTTCCGTTTTTTCGATCACCGAGCCTATTGGATCGGGGAGCTTGGCAACCTCTCTGATGCCATCTGCCATTCCCTTGATCCTTTCTGGAGTTAGGCGCAGTCGGTCTGTCATGACCTCGCCGATTGTTGCCTTTGCCGTCTCAACATCAATAGCGTTTGCTTCGAGTATCTCGTCTGAATGTTCTTCAAGAGCATCTGCCATTGCGAGGAGCGCATGATCCTTAGTATCTGTATCAAGCATTGCAAGCTCAGGCGCAGATGCCTTTGCCTGCTTTAAGATTTCAATTGTAGTCATTTTTTATCAGCCTTTCGGAAAAAATCTTGTGCCTACTTTTTTGCCGTCAAAAAGATCATAAAGCAATGAGGGCTTTTCGCCGTTGAGAATAACCATTTCGCATCCTGCCTCGGCGCAAAGCTCTGCGGCGTGGAGCTTTGTTTTCATGCCGCCCGTGCCGAGCGAAGAACCAACGCCGCCCGCGAGAGCCATGATATCGGGTGTAAGCTCATGTACCTCACTTATAAGGGTTGCATTTGGATCTTTATGGGGGTCTGCCGTATAAAGCCCGTCAATATCCGAGAGCAGTATCAGCATTTCGGCATTTATGCCCGTTGCAACTATTGCGGAGAGTGTGTCATTGTCGCCAACCTTGATCTCCTCGGTGGCAATAGTGTCGTTCTCATTTATAATAGGAAGAACGCCAAGCTCAAGCAGACGGATCATTGTATTTCTGAAATTCTCAAATCTGTCATCATGTCGAAAATCAGAGCCGGTAAGCAGTATTTGGGCAACGGTATGACTGTATTCCTGAAACAGCTTATCGTATGTATACATCAGCTCGCACTGACCGACAGCGGCGGCGGCCTGTTTTGTCGGGATGTCCTGCGGACGCTCTTTAAGGGAAAGCTTACCTACACCCATTCCGATAGCTCCCGAGGAAACGAGTATTATTTCATGCCCTCTGTTTTTGAGGTCACTGAGCACTCTGCAAAGCTCCTCGGCGCGGCGAATATTAAGATGTCCTGTTGGGTGCGCCAAAGTTGACGTACCGACTTTAACGACGATTTTCATTATTTGGTATATCCTTTACTTTAATATAATAATACATTATAACTCCAAATTGATTATAAGTCAAGGAAATTACCGAAAAAAATCGGGAAGCGAATGTTGAATTGTCAATGATAGGTGACAATTCAACAATATGCACCCCAAAAGTTAGACGCTTTTGGGGTGCATATCATTATCGGTTGGCTTTTTATTATAATTATCCAAGATATCCGAGTCTGTAGAGAAGCTCTGCATTGAGCACGCTGCCGCCTGCGGCACCTCTGAGGGTATTATGAGAAAGACCTACGAACTTATAATCGTAAACGGTATCCTCGCGGAGTCTGCCGGCTGTAACGCCCATACCGCCGTAAATATCGCGGTCAAGAGCAGCCTGAGGACGGTTGTCTTCCTCAAAATATGTGATGAACTGCTCGGGAGCATGAGGAAGCTTCAGCTCCTGAGGCTTACCGGAAAATTCCTTCCAGCACTGAAGTATCTCTTCCTTTGTGGGCTTATTTTCAAATTTTACAAACACAGCCGCTGTGTGACCGTCGGTTACAGGAACACGGATGCACTGAGAAGTGATGATTGTATCTGTATCGTCAACAACCTTACCGTCAACAACCCTACCCCAGATTTTGAGAGGTTCTTTTTCGCTCTTCTCTTCCTCGCCGCCGATAAAGGGGATAACATTATCTATCATCTCAGGCCATTCCTTAAAGGTCTTACCTGCACCTGAGATTGCCTGATATGTAGTAACAACAACTTCCTTGATACCGAATTTACGGAGAGGAGTGAGCATGGGAACATAGCTCTGAATAGAGCAATTGGGTTTAACCGCGACAAAGCCCTTCTTTGTGCCAAGTCTCTGCTTCTGAGCCTCGATAACAGCAAGGTGATCATCGTTTACCTCGGGCATAAGCATGGGAACGTCGGGCATCTTTCTGTTAGCGGAGTTATTTGAAACAACGGGTATCTCTGCCTTGGCATACGCCTCTTCAAGAGCCATAACCTCGTCTTTTTTCATATCAACTGCGCAGAAAACAAAATCAACCAGAGCCGCAACCTTGTCGATCTCGGCTGCATCGATAACGGGCATATTCTTATATGCTTCGGGAATAGGAGTTTTCATCTTCCATCTGCCCTCGACTGCCTCTGCATAGGGCTTGCCCGAGCTTCTTGCGGAAGCCGCAAGTGCGGTTACTTCAAAATAAGGATGATTCTCAAGCAAAGTCAGAAATCTCTGACCCACCATACCTGTTGCGCCGATGACGCCTGCTCTGAGTTTACTCATTGTAAAACACCTCTTCTTAAAAATATGAATTATTATACCACTTTCTGAATAAAAAATCAATAGGTAATTTCGTTATTTTTTAACGTAATTAGACATTTTCTTTTGTTACATATTCCTTATAAACCGAATTTTTATTAACCCCCCTGTCTTTGGAGGTCTTTTTGATAGCCTCCATGCGCTCAAGACCCATATCAATATAATATTCAACATGCTCTGTCACTGACATATCCTGCCAGAACAGATCTTTATTTTTTCTCATTCCGCCTTCGACCACAAGAACATATTCGCCTCTGGGATCATTTTCGTTATAATATCCTACGGCTTGGCCGAGAGTTGTTCGCATAACATCCTCATTAAGCTTTGTCAGCTCACGGCAAAGCGAAATTTTTCTGTCTGAACCGAAAACACTTTCCATATCGGCAAGGGTAGCTTTTAATTTATGCGGAGCTTCATGAAAGATCATTGTTCTAACCTCGCCGGAAAGCTCTGTGAGCCTTTCTCTGCGCTCTTTTTTTACTGCCGAGAGAAAGCCTTCAAAGGTGAATCTTCCGGTTGGCAATGCCGAAAGCGTGAGAGCGGTTATTGCGGCACAGCAGCCGGGCAGAGATGTAACGGGAATACCGTTTTCGGCACAGAGCCGAACAAGATCCTCCCCGGGATCGCTGATGGCAGGAGTACCCGCGTCCGTTATCAGTGCACAGGATTCGCCTGCACGCAATCTGTCGCATATTTCCCCGCCCTTTTCGCGCTTATTATGCTCATGATAGGAAACAAGCGGCTTTTTGATTCCGAAATGAGTCAGAAGTCTGATGGAATTTCTCGTGTCCTCGGCGGCAATGAAATCGACCTCCGAGAGCACCTTTAAGGCACGCTCGGAAATATCTGAAAGATTACCTATCGGTGTTGCCACAAGATAAAGCATGCCTCCGTCAACCTTATTCTTTTCTTTTGAATCGATCATATTTAATATCCTTAATTATCAAGCATTTTTTGGAAAGCTTCCTCATCAATAATCGGTATTCCGAGAGTTTTAGCTTTTGTAAGCTTTGAACCTGCCTCTTCGCCTGCGAGAACATATGTGGTTTTGGAAGAAACCGAACTGCTGACCTTCCCTCCGCGCTCTTTTATCAGCTCGGAAGCCTGATCGCGAGTCATTGTGGGGAGAGTTCCGGTGAGCACGAAGGTCATTCCCGCAAGGTTGTCAGCAAGCTGTTTCTTTACCGCAATTGTATTAAGCCCCGCTTCAATGAGACGAGAGCAAAGTTCTCTGTTCTGAGGATGTGAAAAGTAGTTTACAACACACTGAGCCGTTATCAGCCCGAAATCCTCTATTTCACAAATATCTTCGGCAGTTGCGTCAAAGCAAGCCTCAAGAGTCTGATATTTCTTTGCCAGAGCCGCCGCTGCGACCTCGCCTACATTGCGGATTCCAAGTGCATAGATAAGTCTTTCAAGCCCTGCTCCCTTTGAGCGTTCGATCGCTCCGATAAGGTTT
>JAZOAL010000113.1:0-8955 GCA_045595425.1 Eubacteriales bacterium
CGTTTGTTTGTGGTATAATATTTCATGAGTGATTGAGTCCTTTCTGTTGTTTGGGATTAGGGGTAATTCTATTTTAACAGAACTCAATCACTTTTTCTATACTTTTTTTACTTTTGGTCTCACATCTATTGTAACACTACAAGGTAAAAATATATATTTTTTGCATAGCTCTTGCTTTTTTGAGCAGTTTGGTATATAATTAACGATGTATAAATAATTTTAAGGAGTTGACTATGAGAAAAAGAAGGTTTGGAGATCGAAAGGACGGCAGACGCGTTCGTAGTGCTTCTATAATTTCAAAAGTAATGCCTTATATTATGAAGCGCCGTTCGGATTCACAAAATTTTTTCACCGATCAGCTCAGCATTGATAAAACGGAAAAGTTTTGCCGCGATAAGGTGAAAGAAGGTAAGAAAAATTTTTCCATTTTGCATGTAATGCTTGCTGCATATGTCCGCATGATATCCCAAAGACCTGCTCTTAACCGCTTTATAAGCGGTCAGAAGATCTATTCAAGAGATGAGGAAATAGTTATCAACATGTCGATAAAAAGGGAAATGACGATCGACGCTCCCGATACTATGATCAAGGTAGTTTTCCATCCCGGCGATACTATTGATGATGTTTATGACAAATTCAACAAGGTCGTAACCGATACTCTTGATGCAGGCGAAGGCTCAAGCTTTGATAACGTTGCAAAGTTTCTATCACATATTCCGGGTATCTTCTTCCGCTGGACGGTAACTTGGCTTAATTTCTTTGATTATTTTGGATGGCTTCCCAAGTTCCTTACAAACGAGGTCAGCCCCTTCCACGGCTCTATGATCATTACAAGCATGGGGTCTCTCGGTATCAAGCCTATCTATCATCACCTTTATGATTTCGGCAATCTTCCCGTATTTCTTTCTTATGGCTCAAAGCAGACTGAATATAGGCTTGCAGCAGACGGCACTGTTGAAAAGCACAAATACATAGATCTGAAGGCAGTTACCGACGAAAGAATCGTAGACGGATTCTATTATGCTTCCTGCTTCAAGCTTATCAAGAGATATGTTGAGAATCCTGAAGAGCTCCTCACTCCTCCCGAGCAGATTTATTATGATGTTGACTAAAACCGGTATTTTCCGCTGATAACATAAATTAAGAAAGGATTGCGGCATAGCCGCATAGGTTTTTCAAAATGACACTTGTAATTTTGGCTGCGGGAATGGGCTCCAGATACGGAGGTATGAAGCAGATAGATCCCATCACTGATAAGGGTGAATTCATCATCGACTTTTCAATTTACGATGCCATTAAGGCAGGCTTCGATAAGGTGGTTTTCGTGATAAAGAAAGAAAACTATGAAGACTTTAAAAAAACAGTCGGCAACCGTGCTTCAAAGAGCATCAAGGTTGAATATGCCTTTCAGGATATAAATAATATTCCCGAGGGCTTCAGTGTTCCCGAAGGCAGAACAAAGCCTTGGGGTACAGCCCATGCGGTTCTTTCCGCAAAGGATTGCGTTACAGACAATTTTGCGGTTATCAATTCCGATGATTTTTACGGAAGAGATGCTTTTATGAAGCTGGCGGCACATCTGAAAAATGCAGACAAGGGGCATTGCTGTATGGTCGGCTATGTTCTTTATAATACTCTTACCGAGAACGGAACTGTTTCGCGCGGAGAGTGCTCTGTTGACTCCGATGGATATCTTCTTAATGTTACGGAAAGAACTAAGCTGAAGAGAGATGGCGATATGGCGGCTTATGAAGAGGACGGCGTTTGGCATAGGATTTCCAAAAAAACCATCGTTTCAATGAACTGCCTCGGCTTTACTCCGGCAGTTTTTGAACATATAGAGAAGGGCTTTGCTTCCTTCCTTTCCGAAAAAGGAACAGAGCTGAAATCCGAATATTACATACCCACAGCCATCACGAAAATGATGAATGCAGGCATTGCTGACGTTAAAGTCTATTCCACCGATTCTGTTTGGTACGGCGTTACATATCATGAGGATAAGGAAAAGGTTCAGAGCAGTATAAGAAAGATGATCGCGGAGGGGATTTACCCCGACGGTCTTTGGAAATAATTTGAGAGAGGTATTAAAATGGCAATTCTTATTACGGGCGGTGCCGGCTTTATCGGCTCGCACACAGCGGTTGAATTTTTAAATGCAGGCAAAGAGATAATTATTGTTGATAATTTCTGTAACAGTAAGCCCTGCGTTCTTGACAGGATCAAGGAGATCACAGGCAAGAATTTTAAGTCCTATGAGGCTGATCTCCGCGATGAAGCGGCAATGGAGAAGATATTTGAGGAAAATGAGATCGAAAGTGCAATTCATTTCGCAGGTCTCAAGGCTGTGGGTGAATCTGTTGAGCAGCCTATCAGGTATTATCAGAACAATTTGCTGAGCACCCTTGTTCTCTGCCGTGTAATGGCAAAATACGGTGCGAAGAGAATAGTTTTCAGCTCCTCGGCAACAGTTTACGGCAAACCCGAAAGCGTACCGATATCCGAGGATTTTCCGCTTTCCACAACTAATCCTTATGGCGAAACAAAGCTGATGATCGAGCGTATTCTCAAGGATATTTGGGTAGCGGATAATGCTTGGAGCGTTGCTATCCTCCGTTATTTCAATCCCATCGGTGCTCACAAGAGCGGCAGAATCGGCGAGGATCCCAAAGGAATCCCGAACAATCTGCTTCCTTATATCACGCAAGTCGCATCCGGCAAGAGAGAATGTCTCTCTGTATTCGGTAACGACTATAATACCCATGACGGCACGGGCGTTCGCGACTATATCCATGTTGTCGATCTTGCAAAGGCACATCTTGCAGCGATCGAATTTGCGGATAAGGGAACAGGCGTTGAATATTTCAATGTAGGAACGGGTGTTGGTTATTCTGTTCTTGATATTGTAAATGCTTATGAAAAGGCAACGGGAATAAAAATCAATTATAAGATCGCTCCAAGACGTCCCGGTGATATCGATGAATGCTATGCTAACCCCGAGAAGGCTTATAAGGTGCTCGGCTGGAAGGCTGAATATAATATTGAGGATATGTGCCGTGATGCAAACCACTGGCAGCAGATGAATCCGAGCGGCTACGACGATTAAGGCGCAAGTATGATCAACATTCAAAAGAGGCATTTCGGATATATGGAGGACGGCAGAGAAGTCAGCACATATTCGATGAAGAATTCGAGCGGCATGAAGGTGAAGCTCACCGATTTCGGCGGAACGATCATGCAGATAAAATCTCCCGATAAGGACGGAAGATTTACAGATGTTGTCTGCGGTTATTCTTGCCTCGAAGATTATATGAATGCCTCCGGATATCAAGGGGCGCTTATCGGAAGGGTAGGCAACCGAATCTGTAAGGGCAAATTTTCTCTTGACGGCAATGAATATTCTCTCTACATCAATAACGGAGAGAACAGTCTCCATGGCGGCAGGGTCGGTTTTTCGCATAAACTGTGGCATGCTGCACCGATTGACGGAGATGAGCCAAAGCTTGTGCTGGAATATATTTCTCCCGATATGGAGGAGGGCTATCCGGGAACGCTCTCGGCAAAGGTGACTTATACTCTGAGGGCAGATAATGCGCTTTCGATCCGCTATGAAGCCGAAACGGATAAAAAAACTATCGTAAATCTCACCAACCACACTTATTTCAATCTTGGCGGTTTTGCAAGCGGTTCTATCGAAGCCCACACGCTTTGGATGGATTCGGACAGTTATACTCCTACCAATGCCGGACTTATTCCCACAGGCGAAATTAAGAGCGTTGAGGGCACTCCCTTTGATTTTCGCACAGAGAAGATGATCGGCAAGGATATAGATTCCGATGATCCCGATCTGCGTTATGGCAAGGGTTATGATATGAATTTCAATTTCACGGGCGGAGAAACAAAAGAGCCTGTTCTGAGGGCTATTCTTTATGATCCGGAATCGGGCAGGGAAATGTATGTTATCACCAATCAGCCCGGTGTACAGGTATATACAGGCAATGTGATGGACGGTCCTCACCGCTTTAAAGGTGGATATCCCCAGACTCCAAGACATGCAGTGGCATTTGAAACTCAGAAAATGCCCGATTCGATAAATCATCCGAATTTCACAAATGTAGTTCTCGATGTCGGAGAAAAATACGACTATACAACGATCTACAAATTCGGCGTGAGAAAATAATTAAATAAACATATTAGATCACCTCGCTTCATAATTATAAGCGAGGTGATTTTTATGAAAAAACGTATTTTGTCGGCAATTTTGGCGCTGACTATGCTGATTCCCATCGGATTTTTAAATATTTCGGCAGATGAACCCTTTACAATTGACGCAAAAAGCGGTATTTTGATGGAAGCTTCAACCGGAAAGGTGCTTTTTGAGCAGAACCCGGACGAGGCTTTGCCGCCAGCCTCTGTTACAAAGATTATGACATTGCTCCTGGTCATGGAAGCTGTGGACAACGGAACTCTTAAGCTGACGGATATGATAAGAACAAGCACGAATGCTTCTTCGATGGGAGGTTCTCAGATATACCTAAAGGAAGGGGAGGAGCTTTCGGCAGAGGATATGATAAAAAGCGTTGTAATTTCATCGGCAAATGATGCGGCGGTCGCACTTGCCGAGCATATTGCAGGCAGCGAAGAGGTCTTTGTTAAAATGATGAATGATAAAGCCACAGAGCTCGGCATGAAAAACACTGTTTTTGAGAACACCAACGGTCTTGACGATACCGCTCAAAATCATGTTACCAGCGCAAGAGATATAGCGCTGATGTCTGCAGAACTTATAAAGCACACAAAAATACTCGAATACAGCTCTATATGGATGGACAGTATAAGGGACGGGGCATTCGGGCTGACAAATACCAACAGATTGATCAGATTTTACAAAGGTGCAAACGGTCTGAAAACGGGTTCGACCTCAAAAGCCGGATTTTGCATTTCCGCTACCGCAGAGAGAGACGGAATGACTCTTATAGCCGTTGTAATGGGGTCTCCGACCCGTGATGTGAGAAATTCCGAAGCCACAAAAATGCTCGACTGGGGCTTCGCAAACTATGCTCTTTACAGATGTGAAGCCGAAACGATGGGAAGTATCAAGGTGCTTGGAGGAACTGTTGATAGCTGTTCTATAGCACACTCGGAATTCAGTGCGGTTATCTCAGCCGCCGAAAAGGGAAAAATAACTCTCCTGCCCGAAATATCCGAGTCGATTTCTGCACCTGTAAAGGCAGGCGATAAGGTTGGCATTATAAAGGTGCTAAGCGGAGAAAATGAGATCGGAACAATTGATGTTATCTGCGAAAATGATGTAAAAAAGATCGGTTTTTGGGGAGTTTTGGGACAAATGCTCAGATATTTTTGCCTTATGCGATAAAAATTAACAAAGACTATTGACTTTTGTCGAGATTTGTAATAAAATAATTACAAATTTTCTGAAGGAGAGAAGAAAAATGACAGTAAAACTAAATGGTAGATATGTTGAAAAATTTGTTAGCGGTGAGGAGCTTTCGGCAATTCAGCCGGAAATCACGAAAGCTGCAGAAGTGCTTGAAGGAAGAAGCGGCGCAGGAAGTGATTTTCTCGGTTGGGTAGACCTTCCCGAGAATTATGACAAGGCAGAGTTTGCCGCTATTAAAGCTGCGGCTGAAAAGATAAAGAAGAGCTGTGATATTCTCGTTGTTATAGGCATCGGCGGCTCATATCTCGGCGCGAGAGCGGTTATTGAATTCCTTAAATCCCCTCTCTATAATAATCTCAAGAAGGATACTCCCGATATCTATTATGCAGGAAACGGTCTCAGTGCGACCGCGCTTTCAGAGCTTCTTTCTATCTGCGAAGGTAAGGATATTTGCATTAACGTTATTTCAAAGTCCGGCACAACCACAGAGCCTGCGGTTGCTTTCCGTATCTTCCGCAATCTTCTTGAAGAGAAATACGGCAAGGAAGGCGCAAGAGAGAGAATTTTCGTTACCACAGATAGAGCAAAAGGAACGCTTAAGTCATTCTCCGATGAATCGGGTTATCAGACCTTTGTTGTCCCGGATGATGTGGGAGGACGTTTCTCGGTACTTACAGCGGTAGGTCTGCTCCCGATCGCAGTTGCTGGTATTGATATCGATAAGCTTATGGAAGGCGCAAATTCCGCAAGAAAAGAGCTCTGCAGCACAGATATTGAAAAGAATGATTGCTATAAATATGCCGCTATCAGAAATCTTCTTCTGCGCAAGGGTAAGGTGACTGAAATTTTTGTTGCTTATGAACCCTTTGCCCAGATGTTCAGCGAATGGTGGAAGCAGCTTTACGGCGAGAGTGAGGGCAAGGATGGCAAGGGCATTTACCCTGCATCTGCTATTTTCTCAACAGATCTCCATTCTCTCGGTCAGTATATCCAGGAGGGTCAGAGAACTATTTTCGAAACAGTCCTTGATGTTAAGGATGCAGGTGCAAAAATGCCTATCCCGAATGACGAAAACAATATCGACGGCCTCAACTTCCTTTCGGGCAAGGATCTCGATTTTGTAAACAAAAATGCGATGCAGGGAACACTTCTTGCACATATGGACGGCAATGTGCCGAACATCGTTATCGAGCTTGATAAGAAGGACGAATATTCTCTCGGTTATCTTATTTATTTCTTTGAAAAAGCCTGCGCGATATCCGGTTATACCCTCGGCGTTAATCCTTTCAATCAGCCCGGTGTTGAAGCATATAAGAAGAATATGTTTGCGCTTCTCGGAAAGCCCGGATATGAAGAAGAAAAGAAGCTTCTTGACGCGAGATTAAAATAATTTCAAAAAAATGCTAAAAAGTATTGCTTTTTTCGGAAGTGTTTGGTATAATATATATAAACTTAGGTGAGTACCTTTGTTATTACTCGTTTTGGAGGTTATATTATGTTAAAACTTATCATCGGCGTTAAAGGCACAGGTAAAACAAAAAATCTTATTGCAAATGTTAACGAGGCTATAGAGACCTCTTCGGGTGCAGTTGTTTGTCTCGAAAAGGGCACTAAGCTCAGATTCGATATTAAGCCCCAGGTTCGTCTTATCAATACTAACGATTATTGCATCTTTGATGCACAGTCTCTATACGGTTTTGTAGCAGGTATCCTCGCCAGCAACCATGATATTACCGATCTCTTTATCGACGGTACGCTCAAGGTTTGCGGAAATGATATTGCGGCATTCGAGAATATGTGCGTTGAGCTTGACGAGCTCAGCGAAAAGCACGGCGTTAAGATCGTTGCAACAGCTTCTGTTCCTGCTGAAGAGGCAAGCGATACTGTTAAGAAATTTCTTTAAATAAAAAATCGGGACACCGAGAGGTGTCCCGACAGACTGTATACGAAAAGCGTTCACGCAGAGGCAAAAGCCAAGTCGTGAACGCTTTTCGTATACAGTGCGAAGGATCGGCATTAACCGATCTTAATCAATTATTCCGCCGCCGAGAACATAATCTCCATCATAAAGAACCACAGACTGTCCTTTTGTTATCGCTCTTTGAGGTGTGTCAAATTCAAGACGAAAAGAAGTTTCGGAGGTCTGTTCAAGGGTGGCTTTTGCTGTATTATGGCTGTATCTGATCTTTGCCTCGATCTTTATGGGGGAATCAAGCTTGTCGAAGGCAATAAAATTGATATTTGAAGCTTGGAGAGAGCTTGAAAACAATTTGCTTTCAAGACCGAGGGTAACGGTATTATCCTTCATATCCTTGCCGCAAACATACATTGGCTGACCGAGGGCGATTCCGAGTCCCTTTCGCTGACCTGTTGTATAACGCACAGCTCCCGTATGTTTTCCAAGAATATTTCCGTCTGTATCGATATAATTTCCCGAAGGAAAATCCATGCCTGTATAGCGTGAGAGGAAAGAGACATAATCACCGTCCGGGATAAAGCAAATATCCTGGCTTTCCTTTTTGCGCGAATTGACAAATCCCATTTCTTTGGCGATTTTGCGTACTTCATCCTTTGAAAATTCACCTAAGGGAAGCAATGTGTGACCTAATTGATATTGGGATAGAGACCAGAGGACATATGCCTGGTCCTTTTTTGTATCCTTGCCTTTTTTCAGCAGAAATCTGCCGTTTGTATCCCTTTCGATAATAGCGTAATGCCCACTCGCAATATGCGAGCATCCGAGATCGTTTGCCGCTTCAAGTAATTTTCCAAATTTAATCTTTTTGTTACAAACTATGCAGGGATTCGGCGTTGAACCGCCGAGGTAAGACGATATAAAATCTCCAATGACTTCACTCGCAAATTCCTTTGAGTAATCGTAAACATAGTGCTCGATGCCGACAATCTCGGCAACCTTTTTTGCATCGGCAATATCATTGCTCGGCTCTGAGGCAAAGCGCGGATCGGTTCTGTCAAACATGGTAACCGTTGCGCCTATGGCGTCATAACCTGCTTTTTTTATCAAATAAGCGGTAACTGCGCTGTCAACACCGCCGCTCATAGCTATCATAACCTCTTTCATATAATCACCATTCAAAAGTAGTTGGAACGCCATCCTCGCGCAGCCCATCAAAATCGTGTTGCCTTAGAACCTCATAAACCGCAATTGCCGCGGAATTTGAAAGATTGAGACTGCGAAGCCCGTCGCGCATGGGAATTCTGACGCAAAAATCAGGATTTTTTTCAAGAAGAGCTTCGGGGAGTCCTTTGGTTTCTTTGCCGAACATCAGATAAACCTGTTTCGGATAATCTATTTCGGTATAAGCACGCGGTGCTTTTGTACTGAAATAATAAATGGCTGACTCGGGATTTTTTTGATAGAAATCTTCAAGATCATCATAATAAGTAATGTCGAGCTGATGCCAGTAATCGAGTCCTGCGCGCTTCAGCTTTGCATCGTCAATTTCAAACCCAAGAGGGCGGATAAGGTGCAGGGAAGCACCGGTTGCCGCGCATGTCCGCGCTATGTTACCTGTATTTTGCGGTATTTCAGGCTC
>JAZOAL010000114.1:0-6053 GCA_045595425.1 Eubacteriales bacterium
CCGTTCCAACAGTATTCCTATGGCAGTCCTCGGCTGGAAATCTCCTAACCAAAAGCAAGCAGAACTCCAAAACACCTGCGCCTGAATCGCGCGCTGCTTTTGCAGTCTTCACTCGGGGCTTCGCCCCTCCTTCCGACTGCAAAAGCATCTAACAAAACTCGTTACTTTTATTTTTACTTTTTTTAGTCTCACATCATTGACAAAACTACAATTTTTGTAAACAATAGTTTATCGGGTTTTGTAAACAATAATTCATCACTCTACAAACAGTTCGATAAATTATTATTTAGCTTTTGCAAAAACTATTCCTTTTGTTCTTTTATTTCCTCTTCAAGCCGCAGATAATTTTCAAATAGGCGCTCCATTGATTCGAGAATGTTATCGCCGCCCGAAAAACGGAAGTTGAGGTAAGGAGAAGATGACATTATTACCTTTATTCTTCCGCCATTCATGCGTCCGAGCTCAGACCAGATGGCCCAATCGAATTTAACGGGATATATATGAACCTCCGTGCCCACCTGATCTATCTTCAGAACACCGCATTTTACCGCTTTTGCACGGATATAGGCGATATCAAGCAGATTGCGGGCAGGCTTTGGCATATCACCGAAGCGGTCATAAAGCTCGTCTGTGATGTCGTCTCTGTCCTCATTTGTTTCTATCATTGCAATGCGCTTGTAAAGCTCCATCCGCTGTGAAGAAGAGGATACATATTTTTCGGGGAGGAACGCATCGCAGATCAGATTTATCGTGCAGTCGGGTTTTTCTTCGTGCTTTTCGCCCTTTTCTTCAAGAACCGCGTCGTTCAGAAGCTTTATATAAAGGTCGTAACCAATGGCGTCAAGATGACCGTGCTGTTCTGCACCGAGCAGGTTCCCCGCACCGCGGATCTCCATGTCACGAAGCGCGATTTTAAAGCCTGCCCCAAATTCCGCATATTCTCGGATAGCTTCAAGACGTTTTGTTGAGATCTCCGAGATCGCTTTCCCTCTGGGATAAGTGAAATATGCGTATGCACGGCGCGAAGATCTTCCAACGCGTCCTCTTATCTGATGAAGCTGAGAAAGCCCCAGCTTGTGAGCGTTTTCAACTATCAATGTGTTCGCATTCGGAATGTCAACTCCTGTCTCAATGATGGTGGTGCTTATGAGAATGTCGGTTTCGCCTGCAAGCATCGCGCTCCAGATATCCTCAAGCTCCTCTTTTTCCATGCGCCCGTGGGCAACCGTGATGCGCGCCTCGGGTATTTGCTTTGAAAGCCTTGCGGCAACAACATTGATGTTTTCGATATTATTGTAAAGGTAGAAAATTTGCCCACCACGGCGAAGCTCACGGCGTATGGCTTCCTCGATTATCAGCTCGTCATGCTCAAGAACATAGGTCTGAACGGGGAGGCGGTCACCGGGGGCATCATCAAGAATTGATATATCACGGATGCCGCTCATCGCCATGTTTAGGGTTCGGGGAATGGGGGTAGCTGTCAGGGTCAGCACATCAACATTTCCTGCTATCTGCTTCAGCTTCTCCTTTTGGGCAACACCGAAACGCTGTTCCTCATCTATAATGAGCAGACCCAGATTATTGAATTCTATATCCTTTGAAACAAGGCGATGAGTTCCGATTATTATGTCGATCTCGCCGCGCTTCAGCTTTCGGAGCGTCAGTGCCTGTTGCTTTGCACTCTTGAAACGTGAAATAAGATCGATTGAGACGGGGAAGGAGCGGAAACGGCTTAGTGCTGTTTGATAATGCTGCATTGCGAGAATAGTTGTGGGCACAAGAATGGCTACTTGCTTTCCCCCAAGTACAGCCTTAAAAGCCGCGCGAAGCGCAACCTCGGTCTTGCCAAAGCCGACATCGCCGCAGAGCAGTCTGTCCATGGGCACGGGATTAACCATGTCCCTTTTTATATCTTCAATCGCATTTAGCTGAGCCGGCGTCTCCTCATATTCAAATGCCGCCTCAAAATCCCGCTGATAATCATCGTCCGCCGGGAAGGCGATGCCGCTTCTCCTCATTCTTTGGGCATAGAGCTGAATAAGCTCCTTTGCCATTTCCTTGACGGCGGCTTTTGCCCTTGTTTTTGCCTTGACCCAGTCCCCGCCGCCAAATTTTGAAAGCTTTACAGTGCCGTCATCGGCTCTTGCACCTATATATTTTGAAACCATGTCCAGCTTTTCGGTTGGGAGAAAAAGCTTGTCGGTTCCCGCATACTGAATGGTGATATAGTCGCGGCTCGCACCGTTTACCGTGACATTTTCGATGCCCTTATAGATACCGATACCGTAAGTCTCATGAACAACATAGTCACCGACAACAAGATCGGCATAGGAAAGTATTTTTTTCGCATCGCTTCTCTTTTTTACGCGCTTTTTGAGCGCACTTTCGGTACGCTTTGCGGCAATTCTTCCATCAGGATTGGTTGAGAGCAGTGCAATCTTCGGAACAGGTAATTCATATGGGGCAAGGTGCTCCTTCCATACTATCAGAACTGTTCCCTTTGGCAGTGTATCCGCGTTGAAATCGCCCTGATCCACGGCGGTGTAGACGCTGAAGGGCTCTTCTTCAAGAAGCATCTTCATGTTTTTGGCCGCCGCCTCATTTTCGCACATAAGAATTATTCTGAAGCCGCCTGCGGAGTATGTTCGAAGATCATCCCTTAGAAGTTCAATATTGTCGGCATAGGACACGCTGTGCTTTGTCCTGAATCCGAAAAGTCCGCCAAGCCTTCTGCCTGACATTCCGCCGGCAAGGGAGTTTATATGGAGGGTGACATTTGTGTCGCAGTATATGTCAAAGGTGGATATCGGTTTCGAATATTCGGTGTATTTGGGACTGATTGTGCCCGCCTCAAGAAGCTCCTTTATCGTCTCATTCTGATGCCATTCCGATGCCTTAAGACGTTCAAGCACAGCCGCTGTTCCCCTCACGGTAACAAAAGCTCGTGAGGAAGAGCGCAGATAATCAAGCAGGCATACTTTCTCGGGGTAGATAAGGGAAATATATTTGTCGGAAAAATTCAGCTCAAGCCCGTTATCTATCGCATGAACCTCACCTATCAGCTCCTCGATGGCACGCTCGTTTTTGGATGCCTTGATCTGCGCGGAAATTGCTTTTTTGATCCTTTCGCGTATCTCGGCATTGATAAGGATTTCGCGAGCGGGCATTATTTCGGCAAGGTCGAGATTTTCTGTGATGCGTTGAGTTTCGGCATCAAACATTGCCATTCTGTCGATCTCGTCACCGAAAAGCTCGATGCGGAGAGGGGTGGCACCGCTGATCTCTCTGCCGTCCATATCAATATAGCGTCCGCTTGGCGGAAAAATGTCGATAATGCCGCCTCTCACAGCAAACTGTCCTGCACTGTCCACCATTTCTGTTCGAGTATATCCGGCGGCGAGCAGCTTATTCACGGTCTCGTCGATTGATAGGCGTTTGCCGTATTCCAGCTTCATGGTGAACTCGCGGAGAATTTTTTGGGGGATAGTATAACCCAGTGCCGCATCGGGTGTGGTGACCACGGCATCAAGCTCACCGTTCATTATTCCGTAAAGCACATTAAGCCTCTCATGCTCATACTCATGAGAGGCTGTTATGTTATAAAATGTGAGATCGCGGGCGATATAAAAGCCGCATTTGAGTCCGAAACGCTCAAGCAGAGCCTTTTGCCGCACCGCGTCCTTCTCTTCGGAACAGATGAGAAGTGCGCATCCGCCTTTTTCTCTTCCGATATCCTCAAGCAGTGAAACGAGGAGTGCATCCGATGCCCCCTCGCAAAGTCCGCTTGCAACGATGGGCAGGGCTTCTCTTGTGTCATAAGCTTTAAGTGTACAGGCAAGAAGCTGTGTATATTCGCTGTCCCGCCTTATGCTGTCGGTTAGTATATTCATTTTTTGCCTCCGGCGGCTAAAAAACTTTTCGAGAAAAGTTTTTTAGAATTTCAAAAGCTTTAATGGCTTGTTGTTTGTTAAAATCCATTGCAGATCCTTTCGGTCTGTGTTTTGATCAGCACTTTGCGCTGTTGCAGAGCTGCATTGCGCCATCGATATCGCCCGAAAGGATTTTTTCAAGCCCTTCGTGGGCATAGCCGAACATAGCAAAAAGCTTTTCCTTATCCTCTTTTCCAAATTCTGAAAGAACCCAATCTGCAAGGTCGAAATCGGGATGGGGCTTTTGTCCAACGCCGATCTTGATGCGCGGGAATTTATCCGAGCCGATATGCTCGATAATGCTCTTGATGCCGTTGTGACCGCCTGCACTTCCGTCGCGGCGAACGCGCATCCTGCCGACGTCAAGACTGATGTCATCGAATATTACGATGATATTCTCGGGCTTGATTTTATAGAAGCTTGCCGCCTCGGATACAGCCTCACCGGAATTATTCATAAAGGTCTGGGGCTTCATAAGGAGAATTCTCTTATTTGCAATATTTGCCTCTCCCACAAGAGCCTTGAATTTTGAGCGGTCGATATTCGTGTTTGCCTTCTGCGAAATATAGTCAAGCGCCAAAAAGCCCGCATTGTGTCGGGTGTGAAAATATTTGTCTCCGGGGTTTCCGAGACCGACCACAAGACAGGAAATCGGATCTCCTGCAGTGCTTTCTTCCCTTTTTTGAGCTATCTGCTTGAATAAATCAAAAATATCTGCCATATAATCTCCGTTGAAAATTAAAATACTTAATAATTATATACATTATCGGCTCACTTGTCAAAGATTTTTTTGCCGATATTGACGAAGTTAATAAAAAGTTTACCTTTTGCATAAAAAATGCTTGACTTATTTATGCAAAATATGGTATAATGTAGTGCGATGCTCGTGAGAGTGTTTTTTTGCGTGCTTCCCAACTCCCGCGCATCACCCCACAAAGTCAAAAATTTATATTTATAAAACGGAGGATTACCAAAAATGGCAAAGAAGTATTGCTATCTCTTCTCCGAGGGTAACGCAGATATGCGTGAGATTCTCGGCGGTAAGGGCGCTAACCTCGCGGAAATGACCAATATCGGTCTTCCCGTTCCCCAGGGCTTCACAATTTCAACCGAGGCCTGCACACAGTATTATGAAGACGGCAGACAGATCAACGATGAGATCATGGCAGAGATCATGGAATACATCGTTAAGATGGAAGGCGTTACCGGCAAGAAGTTCGGTGACCTTGAAAATCCCCTTCTCGTTTCTGTTCGTTCCGGTGCAAGAGCATCCATGCCCGGTATGATGGATACCATCCTCAACCTCGGTCTTAACGAAGAGGTTGTTGAGGTTATGGCTAAGAAGTCCGGCAATGCGCGCTGGGCTTATGACTGCTACAGAAGATTTATCCAGATGTACTCCGACGTTGTTATGGAAGTCGGAAAGAAGTATTTCGAGGAGCTCATCGATAAGATGAAGGAAGAAAAGGGCGTTAAGATGGACGTTGAGCTTACAGCAGACGACCTGAAGGAGCTCGCAAACCAGTTCAAGGCTGAATATAAGGCTAAGATCGGTCAGGACTTCCCCACAGATCCTAAGGAACAGCTTATCGGCGCAGTTAAGGCAGTATTCCGCTCTTGGGATAACCCCCGTGCGAATGTTTACCGCCGCGATAATGATATCCCCTATAGCTGGGGTACCGCTGTAAACGTACAGGCAATGGCATTCGGTAATATGGGTGACAATTGCGGTACAGGTGTTGCATTTACCCGTGATCCCGCTACAGGCGAGAAGAAGCTCATGGGTGAGTTCCTTACAAACGCACAGGGTGAGGACGTTGTTGCAGGTGTTCGTACACCTATGCCCATCGCTGAGATGGCAAACAAGTTCCCCGCAGCATTCGAGGAATTCAAGAAGGTTTGCGATATTCTCGAAAACCATTATCATGATATGCAGGATATGGAGTTCACCATTGAAAATGAAAAGCTCTATATGCTTCAGACCCGTAACGGTAAGAGAACAGCTCCCGCTGCTCTCCAGATCGCTGTAGATCTCGTTGCTGAGGGTCACAAGACAAAGGAAGAGGCCGTTCTCATGATCGACCCCAGAAACCTTGACACACTTCTCCATCCCCAGTTTGATGC
>JAZOAL010000115.1:0-11423 GCA_045595425.1 Eubacteriales bacterium
TCGGTATTGCTCAGATATCGTAATCATAGACGGGGCTTCTACTCATCCGTCGCTCCGCGCCACCTTCTCTGATAGAGAAGGCTAACTCTTGTCATCATCTGCCATAGTTCACCTTTCTACTCACCGACAAATTATTGTTTGAAGCTTAATTAACCGTAGAAAAATATGTGACCGACCCACACCGGTCATCCCGAGGGAAGCCGAGGGATCTATAAACAATATCCGAGCATAAGCGATCCGAGCTTTACCGGGCAAACACCGAACATAGATTCCTCGACTACGCTCGGGATGTCTTTTCGGTGAATACTGTTTTGCGGCTTTCTATAACGAAAAAGGGATTTTAGAAAGAAAAAAGTTAGTTTTTCCACATGAGATCCCTCACTGCGTTCAGGATGACAGATAGTCCTCATTTGTAGCTTTTACTAAATGAAAAAATCAGGAGATTTGCTGTGGAAAGATTCACAAACAACTTACAAATGTCATCCTGAACGCAGTGAAGGATCTCATAGGCTGCAACTTACTTTGCCCCGTCAAATTATTGTTTACATAATCTTTATCTTTGAAGTTCTCTTAATTGAAACAAAAAAGCCTCCCTTGTGTAAAGGGAGGCGGGACGGCAACGCCGTGACGGAGAGATTGTAAAAGTTTCAAATATCGTCAAAACAATCCCTCAGTCAGCTTCGCTGACAGCTCCCTTTACACAAGGGAGCCTCTGGCGGTAATCGTTCGTTTATATGCTATCCGATCTCAAAAACTGTCCTTAAGAACACAGTGCCTAATTCGGTCTTTTTGTGTTTTGATTATTAACCAACATAGATCACATCGGCCTTATCTGCAACAGTTATATATCCAAGATCGGGATAATCTCCGAGGATAGGATCGATATCGGTTTGTTTTATCGAGTAGGTCAAATCTGCCTTTGTGACTTTGCTGTAAATGGCGCGGTAGATCATATGCGCACCAACGTATCCCGCAAGGGGAGTACTGTGCTTATGAGCATCGTTTTTGAAGAAATCCCATTTGTCAGCCCCTCTTTCAATGAACATATCTATCTCCGCTTTCCAATCTAAAATAGTGAGTTCAGGGAATTTTTTTGCGGCGGCGTCGATTACAGAACGGTTTTCATTATGGGCGGGGAAGATGATAAGGGACGTATCTGAGCTGTCACAGGCATTTTTCAGCACTTCAAGATTGGCGATCTCATCGGCGGAATAGAGTCCGCAAATGAATACGGCACTGTATTTTCCACTTTTGATGTCGCTCATTATTGCCGTGTCAGCGGTATATGTTCCAACCTGTGCATAACCGCGCGAAATGGCGTTGACAGTGCATTTTTTGCTGTTTTTCTGCATCATTTCCGAAAGGATACTGCCGATAGAGGAGGTTCTGATAAAGCTGTTTCCGAGGATGAGCAGGGAACTATCCTTTAGATGTGAAAGAACGCCGAATTTCGGATCACTGTTAAGACTGCCGATGATAACACCGCTTAGCAGTTTATCTGCGGTTGTGCTGAGCACCGATGTATAATCAAGAATCAAGGTCATTAGCTTTTCTTCGCCATTTTCACTGAAAGAATAACTATAACGGTATCTGAATCGCAGTGCGTCTTTCGAACCGAACTTTTCGATATTGCGCATAACCTTGATGCCGCCCGTTTCGGCACTTTCAGTGTTGACTGTTTTCCAAACGTCAAGATCTGTGGCTTCACCGATAAAAAATTTGCCTATTTCTTTAGATACGGCTATTGTATATTCACCGTTTTCACTTTTTTCAAACTGCCAGTTTGATGGCAAACTGAATTTCAGAGTGATTTCGGAATCGGCTATGGAAAACAGCATATCTTTAACAGATACACCGCCCTTATTGGAAATATTTTTATAGTCATCGTCCTCCTCGGGATCGTCTCCATAGACTATATCTTCAGGCTCTGTGACTTCATCGGTTTCGGGTGCTTCGGTAACAGTCTGTGTTTCAGGCTCGGTATCGGGAATTGCGGTAGTTTCGGGTGATTGGGTTTCTTCGATGGTTATAAAAGGCTCACTTTCATGAGAAGTTTCGGTTTCTTCGATCATTTTTTCGGTGTCGGTAACGGCATTGCTTTTGGTATTCATTAGCTGTGGTGATTTCGATGCGTTATCGGGTGCATTTTTCTCACAAGCATAAAAGGACAAAGATAGTGTCAATATGGATATGATGATTATCTTTTTCATATTACCCTCAAAATATTTTATCAATTTACAGCTTTATTATAACCAAAATATACCACTGTGTCAACAATATGATTTTTTGTACAAAAATCTTTTGACAAAATTTGCGCTTTTTGTCAGAGGTATTCCAATAATTTCTATTGACAAAAGTTTGCTATGGTGGTATAATAATGGAAGAATAAAATTTAAGATTCGGTTTGATGCAGATGATCGGCGGGATATTAAATTTACCATAAAAAAGCACATTCCGTGTGCTTCATTGCAGTGGGCGTGCTATGCCCTGTGGTAAAGTCTTGTCGCCTATGACAAGGCTTTTTTCTAAAAACAAGGTTTTCGAAAGGAGCGGCTATGGCAAAGATCACTGATATGCAGAAAGCAAATACAGCTTATATGCGTAGGGGCGATTTGTCCGCTTTTACGGACGTATTTTCGATGGATGATGAATTTATCCGTTCTTTTGACGATGAAAGTAATATTGTTTTTCCCGGTTTTTGCGATGTGCATGTGCATTTTCGTGAGCCGGGTTTTTCTTATAAGGAGACAATAAAGAGCGGAAGCCATGCGGCGGCAAGAGGAGGATATACGGCGGTATGCACAATGCCGAATCTGAATCCCGTGCCCGACAGCGCAGAGCACCTGAAGCTTCAAAAAGACATAATCGCAAAAGACGCTGTTATAAATGTTTACCCCTATGCGGCTATCACGGTAGGTCAGAGAGGCGAAGAGCTCTCGGCAATGGAGGAGATGGCAGAGGACGCATTTGCTTTTTCTGATGACGGCAGAGGAGTTCAGTCTGATGACATGATGCGCGAGGCAATGAAGAGAGCAAAGGCTCTTGGCAAGATGATAGTTGCTCATTGTGAGGTCAATGAACTGCTCTGCGGCGGTTATATCCATGATGGAGAATACGCAAAGAAGCATGGTCACAGAGGCATATGCTCAGAGAGCGAATATGCTCAGATCGAGCGGGATATAAAGCTGGCAAAGGAAACGGGCTGTGCTTATCATGTCTGCCACATTTCCACAAAGGAAAGCGTTGAGGCAATACGAAAGGCAAAAGCCGAGGGAGTAAATATCACCTGCGAGACAGCTCCCCATTATCTTGTTATGGATGACAGTGATCTGCGCGAGGAAGGACGCTTCAAAATGAATCCCCCTTTGCGCGGAAAGAAGGACAGAGAAGCCCTTCTTGGAGGAATCCTTGACGGCACGATAGACATGATCGCAACCGATCATGCTCCCCATTCGGCAGAGGAAAAATCCAAGGGACTTGAAAAAAGCGCATTTGGAATCGTGGGCATAGAAACCGCATTCCCCGTGCTTTATACTTACTTTGTAAGAGAGGGAATAGTTTCCCTTGATAAAATTATTGATCTGCTTGCAATAAATGCAAGAAAACGCTTCGGAATTCCCCTCGGAAATGATTTTTCCGTCTGGAATCTTGAAAAGAAATTCACCGTTGACCCAAAAGACTTTCTTTCCATGGGCAAGGCTACACCCTTTGAGGGCGCGGAGCTCTATGGCGAGAATCTTCTAACCGTCTGCGGCGGCAAAATTGCTTACAAAAAAGTTTAATATATCGGAGGCTGAAAGAAAATGGCAAAAAGAAAAGATTTAAAGAAGATTCTTATCATCGGTTCGGGACCTATCGTTATCGGTCAGGCGGCGGAATTTGACTATGCGGGCACGCAGGCTTGCCTTGCTCTTAAAGAGGAAGGCTATGAGGTAGTTCTTGTAAACTCAAACCCCGCAACTATCATGACCGACACAACAATTGCCGATAAGGTTTATATGGAGCCTCTGACACTTGAATATATCGCAAAGATCCTTCGCTATGAGCGTCCAGACGCTATCGTTCCCGGCATTGGCGGTCAGACGGGTCTTAACCTTGCTATGCAGCTTGAAAAGAAGGGAATCCTTCGCGAGTGCCACACAGAGCTTCTCGGTACGAGCAGTGAAAGCATCGAGCGCGCCGAGGACAGAGAGCTCTTCAAGGAGCTCTGCGAATCCATCGGCGAGCCTGTAATCCCCTCAGAGATCACATATAATCTTGAAGAAGCAAAGGAAGCGGCAAATAGAATCGGTTATCCTGTTGTTCTCCGTCCTGCATTCACACTCGGCGGTACAGGCGGCGGCTTTGCATATAATGAAGAAGAACTTATTGAGATCGGTACAAACGGCTTCAAGCTTTCTCCCGTGCATCAGGTTCTTATCGAAAAGAGCGTTAAGGGCTACAAGGAGATCGAATTTGAGGTAATGCGAGATTCAAATGACCATGCTATCACTATTTGCGGCATGGAAAATATCGATCCCGTTGGCGTTCACACCGGCGACTCTCTGGTCGTCGCTCCCATTATGACCCTTTCAAAAGAAGATGAAAAGATGCTCAATGATTCTGCTATCAAGATCATCAGAGAGCTTAAAATAGAGGGCGGCTGTAATGTTCAGTTTGCTTTGAATCCTCATACAAGCGAATATTATCTTATTGAGGTAAATCCCCGTGTGTCCCGCTCCAGTGCACTGGCGTCCAAGGCTTCGGGTTATCCCATAGCGAGGGTTACTGCCAAGATAGCGGTTGGCATGGCTCTGGAGGATATCAAGATCGCAAATACAAATGCGGCATTTGAGCCTCGTCTGGATTATGTCATTGCAAAGCTCCCACGCTTCCCATTTGACAAATTTACCACAGCTTCAAACACTCTCGGAACGCAGATGAAGGCAACGGGTGAGGTAATGGGCATCGGTTCTACTCTCGAAGAGTGCCTTCTTAAGGGCATACGCTCTCTTGAGGTTGGCGTAAACCATATCTATCACCACAAGTTTGACAATATGACAGACGCAGAGCTGCGTGAATATATAAGCGAGTTCAGAGATGATAATATTTTCGCAATTGCCGAGCTGATCTACAGAGGCGCAACTGTTGCGGAGATCCATGATATTACAAAGATAACTCCTTTCTTCCTTGAGGCTATCAAGCGCATAATAGATATGGAGGAGACTCTTAAGGCTCACCCCTATGACCTTGCTATTCTGACAGATGCAAAGAAGATGGGCTTCTCCGACAAATATGTGGCAAGAATGTGGAAGTGTGCCGAGCTTGACGTTTATGATTTCAGAAAGAAGAATAATCTTTTCCCTGTCTTCCGCATGGTCGATACCTGCCATACCGGAGCTTATATTCCTTACTTCTATTCCTCTTATACCGGTAAAAACGATTCGGTTCTCACAGATAAAAAGAAGATCATCGTTCTTGGCGCAGGTCCTATACGCATCGGTCAGGGCGTTGAATTTGACTATTCTACCGTTCACGCCGTAACAACTATCAAAAAATCCGGCTATGAGGCTATAATTATCAATAACAACCCCGAGACGGTTTCAACCGACTATACCACTGCTGATAAGCTCTATTTCGAGCCTCTTACAGCAGAGGACGTAATGAATATTATCGAATTTGAGAAGCCCGAGGGAGTTATTGCTTCTCTCGGCGGTCAGACAGCGATAAATCTTGCCGAGCCGCTTCACAAGAGAGGCGTTAAGATCATAGGAACAGACTGTGACGCGATCGACAAGGCAGAAAACAGAGATATGTTTGAAAAGCTCCTTTCCGAGCTTGGAATTCCTCAGCCCAAGGGCAAGGCTGTTACAAAGATCGAGGATGGCATAAAGACTGCAGCAGAGATCGGATATCCTGTGCTTGTTCGTCCCTCCTTCGTTCTTGGCGGACGCGCTATGCAGATAGTTGCAAACGAGCAGCAGCTTCGTCACTATCTGAAAACTGCCGTTGAGATCGACGAGGACAAGCCCGTCCTTGTTGATAAATATATCAGCGGCAAGGAGGTTGAGGTTGACGCGATCTGCGACGGACAGAATGTTTTCGTTCCCGGTATCATGGAGCTTGTAGAGAGAACGGGTATCCACTCCGGCGACTCGATCAGCGTTTATCCTACCTTCAGTATCTCTGATAAGGTGAAGGGTACTATCCTTCAGTACGCAAAGAAGCTGGGTCTGGGAATTGGAATCGTAGGTCTCTATAA
Source organism: Eubacteriales bacterium (assembly GCA_045595425.1). GTDB lineage: Bacteria > Bacillota > Clostridia > Oscillospirales > CAG-272 > SIG710. Next base: position 6,242 of record JAZOAL010000115.1, read on the forward strand.
TATTCAGTTTATCGTGGATAAAAATGAAGAGGTGTATATCATAGAGGTAAATCCCCGTTCATCAAGAACTGTTCCCTTCCTTTCAAAGGCAACAGGCTATAGCCTTGCGGATATTGCAACAGAGGTTATCATGGGCAAGTCGCTGAGAGAACAGGGCATCTTCGGAATCTATCCCGAGGAGAAGAAGAGATGGTATGTTAAGGTTCCCGTATTCTCCTTCAATAAGCTCCGCGGACTTGATGCTTATCTTTCTCCCGAGATGAAGTCCACAGGTGAGGCTATCGGTTATGATGATAAATATTACCGTGCGCTCTATAAGGCTCTTCAGGCATCGGGTATGCACCTGCAGAACTACGGAACAGTCCTTGCTACTATCGCAGATTGCGATAAGGAAGAGGCTCTTCCTCTTATCCGCCGTTTCTATAATCTGGGCTTCAATATTGAGGCAACTGCAGGAACAGCGACATTCCTTAAGAATAACGGCATCCGCACTCATGTTCTTAAAAAGCTTTCGGACGGTTCGGATGAGATTGCTGATTCTCTCCGTCAGGGACACATCGCTTATGTTATAAACACCAGCGATCCTGCTTCCTCCGGCGTGATCCGTGACGGTTTTGAGATCCGTAAATATGCAACCGAGAATAATGTGACTATGTTCACGAGCCTTGATACCGTTCGAGTTCTTCTCGATGTTCTTGAAGAAACTACACTTACAATATCCACTATTGATTCGTAAGGTGCAGAAATGAAACAGACAATATTTGAGATAAAAGAAAATATAAATATCGCCAAAAATGTCTTCCGCATGACTCTTGCGGGAGACACGGAGGGCATTATTCCCGGTCAGTTTGTTAATATCAAGCTGGATGGGTATTACCTGCGCAGACCTATCTCTGTGTGCGATGTTCCCGAGGGCGGAACGCTTGTCATCATCTATAAGGTGGTTGGCAAGGGAACCGAGCTTATGAGCTGTATGACCGAGGGAAGACTTGATGTTCTCACACAGCTCGGCAACGGATATGATCTCAGCAGAAGCGGTGATAAGCCTCTGCTTATCGGCGGCGGTGTCGGCGTTCCGCCTCTTTATATGCTTGCTAAAAAGCTGGCAGAGCAGGGCAAGAAGGTTTCCGTCATTCTCGGCTTTAATACAAAGGACGAGATATTCTATGAAGACGAATTCAAGGCTCTCGGAGTTGATGTTTCTGTTGCGACAGCCGATGGCTCTTATGGCGTGAAGGGCTTTGTAACGAACGCAATGGAAGGTATGGATTTTTCATATTTCTATACCTGCGGGCCAGAGCCGATGCTTCGCGCTGTCTGCCATGCAACGGATGTCAGTGGCGAGCTGAGCTTTGAGGAAAGAATGGGATGCGGCTTCGGTGCTTGCATGGGCTGCTCCTGCAAGACGCTTACGGGCTATAAGCGCATATGTAAGGACGGTCCCGTTATGCGAAAGGAGGAGATCATATGGAACGCTTAAAGGTAAATCTTTGCGGCATAGATATGGATAACCCCATAATCCCTGCCAGCGGTACTTTTGGCTACGGATATGAGTTCGCAGAGCTTTATGATATCAACATTCTCGGCACATTCTCCTTCAAGGGAACGACCAAAGATCCCCGTTTCGGCAATCCAACACCGAGAATTGCGGAGTGCAGCTCGGGAATGATAAACGCTGTGGGACTTCAGAATCCCGGCGTTGAAAAGGTTATAAGTGAAGAGCTTCCCAGACTCGCAAAATGCTTTGATAAAAAGGTCATGGCAAATGTCAGCGGATTTTCTGTTGAGGACTATGCCTATACCTGCGAAAAACTCGATAAATGCGATCAGGTCGGCTGGCTTGAGGTAAACGTAAGCTGTCCTAATGTCCACGGAGGCGGAATGAGCTTCGGCACTTCCCCCGAGGCGGCGGCAGAGGTCACAAGAGCAGTTAAAAAGGTAACCACAAAGCCTGTTCTTATCAAGCTCTCTCCCAATGTCACCGATATTGTCTCAATTGCAAAGGCTTGCGAGGAGGCAGGTGCAGACGGCATCAGCCTTATTAACACTCTTCTCGGTATGCGCATAGATCTGAAAAGCAAAAAGCCGATAATCGCTAACAAAATGGGCGGTTTTTCGGGCAGCGCGATCTTCCCTGTGGCACTTAGAATGGTCTATCAGGTGGCCGGTGCTGTTAAGATCCCCGTGGTTGGTATGGGCGGCGTTTCGAGTGCCGAGGATGTTATCGAAATGATGCTTGCCGGCGCAACTGCAGTTGAGGTTGGCGCGGCAAATCTCATAGATCCCTATGTATGCCGCGATATCATCCGAAAATTACCCGAAGCAATGGATAAATACGGAATAAAAACATTAAATGAAATTATAGGAGGTGCCCACTAATGGGAAAGGACGTTATCATAGCCTGCGATTTTGACAGCGCGGAAAAGGTATTTACATTTCTTGATAAGTTTACAGGCAGAAAGCCTTTCGTTAAGATCGGAATGGAGCTTTATTATGCAGAAGGACCTGCGATCGTGAAGGAGATCAAGAAGAGAGGTCATAAGATATTCCTTGACCTTAAGCTTCATGATATCCCCAATACAGTTAAAAAGTCTATGGCAGTTCTTTCTCGCCTTGATGTTGACATGACAAATCTTCATGCGGCAGGAACGGGAAGAATGATGGAAGCGGCAATCGAAGGACTTACACGTGAGGACGGCACAAGACCTATGCTTATCGCCGTAACTCAGCTTACCTCCACAGACGAGGAGACAATGAAGAAGGATCTTCTCATTGATGCTCCGATTGCAGAGGTTGTTATGCACTATGCAGAGAACGCGAAAAACAGCGGACTTGACGGTGTTGTCTGCTCTCCTCTTGAGGCAGGCAAGGTTCATGAGAGATGCGGAGAGGGTTTTGTAACGGTAACTCCGGGCGTTCGTTTTGCAGACGGCGATATCGGAGACCAGAAGAGAGTTATGACACCTGCCGAGGCAAAGAAGATCGGCTCTGATTATATCGTTGTGGGCAGACCCATAACAGCAGCGGAAGATCCCGTTGCCGCATATGAAAGATGCGTTGCGGAATTTGTTGGTTGAGTTTTTTAGTTGCTCATCGTCTCCCACGGGAGGATGAACGATTTAGATAAATGAACGTCACATTAAAGTTTTTTGCCAAGCTTTTTTTCAAAAAAGCGGAAAGGAAATAAAATGGAAAGCTATAAGAGAGAATTTATACAGTTTCTTGAGGGCGCGGGAGTGCTGAAGTTTGGTGATTTTACCGCAAAGAGCGGCAGAAAGATCCCCTATTTCATCAACGCAGGCATGATAAAGACGGGCGAGGATATCGCAAAGCTCGGTGAGTTCTATGCAAGAGCATATACAGAAAAGCTCGGTCAGAAAAAAGCTGTTCTTTATGGCCCTGCATATAAGGGAATATCCCTTGCAGTCTCCGCGGCGGTCGCTCTTTCGAAGAATGGTCTCAATGTCCCCTTCTTCTTTAACCGCAAAGAGATCAAGGATCACGGTGAGGGCGGAGTTTTTGTTGGATATGTGCCTGCCGCTCCCGAAGAGGTAGTAATTATTGAGGACGTTATCACTGCGGGTACGGCTATCCGCGAGAGCATGGAGATACTTTCTCATCTTGAAGGCGTCAAGGTTGCCGCTACCTTCATTATGGTAGACCGCAAGGAAAAGGGTCAGACTGACAAGGGCGCAATGCAGGAGATTGAGGAGCAGTTTGGCTTCCCGGTATATTCGATAGTTGATGTTTACGATATCATCGAATATCTCTCCGAGGACGAGAAAAACAAGGAAAACGTTGATAGAATCAAGAACTATCTGGCAGTAAACGGAGCGAAATAAGCCTTCCCTGCAAGGGAAGGCTATAAACGACGATTGCGGAGGCGTTTACGCTTCCTCCGCTTGGGAAGGAATGAAGAAAGGATAAAAATGAGAAGTCTGATCGATATACACGATTTTTCCGTAGAGGAAATTGACGGTCTTATTGAAACTGCAAATGACATAATTGCAAATCCTGCAAAATATGCGGAGAGATGCAAAGGAAAGAAGCTTGCCACCCTTTTCTATGAGCCTTCAACCAGGACCCGTCTCAGCTTTGAGGCGGCAATGATGGAGCTTGGAGGAAATGTTATCGGTTTTTCAGAGGCAGCCAGTTCTTCCGCTTCCAAAGGTGAGAGCGTTGCCGACACGGCGAAGGTAATGAGCGCATATGCCGATATTATCGCAATGCGTCATCCCCAGGAGGGCGCACCCTATGTGGCATCGAGAAATGCCTCTGTTCCGGTTATCAATGCAGGTGACGGCGGTCATAACCACCCCACGCAGACCCTTACAGATCTGCTTACCATATCCCGTGAAAAAGGCAGACTTGATAATCTTACGGTCGGTTTTTGCGGTGATCTTAAATACGGCAGAACGGTTCATTCGCTTATCGCGGCATTGGCGAGATATAAGAATGTTAAGATAGTGCTTATTTCTCCAGCCGAGCTTACTATTCCAAGCTATGTAAGGTTTGAGGTGCTGAATAAGAACGGCATGGAATATGTGGAGACAACAGACCTTGAGGGAGCAATGCCGGAGCTTGACGTGCTCTATATGACGAGAATCCAGCGTGAACGCTTTGAGGAAGAAGCAGACTATGAGCGTCTCAAGGACAGCTATATTCTCACCGAGAATAAGCTGAAGGGAGCAAAGAGTGACCTTGCAATACTTCATCCTCTGCCGAGAGTTAATGAGATAAGCGTAAAGGTGGATAGCGATCCGCGTGCTTGCTATTTTAAGCAGGTACATAACGGAAAATATATCCGCATGGCTCTGATACTTCAGCTTCTTTCGGAGTCCGATGGCGTTGTTTCTCCCGAGCAGAGGGACGACATGCTTGTGAATAAGCTGTCGTGCGGAAACAAACGCTGTATAACACAGACCGAGCAAGAGCTTGATCAGCTTTTCAAAATAACAGATCCCGATGCCGGAATCTGCCGCTGTGTTTATTGCGAAGCAAAGATGTTTCTGACAAAATAAATAAAGAACCGAGAGCTTGAAAATCTCCCGATATGAGATGAAATTTTTCTCCGTCCGGATAAAAACCGTCTTTTCTTGCTTTAAAATTTAAAGAGTACATTTATAAAGATCTCGTTAAAGACAGATTAGCTAAACTGGTTTTGTCGGGATCTGGTATTTTT